>NZ_CP186485.1:1914738-2233862 GCF_049348705.1 Candidiatus Paracoxiella cheracis | reverse complement strand
GGTGGTAGTCCTTTGTAGATTTCATCCATTGAAAAAATTTAGGTGTCATATTCTATAGAACTGTGGATAAGTTATCCAGAGACAAATGCACAAAAAGAGGAAAATAATATTTTATTTTCATGTGCGAAGAAGATCAAAAACGGCCATGCGAATACCAATCCCATTATGAACTTGTTTTAAAATAACGGATTGCGAGCTATCAGCCACTTCTGAAGCGATTTCAACGTCGCGATTCATAGGGCCGGGATGGAGTATGATTGCGTTTGATTTTGCCAAGGTCAATTTTTGTTTAGTGAGGCAAAAATGTTCACGAAAAGAATTAAATTCTGAGTCATCGAGTTTTTCATGGCGTTCTTTTTGTATACGCAAGGTGACAATGACATCACTATCTTTAATGCCATCCTCTAATGAATTAAAGGTCAGAATATTTTCAGGAAGTTCGTGATCAGGTAATAATTTCGGGGGCGCCACTAAATGAATTTGCGCAACGCCCATTAGGGTTAATCCATCGATTAATGAGTGTGCAACACGTGAATGAATGATGTCTCCAATGATAGTGACGGTCAATGATTCCCAGGATTTTTTGTGTTGACGAATTGTAAGTAAATCAATGAGGGCTTGGGTGGGGTGTTGGTTGGTCCCATCGCCAGCATTGATGACGGCCGCAGATGTTTTTAACTCTTGTGAAACCCACTCGGGAAGGCCGTTTTCGGCATGGCGAATGATAAAATCAGAGACGCCCATGGCTTCGAATGTCCAGATTGTATCCAATAATGACTCGCCTTTGACGACGGCGGAGTGTGGTAAATGTGGATTCAGTACGACGGTCGCATTCAATCGCTTAGCAGCGATGATAAAAGAGTTGCGCGTGCGCGTACTGGGCTCAAAAAACAAATTAGCAACGATTCGGTCTTTTAACGAATCCGTTACTTTGTTATTGGGGATTGCATCGTGTAGAAAATATTCAGCTTTATTTAAAATTGCTTCGATCATGTCGCGATCTAGCGACTTCATGCTGATAAGATGCTGTAACGTATTCGTATGGGACATGTTATGAGTCCTGTTCACGTAGCCATTGTTCTAAGATAAGCTTCGCAGCGTAACTGTCAAGTTCTTTTTGCTGGTGACGCTTAGCTTCAAGGGTGGTTAATCTTTCATCAACTGTATATACAGGCAAACCGTATCGAGAGCTTAATTTGTTCGCGAATCGTTGTGCTGCGAAAGTCACCGGTTGTTTAGATCCATCCATGTTCAAGGGAATTCCCACCACGATCGCATCAATATTCCAGGTATCTATCAACTCTTGAACATGTTCCCAATTGGGTACACCATCGCGTGCATTTAAGACAGCCACCGGGTTGGCAGTTCGAGTGATCATTTGTCCGACCGCAACGCCAATTCTGCGCATACCAAAATCGAAGCCCAGCAAGGTGTTGTGTTTAGGCATGCCCCACCTGATCGGAAAGGTGGAGTATATCAACCCCAATCAAAGCAGCCGTGTCTTGCCAGCGTTTTTCTATCGGGGTTTTGAACAAAATATCGCGGTTATAAGGGACGATTAGCCAGTCATTTCGAGCAATTTCCCTCTCGAGCTGCCCAGACTCCCAGCCGGAATAGCCTAATGTGATAATAAAATCGTTTGGTCCTTTGCCAGCCGCAATCTCCTGTAGCATTTCTTTTGATGCCGATACAAGGAGCTCTTTAGCATCATTGGGGCCCTTAGCTTCTTGATCATAAATGATAAAGCCATGCTCTTGGCCTACCGGGCCGCCCATAAAAACAGGATAGTCAGCAAGCTCTGTTTTTGTGACTGAAATATCAAGGTGATTGAGCACGCTACCCAAGTTAATTTGGAGAGGTTGATTAATAATCATTCCCAAGGCGCCGTCTTTGGTGTGCTCATAGAGATAAACAACCGCTCTGGTAAAGTTCAAATCAACGAGGTTTGGCATGGCGACCAAAAAGTGATTAGTCAGTATGTTAGTTTTAATCATTGTAAGGTAAGTATGCTTGGATACGCCTCCGGTAGCAATACCTCCTATTCAGGGCGTGGAGAATTTGCAATAATGTTCCTTCGTTGCGAGTTAGTTTGCCAGAGCAATTGAGGGAAACCCATATGAATCAAGTCGCCTCTAAACACATCCATAACGATCTTTCGAGTGAAGCGCTGATCGATGAAGCAGTGAAAAACGGTGAGGGAGTGCTAAGCGTAACCGGAGCACTGTCAGTCTCAACGGGTAAGCGAACAGGTCGATCACCAAAAGATCGTTTTATTGTCAACGATAAAGAAACGGCAAACACTGTCCAGTGGGGATCGGTCAATCAACCTATCGATCCGGAATATTTTGACGCTTTATGGGCGCGCACTCGTGAATATTTGTCGAATGTTCCTGTTTATATTTCACACCTGCGTGTCGGAGCTGATGATGAATATTTTCTTCCCCTTGATGTAATAACTGAAACAGCCTGGCACAATTTATTTGCGCGTAATTTATTCATTCGCCCCAAAGAAAATGATGCATCTGGTAAAGAACCTTGGACTATTTTAAGTGCACCCAACATGAAAACAGATCCAGAACGTGATCATGTAAATAGTGATGGCACGGTAATGATTAATTTTTCACAACGAAAAGTATTGCTTGTTGGAATGCCATATGCCGGGGAAATGAAAAAAGCGATGTTCTCAGTATTAAATTATTTTTTACCCGCGCACGATGTTTTGCCGATGCATTGTGCTGCAAACATGGGTAAAGATGGCGACGTCGCATTATTTTTTGGCCTATCGGGGACAGGAAAAACGACCTTGTCTGCTGATCCGCAACGTTATCTGATTGGTGATGATGAGCACGGTTGGAGTAACACGGGTGTATTTAACTTTGAAGGTGGCTGCTATGCAAAATGCATCGATTTATCCCGTGACCGTGAACCCGTTATCTGGGATGCAATACGTCGTGGTGCAATCATGGAAAATGTTGTCTTAAAAGAAAATGGTGAGCCGGATTACAGCGACAGCTCACTAACACAAAATTCACGCGCTGCTTATCCGCGCGAACATATTCCGCTGCGTGTTGAAGAAAACAAAGGTGGCTTACCAAAGGCAGTGATTTTTTTAACATGCGATCTTTATGGTGTATTGCCACCGGTTGCGCTTTTAACGAAAGAGCAAGCTGCCTATCACTTTTTAAGCGGATATACAGCACTTGTGGGCAGCACGGAGCTTGGCAGTGCAAAGGGTGTGACGCCTACGTTTAGCACATGCTTTGGTGCACCGTTTTTCCCAAGACCCGCGACGGTTTATGCGGAGCTATTAATGAAGCGCGTTGAGGATGCGGGGTGCCAAGTTTATTTGGTCAACACCGGATGGTCAGGTGGTGCTTATGGTGAAGGTGGGCAGCGATTTTCGATTCCAACAACGCGTGCTGTGATCAATGCTATTTTAAGTGATGCATTAATCGATAAGCCGACAGAAATACTGCCAGGATTTGGAATTGCGATACCAAAAGAAGTGCCTGGTGTTGATAGCAAGGTGCTGAATCCACGGAATACATGGTCTGACGTCAACGCATATGATTCGCAAATCAAAGCCCTCATGGAAAAATTTAGAGATAATTTCACAAAGTTTGAAGTACCAGAGGCGATTCGACATGCCGGCCCTGTCATCTAATTTATTCGCAATTAACAAACGGATTCGCGCGGCTGAAAAAAAATATCATCGCGCAGAAAATTCAGTCCGATTATTAGCGGTTAGTAAAAAACAAAGCATTGAAAAAATTAAAGCGGCTATTGCCGCAGGGCAAACGTATTTCGGTGAAAATTATTTACAAGAAGCCCTATCAAAAATTAAAGTGCTTCAAGATAGTTCTCTCGAATGGCATTTTATCGGTGGTATTCAAGTGAATAAAACACGCGCTATCGCAGAAAATTTTGCCTGGGCCCACGGGGTTGCTCGGACTAAAATTGCAGAGCGATTAAATCAACAGCGCCCTAATCATCTTCCGCCTCTAAATGTTTGCATTCAAATTAACATTAGCGATGAAGCGAATAAGCAAGGTGTTTGCGTGTCAGAACTATCCGAATTAGCGAGCGCCATTACTCAGTTAGAGCATTTAAAATTACGGGGATTGATGGCGATACCTGCCTATGTCGACGATTTTTCAGCGCAGCGCAAAATATATCATGCAGTGGCTGAGGCACAAAACACACTCGTCGAACAAGGCTTTGATTTAGACACGTTATCGATGGGCATGTCGCATGACTTTGAAGCGGCTATTGCGGAAGGAAGCACAATTGTTAGAATTGGGACGGCATTATTTGGAGAGCGAGAATGAAAAACCAACAATCACTTTCATCGGCGGCGGCAACATGGCGCGCAATATCATCATTGGGTTGGTCAACAGTGAATATGATCCGAATCAAATCTGGGTAACAAATCGTGGCACAGAAAAATTAAATTTTTTCCGAGAAAAATTGGGGGTGCACACGACGCAAGAAAATCGTGAAGGTGTGTCGCATGCAGCCGATGCGCGCCATGGAGAGCGAAGCGAAGGCGCGTATTCCGCGGTAGGCTCGGATTTTTTGCCGAGCGTAAGCGACTGCAAAAAATCTTTACGAGCCGTCAAGTCATTTGAGAGCCCGTGCGTAGTCGAGCCGTGAGGTCGCGGAGCGCGGGCGACGAGGACGTCCGCGGCTATTTAAGTTGTCGCGTATTGCGAGTCGATTATTGACAGGGATGGCAATAATCTATCACGAGCATCGCGACACGCTTGTATCGTTGTGATTGCGGTTGAACCCGGTGCTGTAAAAACAGTTTGTGAAGAAATTAAAGATATTGTTGCTGAAAAATCACCTTTAATTATTTCAGTTGCAAGCGATGTGAATGATTCGCATATGCGTGAATGGTTGGGTAATGATGCTGCCATTGTACGAGTTATGCCGAACACCCCATCGTCGGTGGGTGCGGGTGCAAGCGGATTGTATGCTAATGTAAATGTAACGCCAGAACAAAAAAGCTTGAGTGAGCATATTATGCGAGCTGTCGGTATTGTTATTTGGGTCGACAATGAAAGTTTGATTAATGCAGTAGCGGCACTGTCAGGATCAGGTCCTGCTTATGTTTTTCTCGTTATGGAAGCACTGCAAGCAGCGGGCGAAGCGCTGGGTTTATCTGAAGAAAATGCACGTTTGCTAACGTTGCAAACCGTACAGGGTGCTGCGCGCATGGCATTGGAATCGGAGCACGATGTGACTGAGTTGCGGCGTTTTATTACAGTGCCCGGTGGGTCGACAGAACAAGGGATAAAAGTATTTGAAGAACGTGGTATTCGAAATATATTTGAAGCTGCTTTGAAGGCAGCTCATAATCACACTGTAAAAGTAGCGGAGTCATTATGACAACACTGAGCAATGCTGGCATGTTTTTAGTCGATCTTGTTTTTGATATCTATATTATTATTTTAATAGTACGCCTACTCATGCAAAAACTTGGCGCAAGTTATCATAATCCATTTTCACAATTAATTATTAAGCTCACCAATGTTTTTGTCACACCCATGCAAAAGGTATTGCCGGGGTTTAAAGGATTTGATTTTGCCATTATATTTTTAATTTTATTATTTGCAGTGATTGAAACATTGCTGACAATTTGGCTGCGTTTTAAGGTTGTGCCCGGGCTTTGGGGGACGATTGTCATTTCTATTGGAATGATAGGTAATAAATTTGTTAATTTATATTTTTATGCAATTATTGTAAGGGCGATTATGAGCTGGGTTGTGTCATTGCAACAGAGCCCGATTGCTGAAGTTGTTTTTCTCATTACAGAACCGATCATGAAACCTGCGCGCAGACTCATACCCACAATAGCTGGTTTTGATTTATCTCCGATCCCTGTCTTGATTGCCTTGCAACTCATTTCAGCTTATGGTTTTGGTGCTTTAATAAATACCGGCATGAAGTTAGCGTTTACTTAGAGGTTCCCCCTAGAAATCGGTTTAAAAACTTAAAACATTTTATTGATTTCAATTGCTTGCAAGTGCGAGAAGGGATTTTTGTTTTCGGGAGGCGCCATCCCTAAGCTGTTTAGTGCGGTTTTGTAAAACATCAGTCTATGGTGTATGATGTAGACTCGTTTTACCGGACAGCTCCTCATTTTGGATTATGAAGTGTCCGGAAATTCGGGTCTAGATCAGCCAACCTTGTGCGGTAGGGATATACGTAATATCACCCACCTATTTTTGATTGGGTGCTGTTGTTGTAAAATCGCGATTTAATAAATTCGGAGCAACAGGATATTGATGAGCAGAATCGGTGGTTGCTTTAAATCTACGCTTCGTTTTTGCTTTTAAATTCAATCCAGTTAACCGCCTTTTAACACGATTCAAGCTACAACGTATACCCGCCATCAACAACTCCTGCCAAATACGAAAACCACCATAACGTCCTTGATGAAATTGGTAAATCTCAATAATTTTCTGGTCTAAAAACTGATTTTCCAAATCACGTTGCGATGGCGCGCGACCCATCCATTCGTAATAGCCGCTACGGGATACCTGCAAAACGCGACACAGAGTACTTATTCCCCAATGATCACGATGTTGTTTTATCCAGGCGAACCTCACTCGTGATCCTTCGCGAAGAACACCGTTACTTTTTTAAGATGTCACGCTCCTTGGTAACACGTCTAAGCTCTCGTTTTAACTGGTTAATTTCAGCCTCTTGTTGGCTTAACTGTTGCATGGCTGCTTTTACCTCTTGTGGCTGGCGTTCTTTCTTTAGCCAACTGTAAAGTAAGGTAGGTTTGACGCCAAGCTCTTGTGCAATTTGAGCAATCGGCTTATGAGACTCTTGAGCTAGTTTAACAGCCCCATCTTTAAAATCTTGGTCATAACGAGATTTAATTGTCATCGGACAGCTCCTCATTTTGGATTATGAAGTGTCCGGAAATTCGGGTCTAGATTACTTACGATAGTTGAACCTTATAGGACATCATGCAAAAAAACAAAGGCATGTTAATTTTTATACAGAAATATCCCCTAGAGTTTATTCTTTTTTTCATAAAACATTAATGGTTTTTTGTAACCATATTACCCTTGGTTTCAAAAGCCGAATGGGGTCTTTGAGTCTAAGGATGTGACTTCATTCGAGCGAGATAGGAACCTTGAATAAACGAGCAGAAAATGAAGATAATCATTTGCAAACCACAATTTCATTTAGATCATGAGCTTGCATTTGCCCCAGCCCAGACTGATCGCCCTCACCGGAGCTTGCTCTGTAATAAATTAGAATTGTCTCCAGGAGAGGAGCATACAACATCAATTAGATCCTCTAATAATGAGATAAATCCCTCGTTTACTGAGCAACTGAAACATATGTTTTTTGCAGTAAACAGGTGGGCTAATGAGAATGGATTGCCAGAAAGGAATAGATTTAATGAGGGTGTGATTGATGGTGTTTTGGAAAGTATATCTACACGAGGATATGGTCGATTACCGCGTGTATCTGATCATGTTTTTGAGTCGTTAAAGAGGTGGTGCCTCATTTTTGTTGATGGCATCTAAATAACCCTCCCAAACTCGTGCCTATTGATAAATAATCCGATGACAATGTCGTGCAATTTATCCAGTTTAGAAAAGCAAATCGTCTTTCTCGCTAATCGCTTTATTCGTGTGCGCAACGTGAGATGCTTTCGTTCAATCGCTTGGGTATTTTGCTTTCCCACCAAATGTTTTGATTGAGGCAGGTGTCTTTCATAAGCACCCCAATCATCTGTATAGTAAAAGTTGATATCAAATGAGCTCAGTTTTTCTTTCAGTGCTTTAAATGCTGAATCTTTTCTTGGACCAAAATGATAAGCTAACACCTCATGTGTATGGTGATCAATCGCATGCCAAAGCCAACGTTGATTCTGTTTATTTCGAACAAAACTCCACATTTCATCCAGCTCCGCTTCTTCAACTTGTACAACATTAACAGTAACAGACGCACCAAGTGATTCTTTTTCCTTTAAAAGTCGTGTATTGACGCTCTCCAAACCTTCACCCTTTTTTTAATTCACCAATAACAGTGTTAATGCTAATACGTAAAACGCGTGCAGTATCTCTGACGCCACTACCATTCATTGCCATATCAACTATTTTATCTTTAACACCAGGGGCACGAGCATTATGTGTGTAATCTAGAAGAAATGTATTTTTCTCACAAGCATTATTTTTACATTGAAACCTTTGCTTTCCTGTACTGCTGACGCCAAATTTTACAACCTCATGTAAACAGCAGCAGGGGCAAGCAACATTGATTCTTGCCATTCATTCAATCCTTATCCTAATGATTTTCTGAAATAGCAAAATATATCACATCAACAAAAATGAGGCACTACCCGTTAAAGATACAGTTAGAAGAAATTTATTATGCTTTGAACGATCCTGTTCGACAAAAAGATGAGCTTCATCAAATCGCTAATAACTTATTGAGTGGGATAAATGTTTGTGGTCCAGGTATTATAACTAAGGTGGATGATACACACTCTGCTTGCTATAGCAGCTCTACCCTCTCTTATTGGCTAGCTAATTTAAGAACAATTATTGTAAAGCAACTTTCTGAAGAGCATATTAAGAGTAAAAGGATTAATGATGGAAATAGTATTCATGTGCATAATGCCTTTTATAAATATGCAAGTGATAATAACTGGAATCTTTTGTTCCATCAAAATCAATTAAAAGATATTTTTTATGAGCTTGCTAATCTAGAAGAGAATGACCTTTCTCGGATTTACGACAGTTTTCGTCAGCGATACCAAGAAGAGGCGTGTTCGTATGTAGTGCAATGCTTTAGAGACGCTGTTGATAGCTTGATAAAAAAAACGGGTGTGAATGTCGGAACGGATAATGCACCTAGTTTTATTATTTCGAATGAGCAATATCCAGAGTTTTCCAAAGAAATACAGAATTTATTTCGGGAAATTGGGATTAATGAGCTTTCATTTTGGAGCATAGTTACATTAAACGATGATGAAATTTTGTCTGTACAGGATAGCTTCTTAAAGCACATTGAGTCGTTTGTTTTATATGGTTTGTATTTTCAAAAAAAAATAATAAAAGGGGAAGAAGTAGAGAGGGAAGCAGTAGAAGGAAAAAGCAATAACTCAATGGACGATCAAGAAAAAAAAATTATTGGCTTTAAGCAAGGTGTGTTAAGTGCTGCCTGGCTGGAAGAAGAAATAGCTGACCAAAAGTTAAATTTATCCTTTCCGCAAGGTTGGGAGGACGTTCTTATATTTGAGGACAAACCGATTGAAATAAGCACCTTTTTGGAAAAAATGTCAAAGAAACCACAAGCATTTGAGCATTTACTAAAGGAATTAGGAAGGCCGGAAGACTCAAGTATAGAACACTTATTGATTGAGAAGATAGCAAATAATTTTTCAAAAACAGAAATTGGATATATGGCAGCGCTTTATTTATCTTCAGGTCGTTGGGGTGCCGCAAATAAATCTGATGTACGCCATACAATACTGAAAAATATCGAGTTTCTAGACCTATTTTCGGCATTGTACGGAAACCCTCATGATCCAGCTTTAATTGAAGTCGCAAAGCTGGCAGCGGCAAACGCAGGTGAAGCCGCTTGGGGTACGGCACTGGAGATGGAAAATGATAAGGGGGCGACGCCGCTTTATGGGCTGATGAGGACACTGATCAAAAATCCTACTAATACTAATTTAATTGAGCTCGCGAAGCTGGCAGCGGCAAATGCAGGTGAAGCTGCTTGGGGTAGAATTTTGGAGGTGGGAAATGAGAAAGGGGGGACCCCGCTGTATGGGCTGATGGGAGCATTGTTCAAAAACGCTACTGATCCTAATTTATGTGAAGCCGCGAAGCTGGCAGCGGCAAACGCAAGTGGAGCCACTTGGGGTACGGCTCTGGAGGTGGGAAGTTGGAAAGGGGCGACGCCGCTTCATGGGCTAATGGGGGCCTTGAGCAAAAATTCTACAGATGCTAATGCTGCTTTAATTGAAGTCGCGAAGCTGGCAGCGGCAAACGCAGGTGAAGCCGCTTGGGATAGAGCTTTGGAGATGGGGAATGAGAAAGGGGCGACGCCGCTTCATTGGTTAATGGGGGTCTTGCACAAAAATTCGATAGATGCTAATGCTAATGCTAATTTAATTGAGTAATTGAGCTCGTGAAGATGGCAGCGGCAAACGCAGGTGAAGCCTCTTGGGGCAGAACTTTAGAGATGGGAGATCTCAAAGGGGCGGCCCCGCTTCATGGGCTGATGGGAGCACTGAACAAGAATTCGGCTAATGCTAATTTAATTGAAATTGCGAAGATGGCAGCGGCAAACGCAGATGGAGCCGCTTGGGGTACGGCTCTGGAGATGGGAAGTTGGAAAGGGGTGACGCCGCTCCATTGGCTGATGGGAGCACTGAACAAAAATCCGACTAATGCTAATTTATGTGAAGTCGCGAAGCTGGCAGCGGCAAACGCAGGTGGACCCGCTTGGCGTACGGCTATGGAAGTGGGAAGTTGGAAAGGCGCGACGCCCCTTCATTGGCTGATGGAAACACTGAACAAAAATCCGACTAATGCTGATATAATTGAGCTCGTGAAGATGGCAAAGGATCTTTTGCAAATACAAGCGCCGTTCCTCGGTGTTGACAACCAGTCTGAGTTTTCTGTTAACAATAGCACTAACTCTACAAATGATCCTGAAAACAATAGGCAATCGCGCAAGCGTCCATATAATCGAGCATTCTTTTCAACAAGCAAAATTAATAGCGCCGAGAGTGAACCTGCTCACAAATTATCACGGGATAGTCTTTTTCCTAATGACTAATGATGATTACCTTCATAATATTCCAGACCAAAATCACAGACGGTGGTGTAAGTGAGGGTCGTGTCAGTCTGTGATCTATGTTATCTGACTACTTAATGAAGTATTCAGTGAGGATAACTATATCTAAATTTGAAATGATCAATCAGTTATTTCAACAAGCTTGCTACATGAAACCATTATACCTGCATTTAAATACTTGCTCGGATTTTTAAAGAGCTACATAACTCATTGAATAACTTTTATAAAATTTATATTTGTGGTGAAGGTTTGATTCGCGTGCTGGTTTCGATTAGGATGAGCAGCACATGGCAATAAATAATGGGGTTTACTTATGAGTCAGAATGTCCATTCCAGCAGTGATGCTAACTTCGAAAATGATGTTTTGAAAGCTGATCTCCCTGTTCTCGTCGACTTTTGGGCTGAATGGTGCCAGCCATGCAAAATGATTAGCCCGATTGTAGATGAGATTGCCAAAGAATATTCGGGTCGAATCAAAGTTGTGAAAGTGAATGTGGATGATAACGCCGAAACACCCGCAAAATATGGTGTCCGTGGCATTCCCAGCCTACTCCTATTTAAAGGAGGTAACGTGGTTGCCACCAAGGTCGGGGCACTGAGCAAGTCACAGCTCGCAGCATTTGTAGACGAAAACATCTAGTCCAGGCTTGCGGAACTTGCAATTTTACAGTCGAATAGATATATTGGCATCTTTGCTGAAATAGGCATATAATATCTTATACCAACCGGTATAATCCCATCGATTTCAGGACAAACGGGCCAAACTAGTAGTGTCCAATTAAACTACGTATCGAGGATTGATATACGACTCAAACGTTGCGAGAGCAAGCTCTAAAACCAATAAGCACATCTTGGCATTTCACTAATGTTTAACAACCAATATAAGGTAAATAAATTACTATGAACTTAACTGAACTAAAGCAGAAATCAGCTGCTGAATTAACGCAAATTGCTCAAGACATGAAGCTCGAACATATTTCGCGCTCCCGCAAACAAGACATTATTTTTGCGATACTAAAATCGCATGCCAAAAAGGGCGAAGACATCTTTGGTGATGGTGTTCTGGAAATTTTGCAAGATGGTTTTGGATTTTTACGCTCTGCCGATAGCTCTTATTTAGCAGGCCCCGATGACATTTATGTATCGCCGAGCCAGATACGACGATTTAGCATGAGAACGGGCGATACAATTTCCGGAAAAATTCGTCCCCCCAAAGAAGGCGAACGTTATTTTGCTTTATTACAGGTTAACGAAATTAATTACGAAAAACCGGAAGCCTCAAAGGGCAAGGTACTATTCGAAAACTTAACGCCACTCTTTCCAAACGAATTGCTTCGAATGGAAATTGGTAACGGCAGTACTGAAGACATTACGGCCCGAATCATTGATTTGGTGTCACCGATTGGTAAAGGTCAACGTGGTTTGATCGTGTCGCCGCCGAAAGCGGGTAAGACAATGATGCTGCAAAACATTGCTCATTCGATTACAACCAATCATCCAGAATGTATTTTAATCGTGCTGTTAATCGATGAGCGTCCTGAAGAAGTAACAGAGATGGATCGTTCGGTGCGTGGCGAGGTTGTTGCGAGTACGTTTGATGAGCCACCATCCCGTCACGTACAGGTGGCCGAAATGGTGATAGAAAAAGCAAAACGACTCGTCGAACACAAAAAAGACGTTGTTATTCTATTAGATTCCATCACGCGATTAGCGCGTGCGTACAACACTGTTATTCCTGCATCAGGAAAGGTATTGACTGGCGGTGTTGATGCTAATGCACTGCAACGACCCAAACGATTTTTTGGTGCAGCCCGAAATGTCGAAGAGGGAGGCAGCTTAACCATTATCGCAACTGCATTGGTGGATACGGGCTCGAAGATGGATGATGTCATTTATGAAGAATTCAAAGGTACCGGTAACATGGAAATTCATTTGGATCGTCGGATCGCCGAGAAACGTATCTTCCCAGCAATTAATATCAATCGTTCGGGTACGCGTCGTGAAGAACTCATGACGAAGCCGGATGAGTTGCAGAAGGTGTGGATCCTTCGCAAAATCTTGCATCCGATGGATGAATTGGCTGCGAGTGAATTCTTAATCGATCGATTGAAGCTCACCAAGACTAACGAGAAGTTTTTTGACAGCATGAAAGGGGGATAAGGAGCAAAAGGGTCACGGAAGCAATTAAATTTTTATGTCATTAAATTGTCATATTTGGCTGATATCGTCCTTTGAGCTATTATTGGAGGACGATGAGGAGCGATGAAAACAGAAGTGACAGCAGATAATCAAATACTTAAAGAATTAGATGAGCAGAAAATAGGGCGATCTCACTTTCGAATGATTGTGACCGCCGGAATGGGTTTCTTTACAGATGCCTATGATCTCTTCGTTATCGGTGTTGTTACAGCACTTCTCTCTCCAATTTGGCACTTATCCACAGCTCAAATATCATTGCTTAATGGCGCCTCACTCGCCTCAGCAGCACTGGGAGCTGTCTTCTTCGGTTGGTGCGTTGATAGATTTGGTCGGAAGAAAATGTACGGCGTTGAGGTGATGATCTTATTCATCGGTGCGATCTTATCGGCAGTTTCTCCGTCCTATGTATTTCTATTGCTATCGCGTATATTAGTTGGGTTTGGTATCGGCGGTGATTATCCAACCAGTGCCGTGGTGGCTAGCGAACACTCAAACCGAAAAAATAGAGGGTTTTTGGTTTTATTGGTGTTTGCAATGCAAGCGTTGGGATTAATTATCGGTCCATTATTTGCATCTTTACTTATGGTTTTACATATTCCGCATCACATTGTGTGGCGGATATTGTTGGGCGTAGGTGCGATACCTGCAGCATCGGTTTTTTATCTAAGACGAAGAATAACGGAATCGAAACGCTTTTTAATGACAAAACAATCGCCAGTTGAAGTCAGTCGCGTTGTCAGCCATTTGAGTGGCTACAAAGACGCGGTTGCAGGTAGCTTTAAAAAGCAAAGCTTATTGCAGTCGAAATGGTTGAAATGTTTGATCGGAACCGCCGGAGCCTGGTTTTTGCTTGACGTTGCTTTTTATGGAAATGGTGTATCTTCGGTATTAAGCATGAATTCCATAAGCCCTCATGCAAATCTGTTACAGCATACGCTATTAGCTGCGCTTATCTTTCTGTGTTTTGCGGTACCCGGTTACATCTTTGCAGCCTTGTATGTCGATAAGATTGGC
The DNA here is from genome assembly GCF_049348705.1 of Candidiatus Paracoxiella cheracis. Lineage (GTDB taxonomy): Bacteria > Pseudomonadota > Gammaproteobacteria > Coxiellales > Coxiellaceae > Paracoxiella > Paracoxiella cheracis. Next base: position 2,219,807 of record NZ_CP186485.1, on the reverse strand, counting down.
CGGAAGGCTTTGCAAATTATCGGTTTTTTGATTATCGGATTGTGTTATCTAGCCATTGCAGTAATACCAGGAGTGAGCAACATATTGCCATTATTTATTGCCATCTTTGGGCTTAGTTTCTTTTTTGTGAACTTTGGCCCCAATACAACAACTTTCTTAATTCCATCAGAAGTCTACCCAACCAGCATGCGGGCTAGAGCGCATGGTCTGTCAGCCGCCATAGGCAAGGTTGGCGCGTTCATCGGGGCATTCTTTTTGCCTTTAGTGCTGAAATCGGCTGGCATGTCAGTGACCATGTTAATATTGGCGGCTGTTTCGCTCTTAGGTGTGTTTATCACGTTCCTAGTACCTGAGATGAAAGGACTTTCTTTGGATACTACCGAGGATATCAGCTCACACTCTGAGCAAGGTCGCTGATCCAACTTGAGGTGACTCTTTTATAATCAATCTGTTATAATCAGCACTGCTGAGATAAGCTGTTTGTAATATGACCAAAAGAAGAGCCCGGCTATGAAGAAACACATTCTCATCGTTGAGGATGAACAGGCTATCCGAGAAATGCTTCGTTACGCGCTGGAATCGACCGACTTTGCGGTTGAAGAGGCGGAAGATACCCAACAAGCCATGCGTTTGATTGCTAATCGGCTACCCGATTTGATCTTACTCGATTGGATGTTACCTGCGAAAAGTGGTGTCGACTTCACGAAGCAACTTAAGCAAGACAGACTCACCATGAGTATCCCCATTATTATGCTAACGGCCAGGGCGGAAGAAGAAAATAAAATCATTGGGTTAGAGGCAGGTGCGGATGATTATGTGATTAAACCCTTTTCGCCGAGAGAGCTTATCGCCCGGATTCGAGCGGTATTGCGACGGGGTCCCTTGGAACATCCTGACGGCACGATCACTCTTGGCGATTTAATCATCGATACGGCGAGTCAGCGTGTCAAAATTGCAGGAGAATCCATTAAGCTTGGCCCGCTAGAGTATCGCCTATTATGTTTTTTCGTGACTCATAAAGAACGTGTTTATAACCGTGATGAGATGTTAACCCATGTGTGGGGAGGGGATGCTTATTTGGATGAACGTACGGTCGACGTTCTTGTTCGACGGTTACGGAAACAATTAGCGCCACACGGTTACGATACATATATCCAAACCATCCATGGATCTGGATATCGTTTTTCGGAGAATCCTGATGCGCGATAATGCAGTCGAACAAGTACAAACTGAAAAGCGTTTAGCAGAAGCTTTGCCGGAAGGCATTGTTCTGTTGAATGAAAACAATCAATTACTGTGGTGGAATGAAGTCGCCCAACAATTATTGGGATTAAATAATTCACACCGTAGTCATTCTATTCACGATATTATTCCACAAGATGAATTTCGTCATCTGTTAATTGGTGAAGTGCTGGAAGTAATCGCGCCGAACAAAAACAATGTACGTTTAGCAATTCATGTGCGAAATTATTTCGATCAGAGAAAAATATTAATTGTGAACGATGTCACGCACACGTATCACTTAGAAAAAATGCGTCAAGATTTTATTGCAAATGTATCTCATGAGCTGAGGACACCCCTTACGGTCTTTAACGGTTATTTAGAATTATTGTTAGACCAGCCTGATATTGATAAGACTCAGATTAAAAAAATTGTCCGGAAAATGTCGGAACAAAATGCCCGAATGCAATCATTGGTCAGTGATTTATTGTTATTATCTCGCTTAGAAAGTGACGAGCCTGACATGAAAAAACACCATCCGGTAGCTGTTGCTGACATGATTCGAGCTATTTGCGCTGATGCTAAAACCGTTAGTGGTGAAAACAATCATGAATTCGAAATTGATATTGATCAGAGTTTGCAAATCGATGGTGAGCCCGATGAGCTACGAAGTGCGTTTTCAAATATAGTTGTCAACGCAGTGCGCTACACACCAGCGAATGGAAAAATTAAAGTACGCTGGTATACCAATGAAGCAGGTGCGTACTTTGAAGTGATCGATACGGGTATTGGTATTGCCGATAAGCATATTAATCGTATTACTCAACGTTTTTATCGTGTGGACAAAGCGCGATCGCGCGAAAAAGGAGGCACAGGTTTAGGACTTGCCATCGTGAAACACGTGTTACTGCGCCATCATGGCGAACTTACCATCGAAAGTAAAATCAATGAAGGCAGTATATTTCGCTGCACTTTTCCTAATATTCAGCAGTAATCTTCAACCCCGGTATTGCGTTAGCCGAGGATGTCGGTACGATAGTTTGTATAGTGTTTCACATCCAGAAGGCACGTAGTTTTTAGATTTCAATTGCGGCAAAGAGAAAGCGTTCGTGTTTTAGGGTGTTAGTGCCTCCCGAAAAACACGGACGCTTTCTCGTACTGGCAAGCAATTGAAATTCAAGACTACGTGCCCCTTCGATAGGGAGCGTCATTTGCGGGTGATTTATTGCGAAAAACGAACCTCGCCATGCTCATGTATTACGTATACATTGCGCTTGCTCGTTCGTTTTTCACAATAAATCCCATCACAACTAACGCTCCGAATTACAGTAAGGGTGAGTTGTTACGTCATGGCTGTCATCAATAATATTCATGATAAATATTTTCGCTCAGCGATGAGTAATCTGCGAGTTGCGAAAGACTTTATGGAACAGCACTTACCGCGAGCTATTCTAGCGGTAACCGATTTATCGACTTTAAAGTTACAAAAAGAGAGTTTTATTGATGCGAATTTCAAACAAGTCATGTCGGATGTGTTGTATCAAGCGAAAATAAAGGGACGTGATAGCTATATTTATTTGCTAGCAGAGCACCAAAGCACGCCGGACCGTTTAATGGCGTTACGACTGTTACGTTATAGCTGCCGGATCATGGCGCATCACGTTGAAAATAATAAGGGAGCTGAATTGCCGGTAGTTGTCCCACTGGTGTTTTACCACGGACAGCAACGATACCCCTACAGCACTGACCTATTTGATTTGTTTGGGGATTCCCGTGAGCTAGCAAAAAGTGTGTTATTGGAGCCCTTTCATCTCATTGATGTTAACACGATACCCGATGAAACATTGAAACAGCGGGTGTGGAGTGGGGTATTAACGTTGATGCAAAAGCATATTTATGAGCGAGACGTACTTAAGTACTTTGAAGCTGTTTTGCCGCTGTTGCGCGAGCTTATGACAAACCACGAGGAAAGTTATATACTGTCGACGGTACACTATGTGATAGATGCAGGAAGCATTAATGATATCGAACGACTCATTAGACTCACGCATGAACTATCACCGGAAATAGGAGATGAAGCAATGACACTAGCAGAACGCTTAAGGCTTGAAGGTAGAACTATAGGCAAAGCGGAAGGTAAAATCGAAGGAAGAATCGAAGCGGCCAAAGAAATAGCAAAGAATTTGCTTGCTAAAGGAGTTGATCCCTCTATGGTGGCACAGGCCACTGATTTGCCGTTTGAGACTATCAGTTCAATTACCACTGAATAGAAGGTGGAGCGATGACACTAGTAGAGTTTATTCAGGCTTTCATCTATTAAAGCTGGTTATCATGTATTAAAATCTGCACATGAATTATTTTATTTACATACTGGAATGTGTTAATGGAAATTTTTATACCGGATACACCGCTGATATAAAGCGTCGTTACCAAGAGCACATTGATCAATCTAATAAATGTAAGTATACACGCAGCTTTCCTCCTAAGCGTATCGCGGCTTGCTGGGAAATAACAGGAACCGTATCCCTGGTGTTAAAAATAGAGAAAGCCATCAAAAGCCTCACGAAAAAAGAAAAGGTTGAGTTAGTTGCATTTCCTGATCTTTTGTTCAGTATATTACTTCCAGAAGATCAGCATAAAATAAAAGTCTGTATAAAAAATAATGATCATATCCGAGAATCGCTAACGGCGGCAGTTCGACAGTGAGTGGTTGCTCAATTTATACATCGAGTGTGTCAAATATCATTGTTGGATTTGTCTTTCCTCTTGCCATCCAGTAGAGTAGTATTCAAGGCAAATACTTAGAGACAAAATTAAGATAATAGGAGGCAGGCGGCTTTCCATGATCAGGATAGCGCTCATAGAAGATCATGTTGTGGTGCGTCAAGCGCTTAAGGTCTTGCTTAGTCAGGCGCGTGGCATGCAAGTGATTGGTGAGGCAGCCACTGGACAAGAAGGTTTGGCGATGATCAAAGCCAAACATCCCGATGTTGTGATCCTTGATTTTAGGCTCCCCGATACTGATGGTTTGGAGATGACCCAAAAGATCATGCGGTTTGACCCCGACATCAAAGTTCTCGTTATGACCGCTGTACAAAGTAATATGTTGGCACAGCGTCTCTTGAGTGCTGGCGTGCATGGCTATCTTACCAAAGAAAATTCCACTACGGAGTTGGAAACGGCAATCAGACGTGTTCACAGTGGCCAACCCTATATCAGCCCTGATATCGCTAATCAACTTGCACTGCAGCGAATCAATCCGAATCAGAAAAATCCGTTTGATATCCTGAGTAAAAGGGAGATGCAAGTTTTACTTTTACTTGCGAAGGGGATAAAACCACAAGCTATCGCTGAGAAACTTTTTATCAGTCCAAAAACTGTCAACAGCTATCGTTACCGTCTCTTTGAGAAATTAAATGTGAAAACCGATGTTGCCTTAATCAATTTGGCGATACGATACGGTTTAGTGGATGTAGATGGTATCTAGCTAACTACGCTGAGTAACGACAATGACATCTGTAACCGGGCGAAAGCTTTGAACTTGTAAGTTGAAATTACCGACATGCGCGTAAAGTTGTGAGGAACTACCGCCATCCAGGTTCAGTGCGTTATAACAGTCTAATCCGCCTTGTTTTTCAGTACGTTTCATGATGTCGGCTAGTTGCTGAGTACTCAGCGCTAAGCTTTGTGTTGCAGCGATAATGACTTTGCCATTTTTTGTAATACCCAAGGCAGAACGATAAGAGACTTTTTCTCGAAGCTTTGGAATGTTGCGATTGACGATAAGACGAGGACCGGCCTGCACCGCGAATTCAATGTTTTTAGAGTAACGAAAAGCTGATTTAGGTACGATGAAAGCGTTATTATTTTTAATTATAAAAACACCCCACCAACTAGTGTTTTTCAGCGGATGAAGAATTTTTCCTGAATTAATTCGCAGGCCAAGAGGCTTAAACTGAGGCGAAAAGAATCCGCCATTAATGGCGATCAAGCCGTTCATGCCTTGCGCGACGTTATTTACGTAAACGGAGTTTTGATTGAAGTTTTTAGCTAAGACCAAAGTAAATTTATATTTTTGTAAATCGATTCGAAAGGCGTGTATTTTTTGTAAAGGCATGGTTGGATTGGGTTGGATAACTGTATAGTCCAAACCATTGGCAAGCTTTTGCCAAGCCAATGAATTTACAGCAAGAGCCGGGCTCTCAATGAATAGGCAAATTAAAAATAATGTAATAATGCTTTTCTTTAAATAATTCATCTAGCGGTAATTCCAGAATCAATATTGGGTTTCATGAGAGTGCTCAAGACCTAGTTTATACGATTCTAGGGCCGCTTCTTTTTCATTAGTGGCTTCCAAGACCGCACCTAATTCTTGATATGCATCTGCAGTGGGTACTAATTTGATACTTGCCTCTAAATATTCCTTTGCTTTTCCCCAGAATTTTTCACGTATGCTCAATCGACCTAAGCATAATAATAATTCGGGTTCTTTGGGATATTTTTTAAACCATGATTCTGCTATTGAGAGTTGTTTCGCAGATGATTCTCCTTGTGCTAACCCGTAACTCTCAACCAGGGTTGAATCCCATTTCTTTTTTAACACACTTTCAATGAGTGAAATGGCAGTGGAATCTTCACGATGTATGATGAGATATTGTGTGTAGGCCCGGATCAGCTCAATGTCTTGATGCCAATGTCGAGGCAATGATTTCCAGGTATCGATTAACGTACGAGTGTCTTTTTTATTTGCCTCGGCTAATAAAGCGAGATAAATCTTTCTCTCTAATGTGTCGAGTTCATGAGTTGATAGAACTTTGTATTTGCGCAAGCTTGGCAAAAGTTTTTGTAATTGTTCCCAGTCTTGTAGTTGCTGATAAACGATTTCGAGTAATTTTAAAGTATAGCTATGACGAGGATTCGTGCGATTGAGATGTGTCAAGGTAGCCAGCGCTTGTTCCCATTGTTTGCTGCTGATTTGTAACTGTGCTTGCGTGAGCCCTACCGCGATACCGGATCCTTTTGTTGTCATATGGGCTTTGCGTAAATAGTCATCGCGTCGTTCATACGCTTGTTGTGCTTGTGCAGCGCGGGCCGCTGCAAGATAATTTATGAGCGGACTCTTTGTTATTTGTGCGGCTTTTATGAGGGTTTGCTCGGCCGGTTGCCAATCTCCTTCCGCTAATTCACATAAACCTTGGTTGGTTAGTTGGCGTGCTTTGCGTAGGCGGCGCATGCGTTTCCAGCGTCTAATGTTTTTTGAGATCCGAGTTGTTCGGCCAATCGTGCGAAAGATAAAATATAAGACGAGAAAAATAATAATGAGAGAAACAACAGCCACCCAGAGACTGGTTTCAAGCGTCCAATGGCGATAAGCGATTAAGACATAACCAGCGCCTCGTGACATTTCTAAACCAAGCCAAATAGCCAATAATAATAAAATAAATCCAAATATTAAGTATCTCATTGATCGGCATCCTCGGTTTGATCATCCGTCCCGTTGGATGAATGATCTTGGTCTGGAGAAGATAGCGAGTTCAATACTTGTAATGACTTTAGGCTCGTGGGTATGTCAGGGGTAATATTGATTATAGCCAAAGCTTGTAATTTTTTAATAATTTGTTCGGTTGCTGGTTGATTTTGATCATATTGATTCAGCCACTGAACGGCTAAGTTTAAACTTTGTCGATAAAGCTTTGTCGATCGATGCAACACGGCCCATTGCGCTTGCGAGATTTTAAGACGAATATTATCTTTTAAGAATATAACTTGTTGAGGCATGAGCAAGGGTGCAATGGGTTTGTCAAAATGTCTGATAATAAATAATTGCTTTAAGGCTCCCAAGTTGTGCTTAACCTTGCCCCACCAATGTTGTGGTGGAGTAGTTGGAGATGGTGATGTCGTTGATTGTGGTGACATTTGTGACTGAGTGGGCAGCTTCGCAATTTCGTCGCTCAGTCTATCGAGTTGAGTTAATAAATTGATGGTGTTGATTTGCGGTACAGCAGATAACGTAGCAACATCGTGAGCAATGGCGACTTTTAAGCGCGTTGCTGCAGGGGTGGTCACGGTATCGAGTTGCTCTGCCGCTAGTTTCAGAAGTTTAATGCCGAGGTGAATATTCTTATCCATGGTTAAATGAAGATGTGCTAAGCGGATCAAATAACCAGCTTCGCCAATCGCCTGCTGCTGGGCGGTATCCCCACCTTGGCTCATGAGCTGAGAAATATTTTTTTGGTTGGCTGTGATGGCACTCTGTAAGTTAGATTGTACTTGTTTGAGCTCTGCTTTAAGGGCTGCAATCGACTGTTGAAGCTGTGTGGCGCGATTATCGAGAGTGGATTGGACAGAGCTCGTTTGCTGCCAGGCCAGGGCTGCAATAACAATGGCGATAATGCCCAAGATGAAAGCGATCAGGCTAATGATGGAATGTTTTGAGGCCGTTGATTTCTGTTTTGATTTGATGGGTGGTTTTGAAGAAGATGTGGTTGTCATAATCTGCCGCCTCGTTAGATAGACATATCAAGATTATTCATTTTACACAAATTTGTGATCGCGTCACATCATTGGTTAAAGTATCAACAATTGCTTGGTCTGTAGCATTTTTCGCTATGATGACCTTACTAACAAAGCCCATTTCATGGGCTAATTCCGCCATGCTCTCGCTGATGACTAAAAGGTGTTTTTTATAGATCCACTGATCAGACGATAGGGGAAAGACTTTTGTTAAGTTTTGTAAGCTTTCTTTGCTGGTCGTAATGATGAGATTGATTGGTTTTGATCGTAAGGATTTTAATTCATTGTTTGTGATTGTAGGACACTCTCGTCGATAGCAAACGATTTCATCAACAGTTGCCCCCCGTTGTATTAAATTATCTTTAAGTAAAGGCTTGCTATTTTTCCCGCAAAAAATTGCTATAGATTTATTTTTAATATTTTGCAGAGCTGGAAGCGCTAATATGCCTTCACTGTTATATAGATTTGGTATGAAATCAACATGTATATTATTTTTTTTGAGTGCATTTGCAGTGCCAGGCCCAATGGCAATAATTTTTAATGAATCTATTGCGGGTAATGGAATAACGGCATTCGCGCTAACAAAAATAGCAAAATTGTAGTGTGTGATTTTTTTTAGAAAAGTTTGTATTTCGGGTGTTTCATGAAGTGGTTTAATCAATAGCGTAGGAAATAATAGCGTTTTTGCTCCAAGTTTTTTTAGCATAAGTGACAGTGATTCGGCCTGATGTTTGGGGCGTGTGATGAGTATCGATAATCCCGCTAATGGCTTAGCCTTCATACTGTTTAATCTCCCAGGCTGCATAGGCAGGTGTTTCGTAGGGGTGTACATCAAGAAGCTCGGCTAACGCGTCATTTAAATAGTGGTCATCGCAAACCATTTCGACGAGATATTCTTCGACTGTCTCAATATTATCTTGTTTTCCGATGTGTGGTTGACTGCCCGCTAAGGGTTTAAACTGTCCGAATCCTTTTGTTTGCCAGGCGCAATGGCTGTAATCGCCGATTTTTCCAGCCCCTTTATTAAACAAGGCATTTTTTACAATGTCTAAATGACTTTCAGGAACGTAAAAAGAAATTTTGTGCATGATGATGTCCTATCACTGGAGCCCTTTAAGAGCTTGAATCTAAAAATTCACCAGCCCCTTGGTCTAACAAACGGTCGCCCAACTCCAAACCTAATGCTTCTGCCTGGTTGGCAGGCCCTTCAATTTCATTTCGAATAATATGTTTTCCATCCACACTGCCAACCATTGCAATGAGATGCAGTGTATTATTGTCATGCAGAACCGCATGTGCAGCCAGTGGTGTAAAACAATCGCCATTTAAGCGGCGATTGACGGCCCTTTCAGCGGTGATGCAAATACGAGTTGGATGATGATCAAGTTTTTCAAGCAATTCAATCATGTGTATGTCATCGGCGTGACACTCGATACCAATCGCGCCTTGCCCGATCGCTGGAATAAATGCTTCTGGGTCTAGATATTCCCTGATTTTATTTTCGTGAGATAGTCGTAGTAACCCCGCTGCGGCTAAAATAATGGCATCGAATTCACCAGATGCTAGCTTTTCTAGTCGTGTGCCGACGTTGCCGCGGATCGGTTTGATAGCCAGATGTGACTTTGTTGCATTCAGTTGGCATTGGCGTCGTGGACTGGATGTGCCAATCGTTGCGTTGTCCGGTAATGCATCGAGGTTTTCGTAGGAGTTTGATACAAATACATCACGTGGATCTTCTCGACGACAAAAAGCAGCGAGTAATAACCCTGAATTTTTTTTTACTGACATATCTTTGATAGAATGGACGGCGATATCGGCTTCCTTATTGAGTAGGGTTTGTTGCAAGTCTTTCACAAACAAATCTTTGCCACCAATGCCGGCTAAAGATTTATTGAGTATTTTATCACCCTCCGTTGTTTTTCCTAAAATTTCAACTTTTAAACCCGGGTAGCAAGATGTCAGTTGTTGTTGGACGAGTTCAGCTTGCCAGAGTGCTAACGGACTTTTGCGAGTGACGATTGTAATCGTGGATTTGCTCATTGTTTAAGAATATCGAGTTGGTGATCTTTTTGTTCCCAGATTCCATTGAGCCACTGTTGAAAGTGCTTACGAAATTCGCGGTTTTCGTAATATTCGCCGAGTAAGTCGTCTGTAATCGGAAGCAATCGATAAATAACCGTCGCTTTTTGAAAATTACCGGTAACGAGCTTCCAAAATGTCATTTTGGGTTCCGAATATTCAATCGTGACATCGAGAATACCCGCCAAATAATCTTTCATTTCGTTGATTACGATAGCGAGGCCGCCTGCTTTGGGGCTTAATAGGTGTTTATAAGGAGAATGTCGGCGTTGTCGTTTTTGTTCGGTGAAACGAGTGCCTTCGATAAAATTCATAATTGTAGTGGGGTATTCTTTAAATTTATTACAAGCACTTTTGGTGGTGTCTATGTCTTTGCCTCTTAATTCTGGATTTTTGCGGATGTCTTCGCGAGAATGGCGCACCATGAAAGGATAACCTAAAATCCAGCATCCTAATCCGACGATCGGTAATGACCATAACAATTCTTTTTTCATAAAGAATTTCATCGTAGGTGTTTTGTAATTGAAAACATATCCTAAAGCCGGAATATCTGCCCACGTTTGATGATTAGAAATCAGCATATACCAATTTTTTGTACTTAACGGGACTGTGCCTTGAATGTCCCATTTTTTCCGAGTATTGATATATAATATGACATTGATGGAGCTCGCCCAAATAACTGGGATTTGTTGTGCAATTTTCATGAGGCGGTATCGCCACCAACGGATGGGAATCAACCAGCTAATTGCAAAAGCGACGTAAATAGAGAGTACGGATAACACCGATGAAATGCCGAAAAAAATCATATAAATTGCAGCGGTAAATGATTTTAAAAATTTCATTAAGAGTCCTTAATTTAATTAGAAGCCCAACTGTTGAGGAGCTTGTCCTTTTAATGAGCCAGCTTCATCGTAAATATTAGCACTTTTGGGTTTTGGTTCGGGTTTAAAGAGGCAATCTTTTTGATGGTGGGATTTGCAATTCACATAGCCGCCTAAATTTTTGCCCCAGCCTTTTCCGGCAGGCTCATACGTTAAACGACTATAATGCAAGACGATCGGAAATGTTAAGCCCTCTTTAGGTTTATAAAGACAAACCACGTTGCCAACTCTAACGCCTTGCCATTGTGCGCCCAGGAAAGAGTCGATGTGTTCGGAAAATGAGGCGTCGTAACTTTTCCAGCCATGCTTGTTTCCCCACGTTCGTTTTTTTGGGTTTTTGTGGATCTCGCTGATTTTGGGGCAGGTCATATAGCCTGGGGGTAGCGCATCGGAGTTCTTGGCTGTATCAGGGGCTGTTGTGCTCGGTGTTGCTGGGTCTGCATAGGCTGACAATGAGAGCCCTAAAGCAGACAAGCTAATGAGTAGAATGTTGACAAAACGCACTGGTTCAATACCCCCGGGTAATTTTTTGAGCATTCATATTATAAGCTTGGATTCTGTTTGTCACTAGTGGGATAATATTTTGCGAGGGGGAGCTGTGGCTAAATTGCATTTTTACTACTCAGCTATGAACGCGGGTAAGAGTACGACGCTGTTACAGTCGAGTTACAACTATAATGAGCGTGGTATGGAAACCATTTTGTTGGTTCCGGCCCTCGATGATCGCTATGGGGTGGGTAAAATAACAACTCGGATCGGTTTGCAAGCAGATGCCGTCACGTTCACGAAAGATATCGACTTATTCGAGCATGTTCGAGACAAGTTGGGAGCTAACCCAAATATAAAGTGCGTGCTAGTCGATGAAGCCCAGTTTTTAACGAAAAAGCAGGTGGCAGAGCTTGCTCTGATCACTGACGAGTTGGATATCCCTGTGCTAGCTTACGGCATCCGTACCGATTTCCAGGGTGAGCCTTTTCCAGGGAGCCTCTATCTGCTGGCTTGGGCCGATATTTTAATCGAGTTGAAAACCATCTGCCATTGTGGCCGAAAGGCGACGATGAATATGCGCATTGATGATCATGGCAGCCCGATAACAGAAGGTGCTCAAATCGAGATCGGTGGGAATGAACGCTACATTGCCACCTGTCGCAAGCATTTTCGTTTACGGCAAGGGCACAAGATTATATAATCGAGCGTGTCTATGCGATATAACATTAAATATGAAGGGGATGTGGTTTATGCCACCACCAGCGGTTGCTGCTGTGCCGTCTGTTGATACGAACACTGAATTAACTCACGACTATCGTTTTCAGCCGTGGGTTGTTTGTTTTTCCGCTTCACTTTTTTTCTTTTTCGAATTTATCCAACTGAATATGTTTAATGCCCTTAATCCGGCATTAATTCGCGCATTCAATATCAGTGCCACTCAGCTTGCTCATCTATCGGCGATGTATTTCTATGCTACCGTGATCTTTCTATTTCCGGCGGGAATGATTTTAGATCGGGTTTCAACGCGTAAGGTCATCGTGATTACAATGTTTGCAGCGGTGTTGTGTACATTTGGATTTGCTGCCTCACGTTCGTTGTGGCAAGCAGAAATATGTCGCTTCATTACAGGTGTTAGCGGTGCATTTGTTTTATTAAGCAATGTTCGGTTGGCCTCGCGCTGGTTTGAGCCGCGTCGTATGGCATTAGTGGTTGGTTTGATCGTGACGTTTGCTATGTTGGGTGGGATGGTTGCTCAAACACCGCTGACATTATTAACGGATAGCATCGGGTGGCGATTGACATTAATGATTGATGGCATAGTGGGATTGTTCATGCTTGGGATGATTATTGTATTTGTTCGTGATTTTCCCAAGCGGCAAGCCAACGTATATGCAGAGCAGCAAGCATTGTTACAGGGTATTGGCTTTTGGCAAGCATTGTTTCAGACGGTTAGAAATTCGCAAAACTGGTTGGGCGGCTTGTATACCTCTTTAATGAACCTGCCCATTTTCTTGCTTGGTGCTATGTGGGGCATTATGTACTTGGTGCAAGTTCAAGGTTTAAATCGCGCGAATGCTTCTTTTGTGACATCAATGTTATTTATTGGCACGATTATAGGCTCGCCGGTTATGGGTTGGTTTTCTGATCGCATACGCAGACGTCGATCACCGATGATAGGTGGCGCGGTTATTGCGTTAGGCTTGGTATTGATTTTGATGTATGTGCCTCACTTATCGATGATCACCTTGTTATTCATATTTTTCGGTTTGGGCTTTATTACCAGCGCTCAAATTATTAGTTATCCACTTATTGCTGAGAGTAATCCCCTGGCATTGACAGGAACGGCGGAAGGATTGGCATCAGTATTAATTATGGCGGGTGGATTCACGCAGCCTTTATTTGCAAGCTTGATGCAGTGGCATTGGGCGCATCGCTATATTAACAAGCTCCCGATTTATTCGGTTTCCAATTATCGTACAGCTCTGGCAATCATGCCGATTGCTTTTATTTTGGGTTTGATTATTGCCTTTATCATTCGTGAGACGTATTGCATGGGATATCGTGAATCCGAACAGAATAAGCATAATTGAGGTTTTGATGCAGCGTTTAGCAACCGATTTAGAGAACTCAATAGAATTGACGAAGCCAGTTGCCAACTCTCATTCATTATTGCGTGCTTGGGTTGTTTGTCTTTTTGCCTCTCTTTTTTTCTTTTATGAATTTATTCAGTTGAACATGTTCAATGCGATTAGTTCGCAGCTTATGCAAACGTTTCATATCGATGCGACAGAGCTTGGAAGGTTGTCATCTTTTTATTTTATTTCCAATGTCGCATTTTTATTTGTGGCCGGCATGTTGTTGGATCGCTTTTCCACACGAAAAATCATTTTAACTGCGCTGGGTATTTGTATAGTAGGTACCGCATTATTTTCAACGACGACGTCAATATTATGGGCTTCTGTTTTTCGATTCATGACGGGCATTGGTAGCGCATTTTGTTTCTTAAGTGTGATTCGATTATCGACGCGTTGGTTCCCCGCAAAACATTTGGCACTGGTAACGGGTGTGATTGTAACGATGGCAATGATTGGGGGCATGGTCGCGCAAACACCTTTAGCGTTATTGGCTCAAGCGGTTGAGTGGCGAAATGCATTGTTGATAGACGCCTGTTTTGGTGTAATTATTTTTGCGATCATTTGGTTTGGTGTGAAAGATTATCCATCCAGCCATAAAAAACAACATGCTCTCGAGCAACAACATATCCACGATATGGGTTATTGGAAAAGTTTAGGTCTGGCTTTTCTAAAGATTCATAATTGGTTGGGGGGCATTTACACTTGCTTGATGAATTTGCCTATTGGTTTGTTAGGTAGTATTTGGGGTGTGTTGTTTTTAATGGACACGCATGGGATGTCTAAGGTTGCTGCTTCTTATATCACGTCTATGTTATTTTTCGGAACAATCATCGGTGGTCCATTTGTTGGCTGGCTGTCGGATAAAATGGGGCGTCGTAAAATACCTATGATAATTGGCTCAGTGATGTCGCTTGGACTTATTTTGGTGGTGATGCTTGCTCCGCATTTGGCTTTTTATACACTGATGTTGATGTTTCTGTTACTCGGAATAACGACCAGCACCCAAATTATTGGGTATCCGGTGGTGGCAGAAAATAGTATTCCTGCCATAACGGCTATGTCTGTTAGCGTCGTTAATATTACAACGATGGGGGGCTATGCCGTTTTTCAGCCCTTTTTTGGTCGTTTGATGGATTTACATGCAAGAAATTTGCATCATACTGTAGGTGTTTATACCGCTAGCGATTTTAATTGGGCGATGTTGATATTCCCGATTGGATTTGTCGTTGCGTTACTGGCATCGTTTTGCCTGCGTGAAACCCATTGTCAGTCTCGCGAGGAGCCTGCGACTATCCAAACAGCGCAAAACAAGGATGTCGAATGCACTTTGGGATCATAGATATTTATCTTGTTCTCGCCTTGATAGTTGCAGGTATTATTGCTGGCTATTCAGGTGGTTTGTTTGGTATCGGTGGTGGTGCGGTTCTTGTCCCAGTTTTTCTTACGATATTCCCGTTTGTTGGTACCGCACATGCGGCGGTAATGCATATTGCAGTTGGTACATCGCTAGCACTGTTGGTGCCGAACACATTAGTTGCTTTCCTAAAGCAATATAAAATGGGTAATATCGATTTTAATTTATTAAAGCGTTGGTTACCTTTTGTTGTTGTGGGGGCGACTATTGGGGCGTCAGTTGTTGAATTCATACCGACTGTCTATTTAAAGGTTATTTTCGCTACATATTTGTATGCGTCTTTCATGTTTATTGCATTGAAAAAAGAGGTGGCTAAAGAATTTGAAGGAAAGCCGCATGGCTATTCGATAGGGATTGCCGGCATTTTGATTGGCTGTTTTTCGGTATTTTTAGGCATGGGTGGTGGCACGTTTACTGTTCCATATACACAGCTTCATAATTATCCCATGAGAAAAGCGATTGCGCTGTCATCAGCAACGGGTGTTTTTATTGGCATTATTGGTACGATCGGTGTCATCATTAGTGGATTGCACGTGCCGGGTCGTGCTCCGCATTCACTCGGTTTTGTAAATGTTATCGCATTTATCATAGTGCTGCCGTTTATTATCTTTTTTTCTCCCTATGGTGTCAGAACGGCGAATCGGTTGAAGAGGAAAAATTTAAAGCGCATGTATGCGGCTTTTTTATTGATAGTAGCTTTTTATATGACAGCGCAAATATTTATTAAGTATTAAAGACACTTCTAAAAATCATTTTTAGCGGATTAAATAACATTTTGATTGCGGCAGAGAGATTGGGGTTACTGTTTTGCAGGCGTAAGTACAATGGACGTACTTAGCAGCCAAGGATGGTGATTTTTGAAAGACAGTAACTCCAATCTCGCCAGCGAAGCAATTGAAATCGATAATATGTTATGAAAAAAATTTACCTCTATTTAATTGTATGTCTATCGCCGACGCTATTAATCGGGTGCCGTTCGACACCGCCACCCAAACATCCCAATGACATTTGCAAAATTTTCACGCAATATCCTAGCTGGTACTGGTCTACAAAAAAATCGTATAAAAAATGGGGCATACCCATTAGCGTGCAAATGGCGATTATTCGTGAAGAATCACATTTTCGCTCAGAAGCTGAGCCAGCGCGGCGTAAATTGTTTGGTGTAATCCCGTGGTTTCGGCCGACGACAGCTTCGGGTTACACGCAAGCTGTCGATGAAACTTGGCGGCGATATATAAAATCACAAGGTTTGTTAAGTGGTGCGCGTGATGATTTTGCGCGAGCTGCCGATTTTATTGGCTGGTATGCAAACCTTGCGCATCATGAGTTGCATATTTCTCGAGACAATGCGCGCAACCTTTATTTGGCTTATCACGAGGGCATTGACGGTTATCAAGAGCGAAGTTATTTGCAAAAAAAATGGTTGATACGAGTTGCCGATAAGGTTCAACACAATGCCGCGCGGTATCGCATTCAGTTGTTGCAGTGTGAAAGACTGTTACGACGAGAACATTGGTGGCATCGGATTTTGTGACATCGTCCTATTTAAAGGGGTGTCAACTTGGCAAAGCTTGCCACTAACCACTTGGTGCCCGCCTTATCAAATTTTACTTGTATGCGCGCGTGCTCACCTTGTCCCTCATAATTGATGAGAACGCCGGCGCCAAATTTCTTGTGTTGTACACGTTGACCCACTCGCAATCCAGGCTGTCCGGCGACTTCAACTTTAGCAGTGGGTCGAACAGGTGTCGGCCGTGATAATTTGGGTGTTGGTCGGATGGACTCGATCAATTCATCGGGGATTTCATGAATAAAACGAGAGGGTTGACTAAATCGTTCGATGCCGTGTAAATAACGACATTCGGCATAAGTCAGCACTAACTTTTCTTTAGCACGCGTCATGCCAACGTAACAAAGTCGGCGTTCTTCTTCCAAACCGTTTGGTTCATTCATCGACATGCGATGAGGAAATAATTCTTCTTCCATGCCACTAATAAAAACGATGGGATATTCTAAACCCTTTGCTGCATGCAATGTCATTAAGCTCACGAAATCAGAATGCGCTTCGGCCTGTTCTTCGCCTGTTTCTAAAGCAACATGGGATAAAAACGAAGCTAATGGGCTCAAGCCAAGATCGTTTTCAGCTTTAAATTGCAGTGTGGCATTGACCAATTCTTCCAAGTTTTCAATACGGGATAACCCTTTTTCGCTTCTATCTTTTTTATAGTGCGCGATCAAACCACTTTGTTCCAGTACGGCTTGTGTTTGTTCACCAAGAGCCATGTCCTTTGTTTCGCGATCTACGGCATTGATGAGCTCAATAAAGTTGCCAAGCGCATTTGTGGCGCGTGCATTCAATGTGTTTGCTTCGAGCAAATATTCGGCAGTTTGCCATAGAGAGGCTGCATTTTCGCGTGCCGTTACTCGTAGTGAGGATAACGTATTATTGCCAATGCCACGAGTTGGTGTATTGACTATACGTTCAAATGCGGCATCATCATGGCGGTTTGCAATCAATCGCAAATAAGCTAACGCATCTTTAATTTCTGCGCGCTCGAAGAATTTCTGGCCTCCATAGATTCGATAAGGAATTTGTGAGTCGATCAAGCGTTCTTCAAGAATTCGTGATTGTGCGTTAGAGCGATAGAGCACGGCGACATCTTTTGCTTTGTAACCCCGCTGCAAGTAGTCTTTGATGCAAGATACAATATAATAAGATTCATCACGCTCGTTAAAAGCCGCATATAACGTGATGGGCTGACCTTTATCACCGTCCGTCCATAATTTTTTGCCCAGACGATTCGTATTGTTATCGATGACGGCGTTGGCTGCGGTTAAAATCGTTTGCGTTGAGCGGTAGTTTTGTTCCAAGCGAATAGTTTTTGAATGGCTAAAATCATTGCTGAAACGATGAATGTTTTCTATTTTAGCGCCGCGCCAACTATAAATGGATTGATCATCGTCACCAACAGCCATGACATAATTGTGTGGGCCCGCAAACATGCGCAGCCAAGCATATTGAATGACATTGGTATCTTGGAACTCATCCACCAACACGTGTTGAAAGCGATCTTGATAGTGCGCACGAATGGTTTCATTATTTTGCAAGAGCTCTAAGGAACGCAAGAGTAATTCTGCAAAATCCACCAAGCCGCTGCGACGACAGACATCTTCATAGGCTTTGTAAATTTTAATCATGGTTTCTGTAAAGAAGCTGCCCTCTAAATTACTGACATTGTCAGGGCGGTGGCCTTCTTCTTTTTGTTTATTAATAAACCACTGCGATTGTTTGGGTGGCCATTTATCTTCTTCGAGATTCAAATTGCGTTGAATGCGACGAATCAATCGATATTGATCTTCTGAGTCCAAAATCTGAAAAGTTTCTGGTAATTCGGCTTCCTGCCAATGTGCGCGCAATAACCGGTGTGACAAGCCGTGAAATGTGCCAACCCACATATTGCCAAGATACATGCCAAGCAATGATTCAATGCGCCCACGCATTTCATGGGCCGCTTTGTTTGTGAACGTTACCGCTAAAATACTGTGAGGTGAAACATGATGATGTTGAATAAGCCATGCGATCCGATGGACGAGCACGCGTGTTTTACCACTGCCGGCGCCAGCGAGCACTAGCATATGACTTGGCGGTGCTGAAACCGCCTCCTGTTGAGGTTTATTCAATGATTGTAATAGTGGTGAATTTTTCATGGTGGGCATTGTACCCGAATGGGCGTCCTGAGGACAGACCGTTTCTTGGGTTACAGGCTTGACAGTCTCTTTCGAACTCGCGATTATGTGTGCACTATGTCATCAGTAACACATCACAAACCACGCTTACTTACCGGCGACACGCCAACGGGCCGCATGCATCTCGGTCATTGGGTGGGTTCAATGGAAAATCGCGTTGCCATGCAAGATGAGTATGATTGTTACTTTTTAATTGCTAACGCGCATGCATTTACAACACGAGTCGATAAGCCCGTAGAAATTCGTCAAAGTACACTAGATATAGCGACGGATAATTTAGCGGTGGGTATCGATTCCAGCAAAAGTACATTGTTTATTGAATCCGATGTGCCGGCGATTTTTGAATTAACGGCGCTATTTAGTATGTTAATTCCATACCCGCGTTTGATGCGAAACCCAACTATTAAAGATGAAATTCGTGATAAGAAATTAGGTGACAATTATTCAATGGGATTTTTGCTGTATCCCATTATGCAAATAGCTGATATTCTCGCGTTTTGTCCGGATGTGGTTCCAGTTGGTGAAGATCAAATTCCGCATTTAGAATTAACGCGCGAAGTAGCTCGTCGGTTTAACCAACTGTATTGTGGTGTGGATCCACACACCGACGATAAAGATTATTTAAAAAACGGTGGGTTGTTGCCCATCATTGAAGGAAAAATTGGTCGTGTGCGTCGTTTGGTTGGGATAGGCGGCCCGGATGATCGCGGTCAATTATTAAAAATGAGTAAATCGCTTAATAATGCTATTTTTTTAAGTGACGATCCCGATACCATTCGCAAAAAAGTCATGAGCATGTATACCGATCCTAAGCGCATGCGTGCAACCGATCCTGGCACTGTGGAAAATAATCCATTATGGGTTTTTCATGATACGTTTAATCCCGATAAAAAATGGATAGAAGAAGGCAAGCAGCGTTATCGAGAGGGAAAAATCGGTGACGTTGAATGTAAAAAATTACTTGTAGAAGTGCTATTAGAATTTGTAAAACCCATTCAAGAGCGTCGTGCCGTTTATGAAAAAGATCCTGCGCAGGTTTTAAAAGTGTTGGAAAAAGGTGCCGAACAAGCAAACAGCGTGGCTCAAGAGACATTAAGGAAAGTAAAAGAAGCGATGCAGCAGCTCTATTAGTTGCTGAGTTGCAATGCCGACTAACTTACGTTAAGATTTCGTTAATGCCGATTTGAAGTCAGCTTGCTGGGCGAAAATACAGCTAAAGCGATACAGAGAACCACTCAACCAATCGGTCGCAGTGGTTTTTTTATTTCTACCTCTAGAAATCAATCGGTTATTTTTGTATTTGTTGAATAACCTTTTACAAGGTAGGTAAACGTTCAGCCTGGATCTGGAAGCTGGGAGAACGTTTCTGCAAGGTGAATAGTTACTTTACAAGGAGTGAGTGTCATGGCTATTGCACACAATCTAGGCTTTCCACGAATTGGCCTTCACCGTGAGATGAAAAGAACGGTCGAGGCGTATTGGCGCGGTGAAATTGCGCTAAAAGAATTAAAACGTCAAGAGAAACTCTTACAAGAAAAAAATTGGAAGCTACAATTCGATGCCGGATTGGATTTAATCCCCGTAGGTGATTTTACCTGGTGCGACCATGTTTTGGATACGAGCGCATTGTTAGGTGTCATTCCAAAACGTTTCACTGACGCCAAAGATAAGGTGGATATCGATACCATTTTTTGTATGGCCAGAGGCCAATCACCCGATGGCCAAGAAAATACTGCTTGTGAAATGACGAAATGGTTTGATACTAATTACCATTATATCGTACCTGAATTGACGGAAGATCAAACATTTCAAATCTTGGTTGAATCATTTTTTGAAAATGTCGATCATGCTTTATCATTAAGTTACAACGTAAAACCTGTGTTACTGGGCCCCGTTAGTTATTTATGGCTTGGTAAATGCAAGGGTCAGGCATTTGATAAGCTGTCTTTGTTGAATCGATTGGTTCCCGTGTATGAAGAAATTTTCGCCAGGTTAAACAAACGCGGCATTCAGTGGATTCAGATAGATGAGCCGATTTTAGTCTTGGATTTGCCACAAGAATGGCGTGATGCATTTACGACTACCTACAGCCATTGTAATTTTTCTAACCTTAAATGCTTATTAGCAACGTATTTTGGCCACTTGGGTGATAATTTAGAAATGGCTTGCCAGTTACCCGTCGATGGGTTACATATCGATTTGTGTCGAGCGCCCGAACAGATTCATGCTGTACTCGAAAATTTGCCCAAAGAAAAAGTGATTTCCTGTGGCATCATCGATGGCCGAAATATTTGGCGAAATGATTTGAATGCATCGTTGGATGCTCTTGAGAAAGTAAAAAAAATCAAAGGCAGCAATCTATGGATTGCTGGCTCATGTTCTTTATTGCATGTGCCGATTGATTTAAACGAAGAAAAAAAATTAGAGCCCGAGATTAAAAGCTGGTTGTCTTTTGCAAAACAAAAAATTGAAGAAGTTGCAATATTAACGGTTGCGCTTAATCACGGTCGTGAGGATGTGAGTGATTCTCTGGCTGAGAATGCTTTTGCGATCAAAGAACGAAAAATATCAAAACGGATTCACAACCCTGCCGTCAAGGAACGTGTCGAGCAATTCAATGACACCTTGGCAAGGCGTGATAGTGACTATGCTAAGCGTGCAAAGGCTCAAAAAGATGCGCTCGAGTTGCCTCTACTGTCGACTACAACAATAGGTTCTTTTCCGCAAACGAAAGAAATTCGAAAAATTCGGCGGGACTTCAAGGAAGGAGTGATCGATGAAGTGTTGTATGAAGAGAAAATTCGGCAGGAAATTACGGATGTCATCAAAATTCAGGAAAATTTAGGGCTTGATGTATTAGTTCATGGTGAGGCCGAACGTAATGATATGGTCGAGTATTTCGGAGAATTATTAGAAGGTTTTGCATTTACGGAAAATGGTTGGGTGCAAAGTTATGGTTCACGCTGTGTAAAACCACCGATTATTTATGGCGATATCAGTCGAATTAAACCGATGACCGTTGCATGGAGTACATTTGCTCAATCGTTAACGAGCAAATGGGTAAAAGGTATGCTAACGGGTCCTGTCACCATTTTAGCGTGGTCGTTCGTGCGTGATGATCAAGCTCGAAAAGACACCGCACTGCAAATTGCATTTGTGTTACGTGATGAAGTCGTGGATCTTGAGTCAGCCGGGATTCGAGTGATTCAAATTGATGAGCCGGCTTTTCGTGAGAGTTTGCCACTGAGACGCTCAAATTGGCAAGACTATCTTGACTGGGCCGTTACCTGTTTTCGCGTAGCCTCAAGTGGTGTGAGAGATGAAACGCAGATTCACACTCACATGTGTTATTCCGAATTCAATGACATTATAGAAGCGATTGCCGCGTTGGATGCCGATGTTATCACATTGGAAAGCTCGCGTTCTGATATGGAGTTATTAAAAGCGTTTGAACATTTTTCTTATCCGAATGACATTGGGCCAGGGGTTTATGATATTCATTCACCTCGTGTTCCTGATGTTGAAGAAATCGAAAATTTATTGAAAAACGCGCTCAATTATATTCCTATCGAGCGGCTTTGGGTGAATCCAGATTGTGGTTTGAAAACACGCGGCTGGACAGAAGTGCGCACGGCATTAATCAATATGGTTCAAGCAGCTAAAAATCTGCGTGGAATTAGTATCGAGGAGGAGACCGTAGCCGATTCTACTGCGTGATGGAGGTGCTAAAATAATTTGGAGAGAGATGAACATGGATGTTAAAACCACTATTCCGATTAGCTTCGAACTATTTCCACCAAATACCGTCGAAAAAATTCGTGACTTAGGTCTAACGTGTGATCAATTAAGCACGTTTAAACCGGACTATTTTTCCGTGACTTTCGGTGCCGGTGGTTCAAATCGAGATAAAACATTTCACGTAGTCAAATTATTGCTTGAAAAACACATCGAAGTTGCCCCACATTTAACGTGTATTGGAATGTCAAAAAAGTCCATTCGACAAGTTTTGGATACTTATATTGAGTGGGGCGTGAGTCATCTCGTTGCGATACGCGGTGATTTGCCTGAAGATGTGAATCCTGATAGCGGTGATTTTCAGCATGCGGATGAATTAGTTCGATTCGTTCAACATGAAACGGGTAACCATTTCCATATCAGTGTGGCAGCTTATCCGGAATTTCATCCGCAGTCGTGCAATATTTTTGTGGGCATTGAAAATTTTCAGCATAAAATCAATGCAAGGGCGAATGATGCCATTACGCAATACTTTTTCAACCCCGATGCGTATTTTTATTTTTTGGAGAGTTGCCAGAAAGTTGGCATCGATGCGCCGATCATACCTGGGATTATGCCGATCCACTGTTGTGAAAAATTATTGCGATTTTCAAATCTGTGCGGTGCAGAAATACCCGCTTGGTTATTAAAGCGTCTTGAGGCGTATCGTCACGATAAGAATTCGTTTCGAGCATTTGGTGTCGAGGTCGTGAGCAAGCTCTGTGAGGCTTTAATTAAGGGTGGCGCGCCGGGATTGCATTTCTACACGTTAAATCAATACGAGCCGACCCTAACAATTTTGGAGAATTTATCAGTAAAGGTTCCTCTGCAAACTAATAGCGATAATGTTCGGGTTTGAATGGGCCTTCTTGACTAACGCCAATATATTTTGCTTGTTCTGCGGTTAGAGTCGTTAATTTAGCACCGACGTGTGCAAGATGTAATCGCGCGACTTCTTCATCCAATTTTTTTGGTAGCACGTAGACGCCAACGGGATATTTTTCGGTATGCAGCCATAACTCTATTTGTGCCAGGACCTGGTTGGTAAACGAGGTAGACATCACAAAACTAGGGTGGCCGGTTGCGCAGCCTAAATTCACTAAGCGGCCTTGTGCTAATAAAATGATGCGTTTCCCATCGGGAAAAATGACATGATCGACTTGTGGCTTGATATTTTCACATTCATATTTTTCTAAGGAGGCCACATCGATTTCTAAATCAAAGTGACCAATATTGCAGACGATGGCTTCGTTTCTCATTTGTGCCATGTGATCGTGAGTAATGATGTGTTTATTGCCCGTTGCAGTGACGAATATGTCAGCCTGAGCAGCCATTTCGTCCATAGTGACGACACGATAACCTTCCATCGATGCTTGCAATGCGCAGATAGGATCGATTTCGGTGATATAAACGGTTGCGCCGTAAGAGCGTAGCGCTTGCGCGCAGCCTTTACCCACATCACCATAGCCGCACACAACGGCTTTTTTCCCGGCGAGCATAACATCGGTAGCGCGTTTAAGTGCATCGACTAACGATTCTCGACAACCATAGAGGTTATCAAATTTTGATTTTGTGACGGAGTCATTAACGTTAATCGCAGGCATTTTAAGCGTGTTGTTCTTGTGCATT
Organism: Candidiatus Paracoxiella cheracis; assembly: GCF_049348705.1. Classification (GTDB taxonomy): domain Bacteria; phylum Pseudomonadota; class Gammaproteobacteria; order Coxiellales; family Coxiellaceae; genus Paracoxiella; species Paracoxiella cheracis. Next base: position 2,195,925 of record NZ_CP186485.1, on the reverse strand, counting down.
TCGTAAAGTCGATGCACGCCAGTCGTTGTTTCTTCTGAAATGCCTTTGATATCTTTGATTAATTCTGGACGTTTTTCGTGAATGTATTGCGTTAAGTCACCGCCATCGTCCAACAATAAATTGGGATGCCAATCGTTTGGTCCATCCAGTGTTTGCGCAATACAGTCCCAATATTCTTCTTCCGTTTCGCCTTTCCAAGCGAAAACAGGAATGCCCGCTTTTGCCATCGCGGCAGCGGCATGATCTTGTGTTGAAAAAATGTTACAAGAAGACCAACGCACTTCAGCACCCAATGCCACGAGTGTTTCGATCAAAACGGCCGTTTGGATCGTCATGTGGATGCAACCCGCAATGCGTGCACCTTTTAAAGGTTGTGATTTTGCGTATTGTTGGCGTAACGCCATCAGCCCTGGCATTTCGGTTTCAGCGATTTGAATTTCTTTTCGACCGAAATCGGCTAAATTAATATCGGCGATTTGAAAATCTTGAGTCATAGTGTTTGTTTCCATCGTTAAATCCATGGTTAGTCAGTGACTGCAGCAAGTCCGGCTGCTTCGCGTAACATTTCAGCTTTGTCAGTTTTTTCCCAACCGAATGTAGGTTCTTCGCGACCAAAATGTCCGTAAGCTGCAGTGGGTTTGTAGATCGGGTGTAATAAATCCAATTCTTTGATAATCATCCCAGGGCGTAAATTGAAATGCTCTGTCACGAGTTCTGCGATTCGAGCGTCATCAATCTTTCCAGTCCCAAATGTTTCAACAAAAATAGAAGTAGGTTCGGCAACGCCAATTGCATAAGAAATTTGAATTTCACAGCGATCAGCGAGACCAGCAGCGACAATGTTTTTAGCCACATAACGTGCTGCATAAGCGCCTGAGCGATCAACCTTAGAGGGATCCTTGCCGGAAAAGGCACCGCCACCATGTCGAGCCATGCCGCCATAGGTGTCCACGATGATTTTACGACCGGTTAGCCCACAGTCACCGACGGGTCCGCCGATAACAAAGCGACCCGTTGGGTTGATGTAGAAACGAGTATTTTTATCGATCCAATGCTTAGGGATAACGGGCTTAATAATTTCTTCGATGACGGCTTCGGTTAAATCTTCTTGAGTAATATCAGGATTATGTTGTGTTGATAAAACAATGCAATCGACACCCACGGGTTTTCCATGGTCATATTTTAATGTTAATTGCGATTTTGCATCGGGACGTAACCAGGTTAATACACCTTCTTTACGCAATTGTGCTTGGCGCCGAACGAGGCGATGTGCATAAGTAATGGGAGCTGGCATTAAGACATCGGTTTCATGCGATGCGTATCCAAACATCATGCCTTGATCGCCGGCACCTAGCTCATGATCCTCACGATGATCAACGCCTCTTGAAATATCAGGTGATTGTTTCCCAATGGCTGTAAGAACCGCGCAGGTTTCTCCGTCGAAGCCGATGTCTGGGTTATCGTAGCCAATTTCTAAAATAGTATCCCGAGCAATCTGTTCCATATCGACCCAGGCATTGGTGGTGATTTCACCCGAAATAAAAACCATGCCAGATTTCACAACCGTTTCGCAGGCAACCCTACAATTAGGATCTTGTGCGATTAGCGCGTCTAAAATCGCATCAGAAATTTGGTCAGCAATTTTGTCGGGGTGGCCTTCAGAGACTGATTCGGATGTAAAAATGTCTGTATGTTGCATGTCTGGTTTTATCTTCCTTAAACTTAAACAAAATAATCTTTTCTCATGGGAGAAGAATTAATTGGACCATACTAATAAAATTCTCGAAAAAATGCACTTATTTTTCAAAATTTTGCCTTTAGCTCCTTCATCGAAACGATTGAATTGCTGAGTTAAATCCGAAGCCGATAGCCCTAAAATGAAAAATAACCAATTGAAAATAATTATATTTTTGTGCTATGAAAATTTTTGATCAGCAGGACGGGGGGCTTGTATCGTCTTCAGAGAAGTTTTAAGATATCTAAAATGGAGAACGTAAAGAGTGCATTCAAGGAGATTCCAATGAAACGTAAAATACCGACGAACATCGCATTGAGCCCATTTGGATATTGGCCGAAGTCTAGCAGACGGTCACGATGGATAAAGCCCGCAGTTAAGTTATTGTTTGTGGTGAATTTATCGGTATTAGGTTTGATTGGCTGTACCGACATGAATGTCGACAAAACGATGGTGAAAGCGGCAATAGATTCGGCAATCGATGCAAGCTTTGAGCAAAGTTCCGATTCAGAAAGAGTAAAATATTTAGTTGCATCAACGGCTTCTGAACTATTTGAGCTGGGTTATGAGTGGGTGCAGAGGGCACGACGAAATTGGCACTGATATGGATCCAGCAGTATAATACATTATCGAAATTTTATTTTAATAAAAAGTGCTTCTCTCAAAACGCGATTTTGAGATGGTGGAATAAAAATTTGAATGCTTAGTATTAGGAGGAAAGAAATATGCGTCTAGTCATGTTAATTTTGGGAGTATTTTGTCTATCGATAACTCCTATTGGGTTTGCAAACGCCGAACATCATGCAGAAAAACCCGCCGCGGTAAAAGAGGGTGACTTGATTCTTGTTTATGCGGAACCGCATTCGAATGCGAATGTGGTGCAGAAAGTGAGTCCGTCACATCGCTTGATTCCAATTTTCCGTCGTGGCGAATGGGTTAAAGTCGGCGATCCGAGCGATGGCAAAGTAGGTTGGATTAATCGCGATCAATATCGAAAAGTCATGCAAGCTTTTTATAGCCCAAATATTCAAACCATTTTTATTCGTACGGAACATGATAATAATGGTAAGCCTTCGATTGACGTCGTTGCATATAAAAATGGAAAAAAATTATCGAAGCAAGAAGCGGACGCACTTTACAAACGCATTCGTAACGAACAAGTGCACGAAGCACGTTACATGAGTCACATGTTTTGGACCATGAACAGATCCGTGGACCGACAAATGCGAGAGATGAATGAATTCATGGCGCCTTGGGATAACGTTGGATTTGGATTCGCTCCTGAAATCATTCAACCGGTGATTGTTGTGAACCCTCAGCATCAAGCTGCACCAGCAGAACATAACCGTGTGTCAGGACAAGATGCAGCAAAATAATTATTAAGTCGAGCCAAGGATGGCTGGGCCATTGCTAACGATGCGCGCCATGGAGAGCGAAGCGAAGGCGCGTATTCCGCGGTAGGCTCGGATTTTTTGCCGAGCGTAAGCGACTGCAAAAAATCTTTACGAGCCGTCAAGTCATTTGAGAGCCCGTGCGTAGTCGAGCCGTGAGGTCGCGGAGCGCGGGCGACGAGGACGTCCGCGGCTATTTAAGTTGTCGCGTATTGCGAGTCGATTATTGACAGGGATGGCAATAATCTATCACGAGCATCGCGACACGCTTGATAATGATAATGGACGACATTAATCAGCTAGGGACAGCAATACATAGCAATTGAAATACTTACTGCAAAGCTTGTTCTAAATCCTTTCGCAAATCTTCAACGTCTTCAATACCTACAGACAAACGAATCAATCCATCTGTAATACCCAATGCATCGCGCTGCTCTTTTGGGACTGAAGCGTGAGTCATGATCGCAGGATGTTCAATTAAACTTTCGACACCACCTAAACTTTCAGCGAGCGTGAACACCTCGCAACGCTCTAACACTTTTTTGGTTTCATAAAGATCACACTTTAAAGCGACGGAAATCATACCGCCGAAATGTGTCATTTGTTGTTTTGCTAATTTATATTGTGGATGGTTTTTCAGACCGGGATAATAAACTTCAGCCACTTTTTTGTGATGTTTTAGCCACTTTGCTAATTCCATCGCATTGTCACAGTGGCGCTGCATACGCACGTCCAATGTTTTTAAACCGCGTAACACCAAAAAACTATCGAAGGGTCCCGCAATGCCGCCGATGGCATTTTGTAAATATTTTAATTGTTCGCCGAGCGCAGCAGGGTCCTCGCCCACGACGGTAACACCGCTTACGACATCGGAATGTCCATTCAAATATTTAGTCGCAGAATGTGTGACGATATGAAAACCGAGTTCGATTGGGCGCTGAATAATAGGTGTGGCAAACGTATTATCGGCAACGGCAATTAAATGATGTTTGCGCGCAATGTCCGCCACCATTTTTAAATCGACGATTTTTAACATTGGATTGCTAGGGGATTCCACCCAAATCATTTTAGTATTCGGCTGGATAGCGGCTTCGATTTTTGAAGCATCGGTAAAATCGATGAAGGAAAATTTAATCCCGGCTGATCGAGTGCGCACGTTGGCAAATAATCGGTAGCTGCCGCCGTAAACATCGTCCATGACTAATACATGATCGCCCGGTTTTAATAATTCGAGAATGGTCGCCGTCGCAGCCATTCCGGAAGCAAAAGCATAACCCTGTTTTCCAGACTCAAGATCTGCAACGCAACGCTCATATGCCATGCGAGTGGGATTTTGGCTACGAGAGTATTCAAATCCCTGGTGCACGCCCGGACTTTTTTGGACGTACGTTGACGTGGCATAGATCGGTGTCATGACGGCGCCTGTAGAAGGATCCGGCTTTTGGCCAGCGTGGATTACGCGAGTTGCAATTTTTTTATTATTATCAGTATCGTCCATCGAGAATTCTCACTCTTGTTTATAAATTATCGGATTGAAGGGAAATAGATTGTGTCATAAAAAATGTTGTTCCTTCATCCAATGATCATCAACAAACTTTGTTAAATAGTTACGAATAGAATCCGGCAAAATAACTAAACAGCGCTGACCTTTTTTTAATCGTGTTGCGACTTGCAGCGCAGCCCACACAGCACCACCAGAGGATCCACCGACTAATAACCCTTCTTCTTTAATGATGCGTCGTGCCATTAAAAAAGAATCTTCATCATTAGTTTTAACGTATTCGTCCACTAAACTATTATCCAACACTTCGGGAAAGAAATCATAACCAATACCTTCTACTAAATAAGGTTTGACTTCATTGCCGCCACCTAAAATGGAGCCGATGGGATCGACACCGATAATTTGAATGGCAGGGTTCACTTCTTTTAATTTTTTGGCAATGCCGGTGATGGTGCCGCCGGTTCCGACTCCCATGACAACCATGGCTAATTGATCGCTCATGTCATCTAAAATTTCTTGTGCGGTGGTTTCATAATGAATATTAGGATTTTCAGGATTCGAATATTGATCGAGGATATGCGAATTTGGAATTTGTTCATTCAATCGTTTTGCTAATGAAATATGACTTTCGGGATCATCCCAAGCTGCTTCGGTGGGTGTGCGATAAATCGTTGCGCCCAAAGCCTCTAATACTACCTGTTTTTCATGGCTCATTTTTTCCGGCAAGGTGATAATCACCTTATAACCTTTGACAGCGCCGGCCAATGCGATGCCAATACCGGTATTGCCAGAGGTCGGTTCAATCAATGTATCCCCGGGCTTGATCTTCCCGTCGCGCTCAGCCGCTTCGATCATGGCGATGCCGATTCGGTCTTTTACTGATCCGCCTGGATTAAGAAACTCACATTTTCCATAGAACTCACACGGTAAGTCTTTGCCGATACGGTGAAATTTAACAGAGGGTGTGTTGCCAACGGCTTGGAGAATGTTATCAATAAGCATAGGTGACCTTTGTTATCTGTAAATGAGACAGGCTCACAGTATAGGTGAAGATAGAGTACGGAGCCAATAGAAGGCCTGCCGACAACCCCGGTATTTCACAAAGGTAAGGAATGTAATATAAATGAGAATAGCTTATAATTGATTAAGAAAGGAATTATTCATGTTCGATCCAAAACACGTCAATGATATTGTTAAGCGTCTCATGGCATCGCTGCCACCCGGTGTAAAAAACTTACCGAAAGACGTTGAGAAGAATTTTCATAGCGTACTACAAGGTGCATTCAACAAAATGGACCTGGTTACGCGTGAAGAATTTGATGCTCAAACTAAGGTGTTAGAGCGCACGCGCGCTAAGTTGGAGCGTCTCGAGAAAAAGCTCAACGAGCTCGAAGGTCAGTAGTCACTGGTTCCATGTCATTAGCCATTATTCATAGTCGGGCTTCGGCGGGTATTATGGCGCCGCCTGTTACAGTCGAAGTGCATTTATCGAAGGGCTTGCCGGGTTTTTCGATAGTCGGTTTGCCTGAAACCGCTGTTAAAGAAAGTCGTCATCGGGTTCGCAGTGCTATTATTAATAGTGAATTAGAATTCCCTGTGCGTCGCATCACTGTAAATCTAGCGCCTGCGGATTTACCTAAAGAAGGGGGGCGTTTTGATTTAGCGATTGCGCTCGGTATTTTAGCTGCCTCAGAGCAAATTCCACTGCATCAATTAAACCAATATGAATTTGCCGGTGAGTTAGCATTGTCAGGTGAATTGCGTCCCATTAAAGGAGCGCTGCCATTTGCAATTGCCAGTAAAAACATCAATCGTCGCTTAATTATTGCTGCTGATAACGCAGCAGAGGCAGCATTTATTGAAGGGATTCAAATTTATTCTGCAAAACATGTACTCGATGTCTGTGCGCATTTGCGTGATCTAAAAAAATTGCCGCGGGTCATTTCTCAACACACAGCAACTCAATGTTTTTATCCCGATCTTCAGGATGTGAAAGGACAAATGCAAGGTAAACGTGCTCTCGAAATAGCAGCGGCGGGTGGTCACAGTCTATTATTAATGGGGCCACCGGGAACTGGTAAAACGATGTTGGCGACTCGATTGCCAGGAATTTTGCCGCCGATGACAACGGATGAAGCAATAGAAGTTGCTGCGGTACATTCAATTAGCAGTAGTGGTTTTAATAATAATCGATGGCGTGTGCGCTCGTTTCGATCCCCGCATCACAGTGCGTCGAGTGTGGCGATGGTGGGTGGCGGCAGTCCGCCTCGCCCCGGTGAAATTTCTTTAGCGCATCATGGTGTATTATTTTTGGATGAGTTGCCTGAGTTTAGTCGACATGTGTTGGAATCTTTGCGCGAACCCATGGAAGCGGGTGCGGTGACAATTTCCCGAGCGGCATATCAGGCTCATTTTCCTGCACGCTTTCAATTCGTGGCTGCCATGAATCCCTGTCCTTGTGGATATCACGGTGATCCCAATGGTCGTTGTCGCTGCACGTCTGAACACGTGCAGCGTTATCAAGCGCGATTGTCGGGCCCGTTGCTTGATCGAATTGATATGCATGTGGAGATACCACCGTTACCGATGAGTCATTTGTTGAATGCAAACACTGAAAACAGTGAGTCGAGTGAGGCGGTGCGTCATCGTGTTTTGCGTGCACGTGACCTTCAAACCAAACGCTGTGGGAAAGCTAATGCAGAGTTGCTCGGTGATGCTGTAATAAAATATTGTGCACTATCTCAAGATGAGCGTACTTTATTAGAAAAAGCAATTAACCAGCTTGGACTTTCGGCGAGAGCGTATTATCGCATTTTAAAGCTCGCGCGAACCATTGCCGATCTGGATGGTCGGGAAAAGATCGAGAAAATTCATCTGCAAGAAGCGATAGGTTATCGACGGTTGGATCGGACTAAACGAAATCACTATTGAAAATCCATGGAATGAATAAGATAATAACCATATATACAATTTAGTCATTCAAAGGAGTGATACGGACATGGCCAAGCCTACCATCAAACTTCGTCCCAAGACGCAACGTATTGAATCGGAAGCATCCGCTTTAAGAGTATCAACAGAGTTGACGGAAAAACTGCAAGAAATATCGGAACACACTAAACAGACAGCGAATCATCCGGACCTTGTTTATTTTCGTCCCAAAAAGCAACAAATCTCTATTCGCATGGATGCCGATGTGCTGGCATGGTTTCAAGGGCAACCAGGAAAATATCAGCAACTGATAAATAAAGTGTAGAACTCTCGACTTGATCTGACAGTTGAGATTTATCGGACATATTTTCTGTCCGATAAATCGGATTCTAATTACTCCTCTACCAGTTGCGTGTCGTGATTACTGTGCGCCTTATTCAATTCATCTGCCGACACGCTTGGAATAGTTTTACATAGTTTATCTAATTCTTTTTCTTGTGCCAAATGCTTTGCATCAAGAAAAGTTTGCATGGGTGTTTTTCCATAACAACGCTCGCCGGAATGGGGCCTGACCTCATTATATGTTTTGATCCACGCATCAACGTCTTGTTGTAATTCTTCTAGGGAACGATATATTTTTTTTCGAAAAGCAACATCATAAAATTCTTGTTTAATCGTTTTATGAAAACGTTCACAAATACCATTGGTCTGCGGAGAACGTGCGCGTGTTTTCGAATGGTCAATGTCTTCAACTGCTAAATAAAGTTGATAGGCGTGGTTCTCAATTTTTCCACAATATTCCGTCCCGCGATCCGTGAGCATACGCAGCAATCGGATACCTTGCTCATTAAACCATGGCAATACACGTTCATTTAATAAATGAGCTGCCGTCATCGCTGTTTTCTCCGTGTATAACTTCGCAAAAGCGATTCTGCTATAGGTATCGACAAAAGTCTGCTCATAAATACGGCCAACGCCCTTCATCGTGCCAACATAATACGTATCCTGAGAACCTAAATAACCTGGGTGTTCTGTTTCAATCTCGCCGTGCGCTTCTTTTTCTCGTTTTGATTTTTCTAATGCTTGTCATTGTTCTTCCGTTAATAACATACCGTCTTGCGCCGATTTCGCTTCAAGCGCTTTTAGTCGCTTCTTAAAAGTCTCTAGATCATTACGTAGCCACACCGAACGAACTCCGCTGCTCGATACGATAATGCCTCGCGCCAGTAATTCATTGGCCGCACGTGCCTGACCTAACGCTGGGTTTTCAATAGCCAAAGCAATTACCCCTTCTTCTACATGTAGCGGCACTCTATTTTTTTCATTCGGTTTCTTCTTACTCATATCATGGAGTGCTTCTTCGCCACCATTTTCATAAAGTGTTTTGAAACGGTAAAAACTGTCGCGTGAATAACCCATAACCTTACAGGCTTGTGAAACATTTCCCAATTGTTTAGACAGCTCTAGTAAACCTAATTTGGGTTTGATAATCTTTTCGGATACACTGGTCATAATGACACTCCTCGTGTTGGTTGTTTAAGGTTGGTCAATTAAATTTTACTCTAACTGACCAGGAGTGTCAGATCAAGTCTGAAGGTTTACAAATAAAGCCTGTCGGCAATTTATGGAAGATCAAAGGGATGGAAGAAACGCGTAATTTTCCTCAATCCTATTCGTGTTTTGAATGTCTTGTTGCCACGTGCATGGCAACTAAATGAGCAATCCAGACGGTTAAATAAATCTGGCCAAGCGCTGCCTCCATCCAGGAAAGCGTTCTGGCATATCCTTCGATCGGAACGATATCGCCATAGCCGATGGTAGTTAAAGTAACATAACCTGAGTTCTGTATAAGAAAAGGAATAAGTGAATGAAATAATTGAAAAAAAGACCGGAACCGCTAAAATTTAGCTCCAAAATTACAGCTAAATAATGTAACAGGAGTTAATCATGTTGGCACCGGTCACGGAGATTTTTTGTGATATGGATGATTTTTGCAAGGATTATTTGAAAGGTCAATCAAAGTATTTGCTACCGAACCCAGACAGAAAACGAGATCGAGCGATGCAAATGAGCTTGTCTGAAATTGGCACCATCATTGTGTTGTTTCAAATGAGTCACTATCGCACATTTAAGGATTTTTATTGTGGATGTGTTTTACAAGACATGAAGAAGTATTTTCCTACGGCGCTGAGTTACACACGTTTTGTCGCCTGCCAATCAGCAGCGCTAATGATGCTCGCCGCCTATTTGCTTTCGAGAAAGGGCAAACACACGGGATTGTATTATATTGACTCAACTACACTACGCGTATGCCACAATAAACGAATTTATCGAAACAAGGTTTTCAAAGGCATTGCTAAACGCAGTAAAAGCACAATGGGCTGGGTTTACGGCTTTAAACTACATATTGTGATTAATCATCAAGGGGAATTAATCCGTTTTTGTTTAACGAAAGGGAACGTGGATGATCGCGCTGTTGTTAGAAAATTAATGGCTAATTTAAAGGGGTTGGGCGCTGGCGATAAAGGGTATCTTGGAAAAGATCTTGCGGACGATTTGGCAAAACACGATTTAAAATTTGTGACAAAAGTCCGTAAAAATATGAAGAACAAAATGCTTTCTGCATTTGAAAAGTTTTTCCTAAAACAACGTGGCATCGTAGAAACGATTATCGATCAGTTGAAAAACTTGTATCATGTTGAGCATTCGCGTCATCGTAGTCCGATTAATTTTTTAGTCAATACCCTTGCAGCGCTAATTGCCTATTCTTGGCGACCAAACAAACCAGGAATAAAAACCAACAATATAAAGAATAATTTATACGCAGTTATCCAGAACTGAGGTTATTAATACGTAGCCGGAAATGGCGCCGAGAATTGTGTTAAGTGTAATGGTCTTATCTTTAATGACTGATGATAGCACTGTTATCGTGATCACAAAAAAGAAAAGTGCTGCGATTGCTGTTTCAATTATCGTTATAATCTTAATGGGTTTATAAATAAGGCCCCACCAGACTCCCATGAAGACGAGAAGCCCGAGTAAAACAGCCGGGATGATTAACCATTTATTGTGTGTGATGACAAGAATGCTGAACAGTAAAATGATGGTAAAGAATATACCAAAAAAGAAGCTCGCGATTTTGGTGCCAATGAGCGGGTTTAGTAGAAAAAAGATGAATAGGGCGAGCAGCAATAAAAAGAATTTATTTTTGATTACGTTTGTTGTCGATTCCATTCGATACATGCCCGCTATTCGCTGTGTTGTGGTTGAGTCCATCCAATAATCAATAATATCACGCCTAAGCTAAATGCACTCCACTGCCAAGGCGATGAAGCTGCGATAGGTGTTGTCGCCACAAAAAAGCTGACAACGGCGGATACTAAAAAAGCAAAACCGGTGCCAATAATAAAACTCTTTTTATTAGTATGTTTCTTTGATTTCTTGGGTGTGTGTTGTGTGTATTTCTGCTGGCGGTGTTGCAGATTGATTTCGTGAAGCACGTCGAACACCAGTCTTGGCGATTTCAACATGGCTTCTGCAGCGTCGGGGAAATCTTTGATGGCAATTTCAGCGAGGTGGCGAAGTCCTTTTTGTTTATAAACCCAACGCTCAAGAATGGGTTTCGCCGTCGCCCATAAATCCAACTCAGGATAAAGTTGCCGGCCTAAGCCTTCAATACTCAATAAAGTTTTTTGTAGCAGTAATAGCTGTGGTTGTATTTCCATGTTAAATCGGTCAGCCGTTTGGAATAAACGCAGTAATAACTGACCGAATGAAATGTCTTTTAAGGGTTTTTGAAAAATGGGTTCACAGACAGTCCGAATCGCGGATTCAAACTGATCGACGCGTGTATCAGCGGGAATCCAGCCCGACTCTACGTGTAAAACGGCAACCTGACGATAATCTCGCTTGAAAAAAGCAAGCAAGTTTTCTGCAATGTAACGCTGATCAGAAGGACTTAAAGATCCCATGATGCCAAAGTCAACGCCCAGATACACAGGATTTTCAGGATCGTTAAGATCCACAAATAAGTTGCCGGGATGCATATCGGCATGGAAAAAACTGTCTCGCAACACTTGTGTGAAAAATATTTCAACGCCGTGTTCTGCCAATTTTTTTAAGTTTGTGTTGGCTGCCTTTAACGTTTTAACGTCTGAAATTCTGACACCATGAATGCGCTCCATGACCATGACGTTGCGCTGTGCATAATCCCAATAAATTTTAGGGACGTACATTTTGTCGGAGTCTTCAAAATTACGACGCAGTTGCGATGCGTTGGCAGCTTCACGTAATAAATCGAGTTCGTCATAAATGGTGTGCTCAAATTCAGCGACAATTTCAACGGGTTTTAAACGTTGTCCGTGCCGCCAAAAACGCTTGGCTAATTTTGCTCCCAAATACATTAGTCCGATATCACGGCGAATGATTTTATTGATGTTGGGTCGTAACACTTTCACGATGATTTGGCTGCCATCGTGTAGTGTTGCCGCATGCACTTGAGCAATAGAGGCAGATGCTAAAGGTTTTTTGTCAAAGCTTGCAAAACATTCGTCGATCGGTTTGCGGTAGGCCGCTTCGATCATTTTTACTGCATCCTCGCCGGGAAAGGGGGGTACTTGATCTTGCAGCTTTGCTAATTCTTCTGCGATGTCATCGGGTAATACGTCGCGACGCGTTGACAATAATTGTCCGAATTTAACAAAAATCGGACCTAATTCTTCCAGCAGCAATCGCATGGACTCGCCGCGTGGTCTGGATTTTTTAGACCAACTCCACGGATTGAAGTAGCTTAGCCAACGTAGCAATGAGGAATGTTTTCCAATGACAGGGCGATTCAAGCCGTGTCGTATTAACACCGTGTTAATTTGCATTAATCGTAGCAGTTGTATGGGCCGAATCATGTGTTGAGGTTCCTTTTCGCCAGTAATCGATGTAACCGTGCTTCGGCTCTATCCACGTCGTTTTGTAAGGTATGCACATCTTGAATGAATTTTTCGACTTGTGATGGCGTGGGTACTTGTTTGGATTCCCGCTGTAAATATTCTTTAATATTTATGCGAAACGTATCGGTGACATGACGGCCTATTTCAAGTGTTTTGCTGATTCCCAAGCCGACTTTGTGTGCGACCACGTCGCCCATAATTTTTGAAAGGTGTTCTTCCCAGTCGATGTCTACACTCGATAAGATCTCACGAATGGATTCACCTAGTTCGGTGTCACCGTTGATGTCGACCGAATTTTTAAATAGGGCTTCATTCTTGCCCTTGGCACAGCCGGCATTGAATAATCCAAACAAAGTTCCAGAAATCGTAGTATCAATTGTGCCGCTGTATTTATCGTTGAGCTTGATACCGTGTGATTGCGGCAGGACAAAAAAATGAATATTCCAATCAGTGATTTTTATTGCGATGGCTTTACCTTTCAACTTGGAAATTTTCGCTATGGTTTCCTGATCTAAATTAAGATAGGCATTGATTGCTTTTTCTAAACCAGTTAGGGCAAATGCGATCATTAGTATTTATATCCTTTGTGTAACGCCACAATGCCGCCGGTTAGATTGCGATAATCGCAATCTTCAAAGCCTGCATTTTCCATCATGTGTTTTAATGTGTCTTGATCGGGATGCATGCGAATGGATTCGGCTAGATAACGATAGCTTTCTTCATCGTTGGCTACTCGTTTGCCAAGCCAAGGTAAAATATTAAATGAATACCGATCGTAAATTGTTTTCAGTGCTGGGAGAGTGGGGTGCGAAAATTCTAATACAATGGCGCAGCCGCCTGGTTTTAATACGCGACACATCGAGGCCAACGCTTGATTTTTGTCGGTGACATTTCTTAAGCCAAATCCAATAATAATTCGGTCAAAATAGTTGTCGTCAAAAGGTAATGCTTCTGCATTCGCTTGTATAAATTCAACGTTTCGAACGATGCCGCGATCGATCAGTCGGTCGCGTCCTGTTTGTAACATGGCGTTGTTGATGTCCGCTAAAATAATTTTGCCGGTATCGCCAACCATCGGGCTCATTCGCGCTGCGAGATCGCCGGTGCCACCGGCAAGGTCGAGAATGCGCTGCCCAGGACGGATGTGGCAAAAATTAACGGCGAACTGTTTCCAAGCACGATGAATGCCCAAGGACATGAAGTCGTTCATGAGGTCGTATTTGTTAGCAACTGAGGTAAAAACGCTCGCGACTTTCTGAGTCTTTTCTTGAAGAGGAACCCGTTGATAACCAAAATCAGTGAATTTATCTGATGAATCTGTCATATAGGTATGATAGCTTGGCTGTAGGAAGTTATCTATAATAGAGATGAGAATAGTAATCCAGGGACGGTGTCATGAAAGTTAAGCTATTGATTATAATCATTTTATTGATGGCGTTTGCTGATGCCGTCATTGCAGATCCTACCATTAATTATTTTCATTTTAATAATCAGTCGAAACAAACGATTTATGTTTGGGTCGTTCAAGCCGTGAATGTCAGCGGACCGAATTCCGCTAAGCCCCCTTATCCGCTAAGCCCCCTTACTTGGCACTTGCGATAGCGCCGCAGACAAGTAATGTGAAGCTCGGTTATGAGATAGATACATGGAATGATGACACGATTTTAACGATTGCTTTTTGCAAGATAAGAGCACGTTCTTGTATTAACAGTAATGGCGAGTATTCGAGCATCACTATTGTCCCGGCCTCCGAAACAAAATGGAAAGTGAAACCAGCGACATCGTGGTCGGGGATGCTGCTTCCAGAGCCCCCGGTGTGGGATAATGTGTCGGGTCATGATGGTTTATCGTGGAATCGTAATTCAGATTTTCCGATTGAGATTCATTTTTTCCAAGGTCGACAGTCAAAGCGGTAATAGTGGGTGGACTGACAATTCCGAGAATTTATACACTTATGCCCACTGTATAGTTCATTAATTAAATAACATGCCTCACAGAGTAAAATTTTATAGAACCCAAACAATAAACGCGCATCAATATTTATACAAATAACTCCTAACGTTTAGTATTTTTTTCATTAAAGCATAATGTTTTTTGGAACATGTTGTTGGCTGCCTAAATCTGAGATTTCAGATTTTGTTCAAGGATCTGTTTCGGACAGGTAAAAACACTCACTTGCATGGAAGGCAGTTCAAGGGATGATACTAAAACAGAGTTGTTAGATTTTTCTGACAATTTGAGCGATTTCAATGAATTAAAAATCGAGCACTCTGGCATCTGTTTCAAATATTGAGACGAGTCTGGGTGTTATATTGGCTAATAAGAGGGATACTGTATGCCGTCAGGTTGGATAAAAAATAATCTTGATCCAAAATTAAATGAGCAAGCATTTGAATTTTGCCCCTTAAAAAAAGAACTGAGTGTAGATCAAATCAAAAAAGAATTGCCTGATGATTGGCTGGACCAACTTTGCAGGCAGTTGCTCATGTTGGATATTCATAAACAAGAAAAAATAAAAACTGTAAACGTAGCTAAAAAACATTTTGAACGCCATTTTGATAAAAAGTTATATGCTAACGTCTCTGACTTAACTGAGCAGCTTCAGTTGGCCTTTTGGTATTCTACTCATTCAGACAGCTTGCTTTTGCCTGAGGTTAAGCAGAGGTTGGTACTTAGCATTAATGAAGGGCTGAAGGAATGCTCAGAGGGTTTGCATAATAGGTTAAATTCTGAATTATTAACTCTTGGTGAAATGGAAAATTTAAAGCAACTACTGACATTAGTTAGGACTAAAAAGGTCAGTGCGGCATTTGCTTCTCTGCTCAATGATCATGGAGGGGTGCATACTTATAATTCATTTTCTAAAATTGCGAGAGATCTTGGTTTTGGTGTATCAATGATTAACCCAAAGGATAGATATTTCGGTTTTCTGGAGTTTGAGTCAGTTAGAAATCATTTGACTAAATTTTTTAAAACTGAGTACAGGGCCTTTAATTTACCTAACCTTCTTTTTGATGAACTAAAGAATATATTTATAAAATTAGGTTATGATGGTGAAAAAGGAAAAGGATATTCTGCGGATGTTTATCTTAAAATAGAAAAACAATTGAAGTCTCTCATGCCAGTCTTGGCAAATGGAATAAAAAATCCATTTTTTAGTTGGCCTGCTGATTTTTCCAGCACGGGCACATCCTTGTTTGCTACTATTTTTGGTAGTGCCTCATTTTTGTTGATGTGATATATTTTGGTATTTCAGAAAATCATTAGGATAAGGATTGCATGAATGGCAAGAATCAATGTTGCTTGCCCCTGCTGCTGTTTACATGAGGTTGTAAAATTTGGCGTCAGCAGTACAGGAAAGCAAAGGTTTCAATGTAAAAATAATGCTTGTGAGAAAAATACATTTCTTCTAGATTACACACATAATGCTCGTGCCCCTGGTGTTAAAGATAAAATAGTTGATATGGCAATGAATGGTAGTGGCGTCAGAGATACTGCACGCGTTTTACGTATTAGCATTAACACTGTTATTGGTGAATTAAAAAAAAGGGGTGAAGGTTTAGAGAGCGTCAATACACGACTTTTAAAGGAAAAAGAATCACTTGGTGCGTCTGTTACTGTTAATGTTGTACAAGTTGAAGAAGCGGAGCTGGATGAAATGTGGAGTTTTGTTCGAAATAAACAGAATCAACGTTGGCTCTGGCATGCGATTGATCACCATACACATGAGGTGTTAGCTTATCATTTTGGTCCAAGAAAAGATTCAGCATTTAAAGCACTGAAAGAAAAACTGAGCTCATTTGATATCAACTTTTACTATACATTGGACTTTGGATAAATTTATAAAAATAATTAAAAATTGCTTGACATAGAAACCGAAAAAAAATTTTACGTTGTAAACAACGTTTGTTCGAAAAAATAAAATAAGGAACAAACGATGTTAGCGACAGAAAAACTAAAACAATTCCGTACATTCCTCTACAACATCTTCCCCGCGCGACGCGATGCCAATATGAATTTACTCGATGCCCTTTCAAGCCATGGCCATCGCTGCAAAACACCCATAGAATTATGTGAATCGCCATACTTTGAACGTGAATACAGTAGTATTACCGATGCGATTAGCGATGGTTTGTCGGTAGCAAATTGTTGGGATAGCATGATGAAAATACAATATGAACATGTGAGTCATAGCGATGACCGTGTGATCATTATTGCGGATACGACACCACAGTCGCGTCAAAGTGCACACTGTGTTGAAGATCGCCATGTGGTTTACAGCCCTAATCCAGCACCGGGTAACAAACCGATTACCATTGGACATGAATATTCAACGGTATCACTATTGCCCAATGATGGTGCAGCTCAAGAAAAGCATTGGTTAGTTCCACTGGATACGAGGCGCGTTAAAAGCGATGAAAAAGGCAATGTAGTTGGGATGCAGCAAATTAACCGTTGTATTGCAGACTTAGCGCTTACTCATAAATTGGTGGTTAGCGTGGCTGATTCAAAATATGGTACAGAAGCTTGCCGTAAACTGGTTAGCGAAAATCCCAATTGGGTACATCTTTTCCGTTTTAACAGTACCCGTAATGTTTTCGCGCCCGCATCAATAGAAGATAATACCTCAGGAAGTATAAAACGCTATGGTGATGCGATGAAACTAAACGACAGCACGACTCACCGTGAATCCGATGAGATTGTGCAGCAACCCATTACAACCCGCAGTGGCAAAACTTACCAATTGGAGATTAAAATATGGCGTGACCAATTACTGCGTGGTTCAAAGCAATTTAAAGGATATGAGCATCCTGTTACTGTTGTGCAATTGGTTGCGGTTGATGCTAACGGTAAATCTTTATATAAAAATCCACTCTGGTTAGGACTCGCTGGTGAACGACGTAATGAAATCACAGCATTAGAAGCGTATCACTATTACGATAGACGCTATGACATTGAACACTACTTTCGTTTTGGTAAAGACAAACTGTTATTTGACCGATACCAAACACCGGATGTTAAGCACGAAGAAGATTGGTGGCGGATGACAGCATTAGCGTATACGCAACTTTATCTAGCGAGGAATCTTGCCCCGATTTTACCGAAAAAATGGGAGCGGTATTTGCCGAGCTTCCAAGTGGATAACGAAAAACCATCAATAACTGCGACCCCTTCACAAACGCAACGGGGTTTTTCTACGGTGCTTGATACCGTTGGCACGCCTGCTAATCTCTGCAAACCACGCGGTAATCCGCAAGGCAGAACCAAAGGTGATACGCAGGGGAAACGCACGCGACATCCTGCTATTTTCAAAAATAGCAACTCAAAAATTAAAACGATTCAGAGGACTGAAGAAAAGACGCAAAACTCAGACCCTGAAAAAATAGAGGATTTGATTGGGATAGTAAAATCATGGTTGGATAAAATAAATTTTACACCTGAGCAATTCTACGAATTGCTGCAAAAAACAGCTTAAGATTTAGAAACTCACATTTTTTGATTATTGTCCTAACTGGCAAGGGATTTTATTTATCCAAAGTCCAATATACAGATGATTGGGGTGCTTATGAAAGACACCTGCCTCAATCAAAACATTTGGTGGGAAAGCAAAATACCCAAGCGATTGAACGAAAGCATCTCACGTTGCGCACACGAATAAAGCGATTAGCGAGAAAGACGATTTGCTTTTCTAAACTGGATAAATTGCACGACATTGTCATCGGATTATTTATCAATAGGCACGAGTTTGGGAGGGTTATTTAGATGCCATCAACAAAAATGAGGCACCACCCTATTTTTATCATAGACGAAGATAATGATAATGTCTTAGATATTAATGTAGAGAATATAAAAAAACTTATTTTGGAGCAACTTATTGAAGACGGGTTGGTTGATTCAGAGAGTTGCAGGGCATTTACTGTCCCTCGAGGTTATTCACAAAATGACCATCAATTACTATTAACATCAATAATTGATGATGCACAGTATTATTCTCTTGCTGGCCCTGGTAAGCACGAAATCACCAAAAAACACAGTATGGATCTTATTAAAAAGAGTCTTGCTAGTGAAGGCGATTTTTCGATGCGCGCCATGGAGAGCGAAGCGAAGGCGCGTATTCCGCGGTAGGCTCGGATTTTTTGCCGAGCGTAAGCGACTGCAAAAAATCTTTACGAGCCGTCAAGTCATTTGAGAGCCCGTGCGTAGTCGAGCCGTGAGGTCGCGGAGCGCGGGCGACGAGGACGTCCGCGGCTATTTAAGTTGTCGCGTATTGCGAGTCGATTATTGACAGGGATGGCAATAATCTATCACGAGCATCGCGACACGCTTGTGATAGATCTTAAAAATTTCGATTTTTCCGGACAGTTGTTCTCAGATTTCTGTGGGTTTTTAAAAAGTGAGAGTAGCGCACTCATTAATTGTATAGAGTGCGAGTTGAAAAAAATCGTTGAAGGTAATGAGGTCTTTAGTAGCAGATACTTAGCAAGTAATGTAATAGGTTGGTTTTGGGTTGTACGGAATCTTTTACAAGCATCACTGCAAGAGACATTCATACAGGCATTGTTCGTTAAAGATAAGAATAACCAGTCGGGCTGGGCGATGCTGGCGCGGTATGCACCTCAGTGTTTCAATACAGCACTGGAATTTGTGTGTACGGAGGAGCAAAGAGAGCGCGTGGTGTTTGCGTTGTGTGAGAAAGACCAGGAGGGCTCGACGGGCTGGGCGATGATGATGCGTTCTTCAGCAGCAGATCTCGAAAAAATTTATCAATGGCCGTGTGTAGGCGGATATATTAAACTTTTGCTCTATGCTAACGCGATGACGCACAGTAATTTTTCGAAAATACAAGAAAGTGAATTGTTACGCGACGCGTTGGATGTTATTTCTAGTTATGTGTATAGCCCTGGCACAGGCGTCCTATCGGCTTTGCGACATGCTGGAGGTAAATTAGAGTCAAAGCAGTGTATTGCCGAGCTTATGAGTCTAGATCTAACGCGAGAAGATATACATATCAGGATCAGCGGCATACTGTCGCAATGGGCACGTAATTCAAGGAATCATAACTCTTCCCGATCTTCGTTTTTAAGAAGTTCAGATATACCGAAAAACATCAGTGAAGGTGATACCGATGAAGCGACCTGTGATCTCAGTAATTATGGCGGACCTGGGCGTTAATTCACGTAAATCCTGCTAGAGAATATAGCGACTCAGATCTTCGTCTTTCGCGAGTTTCTCTAATTGCTTGTTTACGTAAGCGGCGTCAATCTTAATGGACTCGCCCGGTTTATCTGTTGCTTCAAAAGAAATATTTTCAAGCAAGCGTTCCATAATCGTGTGCAAGCGTCGTGCGCCAATATTTTCCGAACGATCATTAACTTGGTACGCAATTTCTGCTAAACGTTTAATACCGTCTTTTTCGAATGTTAATCCAAAATTTTCAGTTTTCATCAACGCAGTATACTGTTCAGTTAGTGAAGCCTCGGGTTCCGTTAAAATACGAATGAAGTCATCCGCGGTTAATGCTTTTAATTCCACACGAATCGGAAAGCGACCTTGTAATTCAGGCACTAAATCGGATGGTTTTGCGATGTGAAAAGCACCTGAGGCGATGAATAAAATATGATCGGTTTTGATCATGCCGTATTTTGTGAATACCGTGCTGCCTTCAACCAAAGGCAGTAAATCGCGTTGCACACCTTCACGCGAAACATCGGCACCGGAAACACCTTCGCGCTTAACAATTTTATCGATTTCATCGAGGAACACGATGCCGTTTTGTTCGACAGCTTGTAGCGCATGCATCTTAATTTCGTCTTCGTTGACTAATTTTGCTGCTTCTTCTTCTTGCAATTGTCTGAGTGCGGCTTTGACTTTCATGCGTCGGGGTTTTGTGCGTTTGCTTGACATGCTTTCGACCATGCTTTGTAGCTGCCCAACCATTTCTTCCATGCCAGGTGGGCCCATAATTTCAAAGTTTGCACCGGCTGCAATTTCAATTTCGATTTCTTTATCGTCAAGTTCACCGTCGTGAAGTTTTTTACGGAATAATTGTCGTGTTGCAGACTCTTGCGGTTCTTCTTTTTCTTGAGTGGGTTCGCCGGCAAAGGCACCGCGTGCAGGAGGCACTAAAGCGTCTAACACACGTTCTTCAGCAGCTTCCATTGCTTGTGTTTTTACCTTTTGCATCGCTGTTTCGCGAGTCATTTTAACGGCGATGTCAACGAGATCACGAATAATCGATTCAACGTCACGACCCACATAGCCAACTTCTGTAAATTTAGTCGCTTCAATTTTAACAAAGGGTGCACCGGCTAAATTTGATAACCGACGCGCAATTTCAGTTTTACCAACGCCAGTTGGTCCGATCATTAAAATGTTTTTGGGTGTAATTTCTCGGCGCAATTCTTCGGGTAATTGCATGCGTCGCCAGCGATTTCGAAGTGCAATCGCAACAGCTCGTTTTGCATCATCTTGCCCAATAATAAATTTATCGAGTTCTGCAACAATTTCTCGTGGAGTCATTGTCATGTCGGTGTTATTTGCAATGGGTAAACTTTTTTTCTGTGCTTCTGCCATAGTGTTTATGTCTCGCTATCCAGTTCTTCAATGGTGAATTCGTGATTGGTGTACACACAGATGTCGGCGGCAATGGTGAGGCCTTGCTCAACTATTTTGTGTGCACTTAATTTAGTGTTGTTGAGCAATGCCTTTGCAGCGGCTTGTGCATAGGGGCCACCGGATCCAATAGCCATTAGACTGTGTTCGGGTTGGATGACATCGCCTAAGCCATTGATAATAAGAGAGGCTTTTCGATCGGCAACAGTTAACAACGCTTCGAGTCGACGAAGAATTTTATCGGTTCGCCAATCTTTGGCTAACTCCACGGCAGCGCGCATTAAGTTACCGGAGTGCTGCTCAAGCTTTCCCTCGAATCGCTCGAACAACGTGAAGGCATCTGCCGTGCCACCGGCAAAACCGGCAATGACTTTGTCGTTGTAGAGGCGACGCACTTTGCGAGCATTACCCTTCATGATGGTGCTTCCCATGGAAACCTGGCCATCACCGCCGATCACGACTTTGCCGTTGCGCCTGACCGATAGTATCGTTGTTCCGCGAAATTGTTCCAATAGTTTCTCCCCGTTTGAATTGGGTTGGTCACATTAGTTCCTATTTTGGGGCTGGGGTAGTAGATTTCAAGCCCTTAGGGCACCTCTAAAAATCGATTTCAATTGCTTGGCTCGCGAGCTTGGGGTTACTGTTTTTCGGGAATCGCCATCTCTGGCTAGCTAAGCACTTCCATTGTACATACGCCCGAAAAACAGTAACCCTAGACTCTCTGCCGCAATTGAAAATGCTATTTGATTAACTAAAAATAGATTTCCAGAGGTGCTCTTTAGCTTTTTTGAAGCAAAATACTATCGATGTGGTGCTGTTGTAGCGTGGTTTGGGCCTTTTCGGCTTCGCGCAACGAGTTGTAAGGGCCAGTGATCACCCGATTCCAGACCTCGCCATTCTTCGATTGAAAGGTGGTTATCCGTGCCAGATATCCGAGAGAGAATAGTTTATCTTTGAATTGCTTGGCTTGCTTTAAGCTTTGTAAGGACGCGACCTGTAACATATAGTGGCCTTTAGCTTCCTGGGGTGAGATTTGTATGGGTGTGCTGGTGGTGCTTCGTACCTGCACCTGCATTTTGGGAAGAATCGTATAAAAATCAAATTCCGATTGTTTCGTTTGTTTAGTGTCTGCTGGTGGTGTTAAAACTTTAGGTTTTGCGGATTTGGAAGATTGGGTAGGAAGCAGCAGTTTTTTCTTGTGAATTATTTTTTGATACCTCACATAATACATCACAGTGGGGATTACGAGGGCGATTGCGATCACACTTATTGCAATGACAATGGGCATGCGCCGCCGTTTTTTTTGCGGTGGCGGTCGTTTGGCGTAATCGCGAACCATGAAGTAATCCCTTTATGACGCTGTAGCTATTGTTGTGGCGCTGGTGTCGTCCCTGTGGATGGTTGTTGCTGTGTCGGTGTTTGCGCCGGCGCTTGGTATGAGGGAGGTAATCCATTAATGAGTAGCTGGCCATTTTTGAAAGTCACATCGATTTTTACATTTTGTCCATCTTGAATTAATTTTTTATTATCGATCCACATTTGAATTTGTTGTTGTGCAGTTTTTTCAGGCGATAAGGTTTTGCTGCCTGTGTTATCAGTGTTGCCGCGATATAAATTCACTACAAATTGTTTTAACCAAGTTAATGGCATTTGCATGTGCAGCTCGCCCGTGGCATTTTGTAATAATAAAAGGGCGCTCGGTGCCCCTGACTGTTTTGGCAATATTAATTGTGCAGTTGCATTCACGATGCCTTCAGGTGTGCCAAAGGTAAGGTAATGTAATTTTGCAGTGAACCCTTTACTCACTAATTGGGCGAACGGTATGTAAAGTGTTTTGATCTGCAGCATATCCGATTGTGTTGATTGGCTCAGTTGCATTGCGGCACTAAGGAGGTTCATGAGTGATTGCGCATCAACATCGACGATTGAAAGCTTTAGATCAAAAGGTTTTAAATCAACCCCGTCACCAACGATGCTGTCCGCATGTGCCTTGAAAATATTGGCGCTCGTGCCATTGGTTTGTGACTGTTTGGCAGCTAGGGTGACCTGTGATAAAACAAAAGGCTCTTTTTGTGCTATAAAAAAAGTGGCTTTATCGGCAGAGATGCTGCGATCACCATACCAAAGTAAGTTAAGGCGTTTCAGTTGGGAGCTTGAATTTAAATTTATGATTTCGAATTTTTGTTTATAGGCTTGTGGAGAGGCGACCTCGCTTTCTTTTTCAGTTATGGTGAGTGAGCCGATAGAGGTTTTTCTTGTTAATTGCTGTGTGCTTGGCGCGTAAATAATATGGGAATTAAGGTTGTTGATAACGACTTGTCCTTGGCTGTTCGCAATCGTAATGCTTTTGGCGAAAAATGAGTTATCAATCGCGTTGCTGAAATGAATAATTGTTTGAGCGTTAAATTTAAAATTGGCTGCATCGCTTGTACTTTGAACCAACGCTTTTGCCCATAAAAATTTCTGGGCGCCAAAGATCCATGGGCCATTTTTGATGCGTTGTCGCACTGTAAATTGAATGGGGGCGCTGTTTGTGGTGGCGTTAAATCGCGGCCAGTGTGGTTTTATCGTTACTTGTAGAGTGGCTTTGGAAGTAAACCATCCGCGATCGAATTGTACAACCTTCAACGCGATGCCAGGCGCTTTATTAACTTTATCTAGAAGTTGTTGATAGTGACTTTTAACCCAAAATCCCATGCTTAAAGGTAGAATGAGAAATATAATGACAGCAGCGATGACAATAATACCGATAATAAAACCAAACAATTTGCGCACGTATTTTCTCCTACATTTCTTCTGGTGCGGATACGCCTAATAATGTTAAGCCATTGACGATGATTTGTTTGGTGGCAGCGATTAGGCATAATCGCGCATTTCGTAGTTTGTCTTCTTCTACTAGAAACTTCTCTGCATTGTAATACGTATGGAAATAATTAGCGAGTTCTTGTAGGTAATGTGCGAGTAAATGCGGTTCATATTGCGTTGCGGCTTTTTTAATAATATCCGGGTAACGCCCGAGACTTGTCAGCAGATCTTTTTCGTAGTTATTTGATAGTAATGTTAAATTGCTAAGACCCTGCGCTTTGTCCCATTGATGATTGCTTGCGGCTAATTGTCGCCAAACACTACAAATACGTGCATGCGCATATTGGATGTAATAGACTGGATTTTCAGAAGATTTTGATTTTGCTAATTCCAAATCAAAATCCAGGTGTTGTTCGGGCTTGCGCATCACGTAGAAAAATCGTGCGGCGTCGTTGCCCACTTCGCGGCGTAATTCACGCAAGGTCACGAACTCGCCTGAACGCGTGGACATCTGAACTTTTTGTTTGCCGCGATATAAAATGGCAAATTGGACCAACAAAACACGCAGTTTTTCAGGGTCTTCGCCTAAGGCTTTTAAAAAGGTGCGCACGCGCGCGATGTAACCGTGATGATCGGCACCGAATACATCGATGACATGATCATAGCCTTGCTGAAATTTATAAAAGTGATAGGCGACATCGGATGCAAAATAAGTGGGGTGTCCATTTTTGCGGATTAACACCCGGTCTTTTTCGTCGCCTAATTCACTGGCGCGAAACCATTGTGCACCTTCTTTTTCATACACATAGCCGTGTTCAGCTAATAATTGTATTCCAGCCTGAATGAGACCTTTTTTGACGAGATTACTTTCGGGGAACCAGTCGTTGTAAGTGATGCCGAATTCTTCAAGGTCTTCTTTTATGTCATCTAAAATATTATCTAAGGCAGCATGAAAGACAGTTTCAAAATTTTCTTCACCTAACAATTTCTTCGCGACATCAACAAAAGCATCGACGTAAGTTTCTTTGTCTGTTTCAGGATTAATGTCTTTTGGCATTAAGTCGTCGATCGATTGTTGCGAATGGCGAAAACGATCTGCGTGGCGTTCAATTAATTCTTTTGCAATATCAATAATATATTGCCCTTGGTATGCGTTGGGGGGCAACTTAACGGCCTCGCCTTGTGCTTGTAAATAACGTACCCAAACGCTCAGCGCTAAAATTCGCATCTGCCGGCCAGCATCGTTTACATAATATTCACGGTGAACGTCATAACCCACGGCTGCAAGTAAGTTGGAGACGCAAGCGCCATAGGCAGCACCGCGGCCATGGCCAACGTGCAGTGGTCCGGTAGGATTGGCCGAGACGAATTCAATGTGTACGCGCTTGTTTTTCCCGAGGTCTGATTGCCCGAAGTCGTTGCCGGCTTCTAAAATGTTGGGCACAATTTGCTTAAGGCTTTGTTCGGCGATGAAAAAATTAATAAAGCCGGGGTCGGCAATTTCCACATCGGTGACAAATTCAGACTCAGGTAGCCGCGCAATAATTTTTTCAGCGAGCAGGCGCGGATTGACGCCGGCGGGCTTAGCGAGCATCAGCGCAAGATTTGTCGCGAAATCACCGTGTTTGGGGTCGCGTGCTGGTGTTACTTGAATGGGTGTTTTCAAGTCAGCATTGAGCGTGCCATCGGCCTTGAGTTTATCGACCGCTTCTTTGAGTAAGGATTCAATATGGTTTTTCATAGGGGACTAAGTTTACCACGTCAGTTCCTCGTAAGGCACGAGATTCAGCGTTCGTGATCTAGTTGGCCAAAGTTGTTACATGTTGTTACAAAATAGCGGCTTTATGAAATATCGGCGTTACTCTAGAATAGTAACATTACCCTATATTAAACCAACCTAGGCAAAGAGGATGCGAAACTCAAGACAGCAATCTTCCTCATTTCATGTTCGACAGCAGGGTGAGCGGAATCCAAGCAGTCGCAGCTCATCCTTAGAATCAGAATCTGGAGATGAGTTTCAACCGGGTGCTCCGCAAACAGTCACAGTTGCCACACAGGCTGAGGGAAAAAGTAAAGATATTTTGGATCAATTTATTGAGCTGTTTGAGGTTGATTATAAAAGATATAAACAAGGTAGCATCTGCAATGAAAACGATACTAAAATTGATGAAATGATGGTTGAGCTCTTAGAAACTTCATACCTAAAAAAGTTTATCAATAAGTTTAAAGAGGAGTACAAACGCATATTGAATGATTCTAAAAATACAGGTAGTCATTGCAAGAAGTTGGAAGCTATGAAAACCGTAGCGTCAGAGATCGTTGATGTTGTGTATCATGGAGTTGTCTCAGCAAGAGTCCATGAAGGGAAAAAACTATCAACTGAGAATATTTATTATATTTGTTTGCAAATTTGGGAAAAAATTCAACCTGTATGTAAAATGAAGCGACGTGAGACTTTTTTCGATTTTGGCAAATCTGATTTTTACAACAATATGAGTAAAGTTTTCAACGAGATTGCACGAAACCACAAGAAAAGTGCGAAAGATAATAAAACCCCAACGAGTAGCAATCTAACTCATTGATACTGAGAATAATTTACTATCTCTTAATCAATGATATAATCCCTTGTTATGAACGAGGGTCAGCACATTCTCATTGTCGATGACGATCGCGGCATCCGCGATCTCTTGGGCAAATTTTTGCGCCAACATGGTTTTCAAGCGAGCCTAGCAAAAGACGGCATTGAGATGCGGATGCTTTTGTCGAGGCAATCCTTTGATTTAATTATCTTAGATATCATGATGCCGGGCGATGATGGTTTAACATTGTGTCGGCAACTGCGCACGACGTCGAGTATTCCTATCATTATGCTGACGGCGATTGGTGAAGACATCGATCGCATCCTCGGTTTAGAAATGGGGGCCGATGATTACCTGAGTAAACCGTTTAATCCCCGTGAATTATTAGCCCGTATCAAAGCCATACTGCGTCGTGCGCAGAGCAATCACGCGTTGCCGGTTGACTCAAACCCCGAGCATATTATTTATGAATTTGCCACTTGGCGCTTGGATCAGGCAGGGCGACGTCTTACCTCGCGCGAGGATGTCGAAATCACATTAAGTACGGGCGAATTTGAGTTATTATTAACTTTTGTGCAGCGTCCTCGACAAGTGCTAAGTCGTGATACGTTGTTGGACTTAACAAAAAATCGACCGGCTGGGCCTTATGATCGCAGCATCGATATTTCTATTAGTCGGCTGCGTCATAAAATTGAGAAGGATCAAAAAAAACCACAACTGATTAAAACCATTCGTGGTGGGGGCTATATGTTAACTGCGGAAGTCGTTCGCAAGCAAGTTTAACCGATGCGTACAGTAGAAAGATTAGCGTGTAGTGTCAGCAGACGAAGTGCTTTAGCGGTTTTGTCGGCCGTCATCATCATCCATTTAATCGCGATGGCTTCTTATATCAACGATAATCGCTTGGCGCGACGAACGGCAAACCGCGATGCTGTGATTCAAAAAATCGTTAATTTGATTCATTTATTGGAAGCAACGCCCAATTTCGAACGTGCAAAAGCCATTGCGGCGATGAATGATCCGGATTTACAAGCATCAATTTCAGCAAGCCCACGATTTGATTTACGATTTAAAACTATTTCGTTTTGGGAAATTGATCAAGCATTACGAAAACAATACGATTCTTTCGCGATTTCTATCCAACTGACATCCACGCAATGGTTAAATGTGAATGCCACCATTTATACTCATTTTTTGTTAACGCAATTAATCTTTTTTGGGCTCGAGATATTTATTTTAGGTATGATTTTAATGGTGGGTTGGTCTATTAATCGTTTTACGAAACCGATTGAAAATTTTAAACGTGCTGCCGAGCGGTTGGGATCGGACTTAAATACACAACCCATTGCGATCGATGGCCCGATGGTTGTGCAAGAAGCTGCGATAGCGATGAATTGCATGCAGCAGCGTATACAGGATTTAATTCGCGATCGCACACAAATGCTCGCTGCTATTTCTCATGATTTGCGAACGCCCATTACGCGTTTGAAATTGCGTGCGCAATTTGTGGATGATGAAGCTACCAAGTTGGAATTAATCGGTGATCTCGATGAAATGGAATCCATGGTGAGAGAAACACTGTCGTTTGCGCGCGATGATGCCTCATATGAAGCTAAAGTAAGCTTCGATATAGTGTCGTTGATCCGTTCAATCTGTGATGTGATGAATGATCTCGGGCATCACATAGATTTTGAATCGAAGCAACACCAGATTCCCTATTGCGGTCGCAAGACTGCTATTAAACGCGCGCTCAATAATTTAATTGGTAATGCCACTCGTTATTCGAAAAATGTTGTTGTGTCTCTGTATAAACGGCATCATTCTGTTGCGATTGAAGTGGAAGACAACGGACCCGGAATTCCTGAGGCGGAGTTGGAGCAGGTCTTTGCACCATTCTATCGTACCGAACAGTCGCGTTCGCGTGATACGGGTGGTGTTGGGCTTGGACTTGCCGTAACGCGCGATATCGTTAAAGCAGATGGAGGCGCAATTTATTTGCGTAATCGCAAGCAAGGTGGATTGTGTGCAACGGTCATTTTGCCTTTAGAAACGCGTTAAATTATCCAGCGCGAATGATTTCTCCGGTAATTGCATCGCGAATTTCAGTCGGACGGAGCGCGCCGCCAACTTTTCCCGGTACAATTTTATCGATTTTATCGCCGAAGGCCATTCGTAGCATTTTTTCATCGCGCATGGGTGGATGACCCTCAACATTGGCGCTGGTTGAAACAATAGCGCCACCGAATCGTTCACATAATTTTTTTGCGATGGGGTGATTAGTTATACGGACAGCCACCGTTCTGTGCTCCCCGCGAATCCAAAGAGGTGTTTCTTTGCTTGTAGGAAAAGCCCAGGTGACCGGCCCTGGCCAGCTTGCGAATACATGCGCTAGTGCTTGAGGATCAATGGGCAAAATAAATTGTTCCAGTTGTGCATAGTTGGCGGCAATTAAAATAAAACCTTTACTGATGGAGCGATGTTTTAATTGAAGTAATCGCGTGATGGCATCGATGCTGAATGGGTCGCAGCCTAAACCGTAAACGGCCTCTGTCGGGTAGGCGATGAGGCCACCCTCGCGTAAGCAGGTAACGGCCTCGTTGAGATCTTTAGTATTGTTGTCTTCCATGGTTTTCTATGAAAGTTTTATAATTTTGATTGCAAGTTAGCATCTGCTGCTTTGAGTGACTCTCTCTTTTTAGCGCGCTGTTGTGCTAATTTTTGGGTGATCGTTGAATCCGTAACAGCGAGTATTTGTGCAGCTAAGATGGCCGCATTTTTTGCGCCTGCTTTACCAATGCTAACACATGCCACGGGTACACCACCTGGCATTTGAACAGTCGATAATAATGCGTCATGGCCTTTAAGTGGGCCAGAATCGATTGGCACACCGATGACTGGTTTTAATGTGTGTGCAGCGACACATCCAGCCAGATGTGCGGCCATCCCGGCTGCGGCAATAAATACAGCACAGCCCCGTTTTTCTGCGTCTTCGACGTAGTGAGTCGTTGCCTCGGGTGTGCGATGTGCTGAAAGTATTTTTGCTTCGAATGGGATGTCTAATGATTTTAATTGTTCGACAGCGGTTTCCATGGTGGAAAGATCGCTGTCAGAACCCATTAAAATAGCAACGAATCGTTTACTCATCGTCATTTTCTTCCTCTTCTTCATACGGCACGATGTAATTGCAGCTTTTTTGCGGGCATACTTTTTCGGCGCCGCGACGTTTTGTGCGTTTGATCGATAAAATGGGCCAATTACACGTGGGGCAGGCCTCTGCAATCGGTTCGTTCCATAAAGCGTAGTCACAATCGGGGTAACGTTCGCATGAATAAAATATTTTACCGCGGCGTGATTTGCGTTGCAGAATATTGCCTTTTTTACATTTGGGGCACAGTACACCCATGTCTTTTGGCTTTTCGAGTGGCTCCATATGATGGCAATTTGGATAATTGCTACAACCAATAAATTTCCCGTAACGGCCGTGTTTAATGACAAGGTCATGCTTACATTCCGGGCATTTGCGGTCGGGAATTATTTCTGGCTCTGTAGAACCAGAATCTTCGTTTAAGTTGCGCGTATAGTCACAATCGGGGTAAGCCGTGCAACCGATAAATCGGCCTCGGCGTCCTAAACGTATGGACAATTGTGCGCCGCACTTTGGACATTTTTCATCGAGCTTTTCTTGCGTGACATCGCTGCGTTTTACGTTTTTGTCAGTGACGTCAACTAAGTTTTTAAAGGGAGCCCAAAATTCTTCAAGCACTGGGATCCACGTTTTCTCGCCACGTGAGATGTCATCCAACTCGTCTTCTAGTTGTGCGGTAAAGTCGTAATCGACATATTTTGTAAAATAATTCGTGAGGAATCGATTCACCACGCGACCCACATCGGTTGCGGTAAATCGTTTGTTGTCGAGGTCGACATATTCACGTTTTTTCAAAGTTGCGATGATAGAAGCAAACGTAGATGGGCGGCCGATGTCACGTTCTTCTAGAGCTTTTACCAAACTTGCTTCGGTGTAACGGGGAGGCGGCTCTGTGAAGTGTTGTTCGCCAATAATTTCTTTTACATCGACCGTTTGTCCTTCTTCGAGCGGCGGTAACATTTTGCCATCACCATCGTCTTCCTTTTTCTTGTCATCGAGATCTTCTTGGTAAACTGTGATAAAACCTGGTTTAACAATCGTGGAACCGTTTGCGCGGAATGTGCCGTTTGATGCTGTTAAATCGACAGCTACTGTATTTAGTGTAGCTTCAATCATTTGCGAAGCAATCGTGCGCTTCCAGATGAGTGCGTAAAGACGATATTGATCGTTATTTAAATAACGTTTGCTATCGTCAGGAATGTACATCGCCGATGTGGGTCGAATAGCTTCATGAGCTTCTTGCGCATTTTTCGATTTAGTTTTGAAGACGCGTGGCTCATCAGGCAAATTTTCTTTGCCATAACGCTCAACGATGCAGTTGCGAATTTCTTCGAGCGCCTCGGGTGCGAGTGTCACGGAGTCGGTACGCATATACGTGATTAAACCGACAGAGCCTTCATCGCCGATATCAACACCTTCATAAAGTTGTTGCGCTATTTGCATGGTCTTTTGTGCGGAGTATCCAAGCTTGCGCGCTGCTTCTTGTTGCAGCGTGGATGTAATGAACGGTGCCGTTGGGTTGCGTTTGCGTTCGCGCTTTACAACTTTCGAGACGGTGAGTTTGCCGTTAGCCGCTTTGATTAAATCGGCTGTAATTGTGTTGGCTTGTTCTTCATTTGTAATCGAAAATTGCTCTATTTTCTCGTCTTTGTAGAGTATCAGTCGCGAGGTGAAGGGTTGGTCTTTTTCGATGACATTGGCGTGAATAGTCCAGTATTCCTGAGTTTCAAAATTTTCGATTTCGATTTCACGCTCAACAATGAGTCGTAGCGCAGGACTTTGTACGCGACCTGCAGACAGACCGGGCCGAATTTTTTTCCATAATAATGGCGATAAATTAAATCCGACTAAATAATCTAATGCGCGTCGTGCTTGTTGTGCGTTGACTAAGTCCATCGATATATCGCGCGGTTGCTCAATAGCTTTTTTGACCGCTGCTTTTGTAATTTGGTGGAAAACCACGCGCGCAAATGTTTTATTTTTTAGCTTGCCTTTTTCTTCTAAAGTTTGTTTGACGTGCCATGCAATGGCTTCACCCTCGCGATCCGGATCGGTAGCCAGAAGCAGTGTCTCACAAGGTTTTAATGCTTTTGCGATTGCATCCATGTGTCGGATGTTGCGCTCGATGGCTTGATAGTGCATTTTGAAATCGTGTTCGGTGTCGACGGCGCCTTCTTTAGGGATGAGGTCGCGCACGTGACCGTATGACGCCATGACCTTATAATCTTTACCTAAATATTTTTCGATCGTCTTCGCTTTCGCGGGCGATTCAACTACTACCAAAAATTTAGCCATGATTACTGTATACCACCAATTGTATCGTCGAGTACTAAAAACTCCATACAAGCAAGCGCGTGTTTTTCGTCGGGTTGGTTAAATAGAACCATTAAAGTGACCCATTTGAGAAGGCTTACATCGATACCTTCAAATTCGAGTTCGATCGCTTGGCTGATAACAAGCTCACGGGTCTGGGGATTGAGAATGCCTTGTTGCTCAAGTGATATTAAAAAACTGCGACAGTCAATGTCGAGTAGCTCACACTCATAATCGGAAAAAACGCGCAGCGAACATTTGCTTGGTTGTAAAATGGGTTCCTGACTTTCTCTAGAGAGGTTCTCAAGCCACTCAAAGGCTTGATTAATCACTTTCCGACGAAATCCCAGTTCTTCCAGTTGTAGCAGGAGCTTGGCCTGAATTGTGTCGAGCTCACAGTTATCCTGCATATGGTTTTTGAATAGATACATCAGCACGTTGAGTACACTTTCTTCTTTCATTGCGTCACTCGTATGTAACCACCTGAAGCAGGCTTTATATAACCATGTAATTCAATAAGTAACAACATTGCGCTCACATCGGCAGTCGTATATCCGCTTCTAACGACCATTTGGTCGATTGAGGTGGACTCAAAATCGATACACTCTAACAGCTTCCGATGAGCCTCATCAAGTCTTTGATTGGAGGTCGGTCTAAGGTTTGGCATTTTATGTATATTAAAGGTGTGTCGTCAAATTGAGTTCTTCCAGCACGTCCTCTGGGGTTTGGACCAGCTTGGCGCCTTGCTGCAACAGGGCGTGGCAGCCCTTAGCGAGTGGGTTCTTGATTGAGCTTGGAATCGCAAAGACTTCGCGACCTTGCTCTGTTGCCAGTTTGGCGGTGATCAGTGATCCACTTTTTAATGTGGCCTCGACAACTAACGTGCCCAAGCTTAGCCCACTGATGATCCGGTTTCGATGTGGGAAGTGCTTCGGATGAGGCGCTTCATCAAGCGGAAATTCAGAAACCAAGGCTCCTTGGGTTTCAATCTGTAGCGCTAGCTTTTGATGCCGGCGAGGATAAATGCTGTGAAGACCATTGCCCAAGACAGCGACGGTTTTGGCGCCGACGCTTAAAGCACCCCGATGACTTGCTGCATCGATACCGAGGGCAAGACCACTTGTGATGGTGAGCCCAGCTTGGGCTAGCATACCTGCAAGATGCTCTGCAAGCTCGTATCCAGCATGAGTTGGATTGCGACTACCGACCATCGCCAGTTGCGGTTCATGCAGTGCAGTGGGGTCTCCTTTAATAAATAAACCGGGCGGTGGATCATAAAGTTGTTTTAATAAGAACGGATACTCTGGTTGGTACAAAGTGATAAAGTGATGATTGGTGTATTCTAACCAATGCAGGTCGTTTTCGACTTTTTCCCACGGTGGATTATAGAGGTAGTCGATGGTTTCTTTTTTCAGTTTTTGACAGGATTCTTTTTTATTTTCGAACACAATTTTCGCGCTGCCAAATTTTTCCATGAGGTATTTGTAAGTGCGCGAGGCAATGTGCGGTGCTCGTATGAGTGCAAGTTGATAGCGTATTTCGCTTTCTGTTTTTTTATCGATTGGCATGTTGAGATGGTATTCAAGATCATAGGTTGTTCGCAATACAGGGGTTAGTGTTTACCCACAAAGCAGTAACCCAAATCCTTTTGGGCTAACATGGTTTCTGGAAAAAAAATTTGTTATCTTTGAAACACCGATCGCTTCTTGTGCTGGCAAGCAATTGAAATCGATAAAGTGTTTTATTTTCCTAAATAGTAGTTAGAAACAAAGGTTATTTAAACATGTCATTAAAGGTGATCTTTGCAGGAACTCCTCACTTTGCGGTTCCTTGCTTGGAAGCATTGCTAAACTCTTCGCATGACATTGTGGCGGTTTACACACAGCCCGATCGTCCGTCTGGGCGAGGCCGCAAAATGTCTGCAAGCCCGATAAAACAACGAGCAGAAGAAAAACAGCTTTCGATATTACAGCCAAAAACATTGCGCGATAAGGCGGTGCAAGAGGAGCTCGCTAGTTTTCAAGCAAATATTATGGTGGTTGTCGCGTATGGATTATTACTGCCCGCAGAAGTTTTGAAAACGCCGCGCTTGGGTTGCATTAATGTGCATGCCTCGTTATTGCCGCGGTGGCGAGGAGCATCGCCGATTCAACAAGCCATTCTCGCTGGCGATAAGAAAACCGGTATTACGATCATTCAAATGAATGAAGGGCTCGATACCGGCGATATGCTATTAAAACGAGAGTGCGATATTTTGCCGGATGACACGAGTCAAACCCTACACGATCGTTTGGCTCCACTGGGGGCAGAGGCGCTAACGCAGGCATTAGGCGACATTGAGTTGTCAGCGCTCAAACCCATCGAACAAGACGACGCGTTTGTTACCTATGCGCCCAAAATTACAAAAGCTGAAGCTAAGCTCGATTGGAACTTAGCAGCAGTGGAGTTGGCGAGAAAAGTGCGTGCATTGAATCCGACGCCCGTGGCGTTTGCCCTTTTTGGTGATGCTAATTTGCGAATTTGGTCAGCAGAGGCGATACCAGAAAGGGTTGATAGTAAGCCGGGCATGGTGGTCAAACTGGATAAAAAGGGTATCGATGTGGCAACTGGGGAAGGCATTCTCCGGCTCACCCAACTGCAACTCCCAGGTGCTCGCCCGCTGCCTGTGGATAATTTTATAAACGCGCATAAAAATGATATTATTCCCGGCCAAACAGTCTTGAGATAGGGCCTTGTTTAGTGACGGAGCCCATAATTTTTGGTTGAGAATAATAGAATGAAAAGTAAGCTCATCGGTGGTGTCTTATTAATAGTGGGCACTTCAATTGGGGGTGGTATGTTAGCGCTGCCCATGGCCGCCGCTGCCGGCGGTTTTTTCCATTCCATGTTGCTATTTCTGGGTGCGTGGATTGTCACCGTTTTAGCCGCTTTTTATATTCTTGAAGTAAATTTATGGCTGCCAGAAGGAACCAATTTGGTTTCTATGGCTAAAGTCACACTTGGTAAACCGGGTCAGTTGGTCACATGGTTTGCGTATCTATTATTACTGTATTCATTGCTGTCCGCGTACATCGCAGGCGGCACGGATTTATTTCACAGTTTATTATTGCTGGTACACATAAATAGCCCTCATTGGCTAGACTCTGTTTTGTTCGTGATGATTTTGGGCGCTATGTTATATTATGGCGTGCGTGCGGTTGATTGGGTCAATCGTGGTCTCATGTCGACAAAATTAATTGCCTATATTTTGCTAGTAGTATTGATTACGCCTCACATTAATGTGATGAAATTAGAAGGTGGACACGTTTTATTATTGTCCGGTGCTGTGATGGTGGTGATTACCTCATTTGGTTATGCGACTATCGTACCGACACTGCGTACATATTTTAAGAGTAATGTGAGCGCGTTGCGTTTTACGATTGCCGTTGGAAGTTTAGTTCCATTAATTTGTTATTTGCTGTGGAATATGGTGGTGCAGGGTAGTATTGCAAGTAGCGGTAATCATGGTTTGGTTCATATGGCCGTGTCGGGGCATGCGGTTAGCAATTTAACGAATGCGTTATCGACGCGTTTGGGTAGTCAGATTATTGACGGACTCACTCATTTCTTTACATCGATTTGTATTGCAACATCCTTTTTAGGGGTGTCCCTGTGTTTATCTGACTTTTTGACCGATGGTTTAAAAATTGGCACATCCGTGAGTCGGCGTTTATTTATCGTTGGTTTAACGTTAATGCCACCGCTCGCGATTATCTTATTTTATCCGGATGTGTTTATCATCGGATTGAATTACGCCGGTATATTCTGTGTAGTTTTACTCATGTTATTGCCGGCTTTGATGGTTTGGAGTGGGCGTTATGTCACAAAGCTAGCGAGTGGTTATGAGGTGACGGGCGGAAAGCTCTTTATTATACTAGAAATACTAATTTCTTTAGCGTTATTAGTTTTTGCTACAATACACTTAGAGTAATGGAATAGAGAAATGCTGATCATATTAGACAGGGATGGTGTTATTAATCACGACTCAGATGATTACATTAAATCACCTACAGAGTGGATTCCGATCGAAGGGAGTTTGGAAGCCATCGCTCGGTTAAATAAGGCGGGGCATAAGGTCGTTATCGCGACGAATCAATCAGGGGTTGGTCGCGGACTATATTCCGAGGAAATGTTAGCAAAAATTCATGCGGCGATGGAGCGAGCGCTTGTGCACGTCGGTGGGCATTTAGATGGAATATTTTATTGTCCGCACAGACCTGAAGATCATTGCAGTTGTCGTAAGCCCAAGCCTGGTATGTTATTAGAAATTGCAGAACGCTTTCCTGATGAATTTAATTCAGCTATTTTTGTGGGTGATAGCTTGCGTGATATGCAAGCTGCCGAAGCGGTCGATCTGAAGGCGGTTTTGGTCAAAACGGGTAACGGTGCAGCGACGATGGCTGCATCAGAGGAATTGGATGGAATTCCCATTTATGAAAATCTCTCGTCGTTTGTCGATGATTTTCTGGCTGGCTAGACCACACTAAAATTATGGTGATCTTCCGAAGGAATTTCTTCCCAGTGAACATTACTGACTTCAGCTCTGTCTGGGCCTTCCCATAGCCACTCGGTAAACAGCATAATGACATCGCGTTCGCCACAGGCGAGTAGCTCAACATTGCCGTCGTCTAAATTTTTAACCCAGCCCGTTAATCCTAGCTCTTGTGCTTTTTTCATCGTGCTGTCGCGGAAAAATACGCCTTGCACCTTTCCAGAAACAACGGCGTGAATACACATTTTAGTCGCATGGTTCATAATCGCATCCTTGAAGTTAAACCAATAGCGTTTAAAAGATCGTGTTCGCTTTGGGGGCCTTTTAAGACTTTATATAAGTGGCCTTGCGGGCTGATAATAAAAGTCATGGGTAAGACAGAAATATTGTTGGTGCCTAATTTTTGCATCGGAAATGAGCTAAGCATTGGATAAGTTATCCCAAATTTATTGGCAACTTTGCGAATATCCTGGTTTGAAAGTGTTTCATAGCTTACACCTAGGATGATCACTTTATTTTTATGCTGTTCGTAAAGTTTTTCAAGCGCAGGAATTTCTGTTAAACAGGGCTTGCACCACATAGCCCAGTAGTTAATAAAAACCCATTTTCCTAAATAATCACTCAATCGTATGGGGTGGCCATGACTGTCGTGAGCGTCAACGCCATGAGAACAAGCACTAACTAAAAATAGTATGCACAACACACAAATGCAAAGTTTACCTTTTTTTATGATCATCACGTTCTTCTTTTTGATAATTTTTCTGTATGTTATGAAAATCTTTAGCGATGCTCTCAGCGTCAAAGGGAGGCTTTAACGTCGCCACTAAAGAGCCTTTTGGATTGATGACCATAATCTTCCCGCTATGTGAAATATAATAATCCATGTCATCCGATTCCGACTTGGCATAGACAACTCGAAACTGTTCGGTTAATTTGTTAATTTCTTCTTTGCTGCCCATCGCGCCGATAAATTTTTTATTGAAATTTGCCAAATATTGACGAATTGTATAGGGGCCATCACGCTCTGGATCAACGGAGATGAAAATAATCTGTGGCATAGGATTGGTCTTTTGCTCAACCAGCATTCTGTAAGCCTTATCCAATCTTGAGAGTGTTGTAGGGCAAATCGAGGGACAGTTCGTAAATCCAAAAAAAATAAGACTCCAACGGCCCTCGAGATTTTTGTTCGTGAAGCGATGCCCGTCCATGTTGATTAAGCTAAATGGTTTGATTGCAAATTTATCGTTGCGTTTTAATTGTCGCATTGACTGACTGTATTGCCACAACCAAACGGCCAATGCTAACAATGCAACAGCCACTACGCTCAATATAATGTGTTTTCGTGTGAGGGTTTCCTTGGTCATCGTCCATGTGCCTCGGTTGCGTTCTTCTTGAAGCTTATATAATAACTAGGGGGCCTCACCAAAGTCTAGCCTATATTTTTTCGTATAGTTTTGTAGCCTTGTTTCTTTACCCTGCAGTGTTTCATGCCTATTACGAATTCAGGGGTACCGATAGCTTATTGGTATGTCAAGTCGAGTCATTTTACTCATGGAATAGACGCACGTAAATATTTATATATCAAACCTCCCCAGGTCTTAGCCTTTTTTTTCATAATACATTAATGATTTTTTGTGACCATGCGACCATGCACCAAGTGCGATTTTTGAGAGTAAGGATGTGGTTTGGTTCGAGTGAGATACGAACGATGAATATCTTCGTTAGGGTGAAGCTCTCAAGTGTTTCGATAGAGATCAATTTTCTTTGGGCGGACTGTAACAGATTTTAAAAGAAACAACCCAAGTACTGGTTGCTGATAAAACAATAGGGGAAGAATATGCCAAAAAAAACTAGCAGTAATCCTGCTGGAGCATCGTCTAAGACAAAGGTAGAAAAATCATTCTCACAAAAATTCATGGGGGAGTTTCTGAAAAATAACTCTAATCCTGACCGTCAGATAAAAAGGATAGTAGAGTACATCTTTCATTTGCTAGTGATAGTGGATGATATAAATTCCAATCTTGCTCAACTTGCCCATGCTGGGTTATTAGAAGGGGCTGGGTCAAAAGCGTTACAAAACGTAAAAAAAGACTGCATCAGTAAGGTTAAAGGCCTGTGCTCAACCTTACCAGAAGAAATTAACACGAATTTAGTAGCTTTACTGGAGAAACAAGACGCGCCTACGGAGAAAGCCTCGACAACAGAAGCAGTAGATCCACAAAAAAAAGCTATGGAAACCTTGTATAAAGCTATCACGATGAAGAGATGGATTCATAAATTTGCTGATCATAACACTTCTCTTCCTGTCATAAAGAAGGCTGAAAAAGGAAACTATACTGCCCCGCTAAAAATAGCGATAGTAGGAGGCAGTCACAATCCTGATAATTTACCGCTTATCGTCCATACGAAGGTACTAGCCACTGGCCCTTCACAGCAAGAAGGTGAGCTGCCAGTCATTCTTCACGATGTTTCTGATGAATGGACTTTCAGGCGCTACCCTTGGCTGAAGGATGAAATTCCTCATTCCAGTTATACACTTTTTTCATGTTCTCTTGATAACGTGATCAATGGTACAGGCATCGTTCCGCTTGGTGGGATGAAAAAAATTGAGGGGCTTAATCTTGTCGATGAAGACTTGAGCGAGAAAGATGAACAAATAATACCTGCTGTATTGCAAAGCGGCGCTCGTTCTTCTGAGAAAACCTCACTTGCTGAGATAATAAAAGCTCAAGAAAAAGCACAAAAAACAGTGGCTGATATCTATGTCACAGAAAAGGCTAATGGTGCTTATGCAGCTTGCCAGGTCTTCAGGATGCCTGATGATCGTCAAGCGCTACTATTTGTTAGTTCTAAAATAGCGCCACTAATTTTAAAAATCCCAGAATGTGATTCTGTAGAAGAAAAAAAGCAAGGGCTTTTAGAACAATTGAAAAGGCGCAGACAAGAAGGAGTTCTGAATCCCTTGCTGGATTTCATTGCAACAGAAAGTATCGAGCAATTGAGTAAATGCGGACAGGATGGCAGAGATCTTTTTAATCCGGATAATCCTTTTTGGAATGGAGGAATGTGTGTTGGTGAAGCTGAGCAGGGAGACCATATGATTCCATTAACAGGTTCGCCTACGATTCGCTGGTTTAAGCAAACAGGTTTAGACGCTTCAGTTTCTATTCACTCAGAGCTGGTTAGATTTAGCGACGTTGGTTTGCCCACCGTGAAACACTATGCGATAAGTACCGAGCAATTGGCAGAAAAGGAGAAAGAATGGCGTAGCTCAAAGGATAAAGAAGGTTTTGTTGTTTA
Organism: Candidiatus Paracoxiella cheracis; assembly: GCF_049348705.1. Classification (GTDB taxonomy): domain Bacteria; phylum Pseudomonadota; class Gammaproteobacteria; order Coxiellales; family Coxiellaceae; genus Paracoxiella; species Paracoxiella cheracis. The sequence continues at coordinate 2,156,141 of NZ_CP186485.1, read as the reverse complement.
CTATAAAGTTGATGGGAAAGTTCGTCAGATAAAATATAAAGCGATACCCTATATCATTCTCAGAGCCCTACGTGAATTTCTAAATGGCAAAAGAGGAAAAGAACGTTTCGCTTTTTCCTGGGGGCGATCGAGTACAGCCGCTGTTTTATCTTCAGCTGATCGCCCGGGGCACGTTGCGCAAGTCATCGATGAATTTTTGGACACACATCCTCATTTGTTGGCGCTCCGTAAAAACGCAGAATTTGCCTCTATCGTTGAAGAAAATATTGAGGAGTACAAAAGGGACTTTCCCCCATTCATACAATTTTTATTGGACAGAGGATATTTTGAAGGAGATCTTGGATACGGAAATGGTTTTGGGATCGGCCAGCTTTATAAGGATTTTGTAGAAGAGGCTGGGGTGACCCAAGTAGCAGAAAGGACTCCTGTGCCTAAGTATTTCCAAGGCTTAATCATAGCCCTTTCTGGGCCTCCAGGTGTTGGTAAAGATAGCGTTGCTGAAAAATTAGCGGAGGATGACTATTGGAAAGGAAATAAGCCAATGATTCTCAGTAAAGATCGGGCGGCAGAGACATTACGGGGTGATCCGAATTATAGTAGCTGCTTGGATGAAAAAGTAAAAACAAAAAAGCGTTTTGCATGGTTAGAGCAAGAGATAAAGAAAGCAGTAAATGCAAATCGTCCTATCATCGCAACGACTTGTAACGGTTCACCTCAAGAGTTAGGCTGGATAACTGACGCAGCACAAAAACATAACTTAGCGGTCATGCCTGTTTATCCTGAAATATCTCAGAAAGACGAGATGACACATTTTTCAGCTGCCTTGATTGTGTCTGTGTTGCGCCGACGATCTCATCCAACGCTGTCACCGTTCACAGGAGAGGCAAAAAAAAGTCTGACGGATGCATTTGCGCAAGTAATCAAGAGGCGCATGACTAGCGATCTTTATACACACGCCTCAGCGGATGGCTACGGCAGAATTCCTGCGAGCGATTTCTATCATAAATATTTGCCAACACAAGCTTTGCAGTATTTTGATCTACCTACATTTAATGTGTTTATGAAAAAGACTGATCTTAGCGAGAAAGAGGTCAAAATTCAGGATGCTTTACGCAATGTGCTCGCATTTGTTGACGAACAAAAACAAGATATATCTATTTCTACGGAAAGCCTCGAGGTACTTCTAGCTGCGCCCGAAGATCAAATCAATGAAATATTTAAAAGAAATTCAGCAGATGTTCTTAGTAAAAAGTTAATCGATATAATAAAAGTGTTGAAAAACCAGGGTCTTGATTATGAAAATAGGAAAAGGGTTCCGAAAAATAACGCTACTTATTACGGGGCTTTTCTAGAGCCTAAATCAGAAGAAAAGTTAAAAGAGGCAGTTAAACACGGCTTTGGGAAGAGTCCAGAATTACCAGCTTTTATTAAAGCCTATATTGACGAACAAGTTGCGGAACCAGATACAAAGCGGCTAAAAAAGGGGAAAGAGGAAGGAGCGGGTCGCCGCTCTGCGCATCTCACTTTAACGCATGCTAACTTATTACATCGATTGAGACCGGAAGCGTTTGATACGCTCGAAAAAATGGTAGCAGAAAATTCAGAGAACGGTGCTGTCATCAAGCTCGAAGTGAAAAAGATTTGTTATAACCAAGGTGTGCTTTATGCATCAAATGTGAGAGTTTTATGTCAGAAAGAGGATCATTTTGAAAATGTAACGAATCTGCTTGTTGCAAGCGGCATGCCGCATATCACACTGGCAATGAGAGATGGGATTAACCCAGTGTATGCCCTCTATGCAGAACAAGCGAGGAAAGCTGGGGGAGCTAGAGCTCGAGGAATAAAAACGCTGAGTTTGGATAAACGCCTAAGGCTAGTAGCGGCTGTTAGAACTGACCAACAAGATTCATCTCTTTCCAAGAAAGCGAGAGGTATTCAGGCTAAAGCAGGTAATAGTAGCACAGTACCGTTTTTCTCATCTACAGCGCAGAGTTCTGCTTCTGCTCAAGCTGGAGGAGCAGCGTGTACTACAGGGGATCAGATTGCTTTTGACAGTGGTGAGGCTATAGCTGTAAATAGAATAAAATGTCGTCCCTAAGTATAATGCGGCTCGATAAGCAGCTATAGTCTGGACACGTAATCGGTAGATTTTTTGTGTGTTTATAAGAGGATGAAAATAAAACGTTACGGGTGTACTCTTAGTGAGTGGAGTCCAACGGATAGGACATGGATTTTTGTGCGTGAGCCTAAAAAAGAGGAGGTAGGGAGATGAATCCTTGGTTATGGTTAAGTGCAGCCGTGGTGCTTGAAGTGGCGGGAACCAGTTTTTTAAAGTTGTCACATGGCTTAACACGATTCTGGCCAACGATTTTAATGTTTTTCTTTTACGGGCTCGCCTTCGTTGGACTGAGCATGGCTATTCGGCAAATTGATGTCAGTGTGGCTTATGCCGTTTGGAGTGGCGTGGGAATTGTGTTGATTACGTTTGTCGACATTTTTGTCTTTAGAGCACAGTTAAACAGCTTGATGTTGTTTGCAATTGGGTTAATCCTTGTTGGTGCGGTGATGTTAAAATATTTATCGCCGCATTGATTCGTTTTACATCACTGAGACTCATCGTGGTCAGTGCATCATGTTGTAGTTAAGGTGATACATAATCCATAACGAGCCCAAAACAATCACCAATAAAATTAAAATCGTGAAAACAAACGACATCAAATTCATGCGACCCTTTTCATTTTTAACGTGCAAACGCAGGAAAAAGAAAACTTGTGCTAAAAACTGTAGGATGGCGCAGAGATAAATAATCGCGAGCGTTGGGCTGACGGAGTGTTGACGTGATACGATCCCAAAGGGAATGAGCGTTAAAATAACGCATAACACAATACCTGTTAAATACAATTTAATATTTTTATTGCCGGTGCCGTAATCGGGTTCAGTGCTGTGGTTTTGAGTCATAAAACAGCTCCTTGCAAATAGACAATGGTGTAAAGGAAAATCCACACAATATCTAGGAAATTCCAAAAAAGGCCGAGATAAGTCATTCGTCTCTTAATAATCGTATTTGTTTTTATGATGGGAATTTGGAAAATCATAATTAGAATCCACAACAGTCCCATGCTGACGTGTAAGCCGTGCGTACCGACTAAAACAAAAAAGGCAGAAGCAGCACCACTCACATTCCAGGTGTAACCTTCATGTGCAAGCTTAATGAATTCGGTGACTTCCATGACCACAAATCCCAGCCCTAAAATAAATGTTAAAATCAAGAAAAGTGTTGTGAATGCTAGTTTATTTTTATTCATACTCAATATGGCGATGCCAAATGTGAAATTACTTGCCAATAAAAAAAATGTCTCGCCGAGCACATAGCCGAGGTTGATATGTTCCTTCAATGAAGGGCCGACTGCACCCGGGTGGTGGAGCACTAAAAAAGTAGCAAATAACGAGGCGAATAAGAGGCAATCCGTCATAATATAAAGCCAGAAACCAAACACATCGGTTTCATCGGCTTGGGTGTAGTGGTTGAGGGCGATGTCTGATTTCATGATAATGCATCCTTAAAATGAAGTAGCTCCGTGCTTTTAACGGTTTCTGCTTTAATATAATAATCCGTGTGGACGTTAAAGGTGCGTATAACAACGGTGGCAATCATCCCGAGGAATCCAATTGCTGCGGGAATCCACATATGCCATGTCATCGCAAACCCAAACACACCTGAAAACATCGCGATGATAAAACCAGTCGCCGTATTTTTAGGCATGTGAATAGCGTGATAATCGATGTGTTCTGGATGTTTGTGGCCTTCCTTTTCGATTCGCTGTTTGTCTTCCCAATATGGATCGATCGCGGAGACCGTAGGTATCACGGCAAAATTATAGATCGGTGCTGGAGAAGGCACAGACCACTCGAGCGTGCGGCCATTCCAGGGATCGCCAGTTTTATCACGTAAAGCATCACGATTTTTAATACTGACCGCGATCTGAATTATTTGGCAAATAATTCCTATGAAAATGAGTCCGGCGCCGACAGCCGCAGTGATAAAATAAGGTTGAAGGGCTACATTAGCATAATGGTCGAGTCGTCGCATGACACCGAGTAAGCCAAGCACATAAAGTGGCATGAAAGCAATATAAAAACCAGCAACCCAAAAGGCAAACGCAGCGATGCCCCAATTTTTATTTAGGCGAAAACCAAATGCTTTAGGAAACCAATAGGTAATTCCTGCAAAAAAACCAAATAGAAGACCCCCAATGATGACATTATGAAAATGTGCAACGAGAAATAAACTGTTGTGCACCTGAAAATCAACGGGTGGTATGGACATCAACACGCCGGTCATGCCGCCAATAGCAAACGTAGTAAAAAAAGCAATCACCCATAACATGGGTGTCGCAAACACGATTTTCCCTTTATACATCGTAAATAACCAATTAAAAACTTTTACACCTGTCGGGATGGCGATAATCATCGTCGTAATGCCGAAAAAGGTATTCACATTTGCGCCAGAGCCCATGGTGAAAAAGTGATGTACCCACACAACAAAAGATAAAAAAGTAATGGCGGCTGTTGCGTACACCATGGTGACATAACCAAATAATTTTTTTTGGCTAAACGTCGCTACGACTTCAGAAAACACGCCAAAAGCGGGGAGTATTAAAATATAAACCTCAGGATGCCCCCATGCCCAAATCATGTTGATGTACATCATCATGTTGCCGCCGGCGTATTGGGTAAAAAAATGGGTGCCGAATAAACGATCTAATTCAAGCAAACCGAGTGAAACAGTAAGTATTGGAAAGGCTAAGGCAACTAAAATCATTGCACACAATGACGTCCACACAAAAATAGGCATCTTCATCCACGTCATACCGGGGCAACGCATTTTAAAAATGGTTGCAAGAAAATTCACACCGCTTAATAGACTGCCAACTCCTGCAATTTGTAGTGCCCAAATATAATAATCAACACCCACGGTGGGGCTATAATATAATTCGGATAATGGCGGATAAGCGAGCCATCCGGTCGCGGCAAAGTCACCGATGACTAGCGAGATATTAACTAACATCGCGCCCACAAAAGTCATCCAAAAACTAAACGAGTTGAGGTAAGGAAAGGCAACGTCTCTTGCGCCGATTTGCAAAGGTAATACAACGTTAATAAGACCAAACACTAATGGCATGGCCACAAAAAAAATCATGATGACGCCGTGAGCCGTAAAAATTTGATCGTAGTGTTCGGGTGGTAAATACCCCATATTGCTGCCAGCGGCGATAGCCTGCTGTAAACGCATTAAAATAACATCAGAAAAACCTCGTAACAGCATGACGCCAGCAAGTATCAAATACATGATGCCGATTTTTTTATGATCCACAGAGGTGATCCATTCATGCCAAATATAGGACCATTTTTTCATGATCGTAATAATGGCTAAAAAAACTAACACCACAATCACCATAAAAACACCGGCGCCCATGATGATGGGTGTGTGCATCGGGATGGCATCAAGGCTGAGTTTTCCCAAGAAAAGTTTTTCTAACATAACGATTCCTTTATTGTTTGCTCTGATTCCAAGGACCTGGCGACGGTGGTTCAGTTTGTTTGTATTTTTGAATAATATGTTCAAACAACCCCGGTACAGCGGAAGAATAATATTGAACGGGCGCGTTGATGACGGGTTGTAATAATTGTTGATAGGCGGATAAAGTTAATGGATTGGAAGATTGTTTCACCTGCTTCACCCACCGTTGCATTTCGGCGGGTTCTACAACGTGTACTTCAAAATGCATATCGGAAAAGCCGTCACCGTTGTATTGAGCATTTAGTCCTTCAAAAATACCATCGCGTGAAGCCACTAAATGCAATCGAGTGCGCATGCCTGCCATCGTATAAATCTGGCTACTTAATTGCGGGATGAAGAATGCGCTCATGGGCACATTGTCAGATGTTAGAAAAAATTCAACTTGCTGTCCCTTTGGAATTTCAAGCCAATTCACTGTGGCGATATTTTGAGTAGGGTAAATAAACAGCCATTTCCAAGGCAATGCAACCGCTTCGACTGGCATGATTGTGCCTGGCACATTAATTTTCCGGTAGGGGTCTAACTTATGTGTCATGATGGAGGTGATTATTGCCAAAACAATGATAATGGCACAGGGGACACCCCACCAGATGATCTCAAAGAACACGTTATGAGCCCAGTTTGGTTTGTATTCTGCTGTTTTATGTGATGCGCGGTAACGAATAATGAACGCAAAACTCATAATAATGACGGGAATTACCACGATTAACATTAGTGCGAGCGCATTGAAGAACAGATGTCTTTCTGCGTAGGTAACGATGCCTTCGGGATTGAGAACCCCTGTTGTAGCCTCATGGCATCCTGCCAAACTAAGGAGTATTAGCAAGCCAAACGTCCGTGATAAAAGCCTTTCCATATAGTATCCATTTGCCTGTTATGCTTCTTGCACAAGTGATGCTTTGAAGTACACCAAGAGTCGTTAGTGACTTTTTTCTATTCTAATATATTGTTAAGATGTACTAAAGGGCGTTTCTAGAAATTGGTTAAAAAACATAAAACATTTTATCGATTTCAATTGCTTGCCAATATGAAAGCACGAACCTGCCGCAATTGAAATCCATTAAACGATCCCTAAAGGTGTCTCTAGATAAGATAAGAAAAGGATTTTTTATGACATATATTATGTTTTCTAAATGGTTTGGTTTGATCTCGGTTATTTTATCGTTGGGCATATTATTTAACCCAGAGGATGCGAAAGCCATGGCAAAACGCATGGTGGAAACTGAAACAGGCTATATCATGGGTGGTGTATTGCCAGTTATATTCGGGACTTTGGCTTTTATGCAGCACAGTAGCTTCAAGCCTGGCTGGCAAATTGTGGTCACTTTGGTTGGTCTCTTTATGTTGCTGATCGGTGTATTTAGGGTAATATTTGTGCGGCAGTGGAAACATTTGATGAGACGCCACTTGGATAAAGTGCCCGCGTTATTCAGTTTGTTTGGTTTAATAGCAGGGTTGCTGATGATTTACATTGGCTACTTCGAACCCATTTTGCAATTGAAAACAGGTTATTAAATTAATGATTATCTCGCTAATTGCAGCCATGGATAAAAATCGCATTATCGGTAACGATAACCGTTTGCCGTGGCACCTGCCTGCGGATCTCAAGCATTTTAAAGCAATTACATTGAATAAGCCGATCATCATGGGTCGAAAAACGTTTGATAGTATCGGGAAACCATTACCTCAGCGGCGTAATATGGTAATTTCACGCCAAAAAAAATTGAACCTGCCGGGCTGCGAGGTTTTCTCATCATTATCAGACGCCATTAAGGCTGTCGACACGAATGAAGAAGTGATGATGATCGGTGGTGAGAGTATTTTTCGCGAAAGTTTATCATTAGCCGATCGATTATATTTAACGATCATCGATCATGAGTTTGAGGGCGATACCGTTTTCCCGCAATGGGATAAAAAAGCATGGAAAATAATATCCTCTGAAACGCATCAGTCGGATGAGCGTAATCGGTATGGGTATACCTTCATCCAGCTAGAAAAAACGTTTTAAGTATGTGCCCTCGAGATGCGGAGCGTCATTTGCGGGTGATTTCCCGCGAAAAACGAGCCTCGCCATGCTCGGAATGACGTGATTTTTTCCATCCCTGGTAACGGTTTGGATCCCGGATAATTTTGCACATCCTGGTGCAAAATTTCCGGGATGACGAGGTTAGGTTGAGTCATCCGCTCTCAAACAGCATTTCAATTGCGGCAAAGAGAAAGAGTCCGTGTTTTAGGGCGTTAGTGCCAGGATGGCACTAAGCAGCCACGGATGGCGATTCCCGAAAAACGCGGACTCTTTCTCGTACTGGCAAGCAATTGAAATTCAAGACTATGTGCCCTCGGGATGTGGAGCGTCATTTGTGGGTGATTTCCTGCGAAAAACGAGCCTCGCCATGCTCGGAATGACGTGATTTTTTCCATCCCTGGTAACGGTTTGGATCCCGGATAATTTTGCATATCCTGATGCAAAATTTCCGGGATGACGAGGTTAGGTTGAGTCATCCACTCTCAAACAGCATTTCAATTGCGGCAAAGAGGTTGGTGTTACTGTTTTGCCGGCGTAAGTACCATGGAAGTACTTAGCAGCCAAGGAGGGCGATTCCCGAAAAACAGTAACACCAATCGCGTAAGCCAAGCAATTGAAATTCAAATGAGATTTCTCGCGTCGCTCGAAATGTCACAATATTTTTCCATCCCTGGTAACGGTTCCTGCCATTGAATACCTCTCATATTGCAATACAAAGTACTGCGCATTGGGGTGGGTTTGTCAATAAAGCTACATCCGCAATGACGAATGGCAGGGGATTTTAAAGCGTTTTTTATCGTCTAGCCGCAAGGCGGTAAGGCAGTGCCCCCAGGCACAACCGGTGTCGAGCGCATGGCAACGAGGTGCATCACATTCGCCATTGAGTGCAGCCCAGTGGCCAAAGTAAATATCGAGGTTGTCTTGGTTTGAATCTCGCCAATCAAACCAGGGGCGATATTTTTTGGAGTTGGTGCTCATTTTTCCGTTGGCATCTAAATCTAACTCTCCTGCCTCACTGCAAAATCGCATCCGAGTTAGTGCATTGGTAATGTAACGCCAACGATCTTGCCCATTCAAACTATCGTTCCAGGTTGTTGGTTCATTGCCAAATAAGTGCGTTAAGAATTTTTGAAAGTTTGGCCCTTGTAAAACGGCTGCAACTTCCTCGGCGTGTTGTAAACTTTCTTCGACGTTCCATTGTGGTGGTAAGCCAGCATGCACTAATAAAGCCTGATTTTCAGCATGAATCAGCGGTTGATGGCGTAGCCATTCGATTAAATCCTGTTTATCGGGAGCTCTCAACACAGCATCGAGCGTGTGCTCGTAAGCATCGGTTGGCATTAATTTATAACCGATAATTAATAAGAAAAGATCATGATTGCCAAGGACAACCCAAGGATTTTTTAACTGTTTAATGAAGCGTAACACCTCGAGTGAATTTGGCCCTCGATTAACAATGTCACCGACGAAGGCGAGTTTGTCAGTATCCGGATTGAAATCGATTGTTTGTAATAATTCTTGGAGTTCTTGGTAACAACCTTGAACGTCACCAATAATATAAGTGGCCATTGGAATCTCGTTAATAGGCTTGTGCGCGCACGGGTGAGCTATTATTTAATAGATGAAAGTGTAATTCTGTACCCACATCTTTTAACAACATTTGGACGAGCGGTATTTTTGTCGAGTAATCTTTATAATGTTTCACATCGAATTCTTTTTGCAGTACGGTCCACAAATTCGCTGTGCCATCGGCAAGACCCAATTTCACCGCTTCTTGTCCCGTCCAAAAATCACCCGAAAATAATTCATCATGATTGCCGTGCAGACGATCGCCTCGTCCCTGCACTACATCGTTAATAAAGTTTTGGTGAACCTGTGCTAGTAATGTGTTTACCTTGGTGACATCGGCAGGATCTAATGGCTCAAAGGGATCTAAGCGATCTTTATATTTTCCTGCGGTGAACAATCGACGCGTGACACCTAATTTTTGTATGGTGCCCACAAAACCGAAGCCGCTCATCACAACGCCAATGGAGCCGGTGAGTGTATCTGGATTCACATAGATTTTATCAGCGGCAGAAGAAACGAGATAAGCGCCTGATGCCAACGCATCTTCACCGACAACAACCACTTTCTTTTTGTATTTGCGTTTAAGTTCAAGAATTTTGTCGTGAATGATAGAGGCTTGCACAGCACTGCCGCCCGGTGAATTAATCAGTAGTACGACACCCTTAGATTTTGAGTCGCTAAACGCATCTTGCAATTCGGGGATGACTCGCTCCGCCGAAAAAGTAGTGTTTGGCATAATTATGCCATCTAAACGCACTAATGAAACGTAGGACCCTGCTGGTGTTTTTGCTCCAAGTTGACTGGGTGAGGGGGCAAAGATGAGAATGATGATGAGCAACAAGATGATCATCCAGCCGGCAAACCGAATATTGCGCCATCGGCGGTCCGACTTTCGTTCAGCCAATAATGCCTGTGCTAATTGATTGTCAAGGTTTTCACTCATGAGTTTAGTCCATTAAAGACTCAGTCTTTAGGTTACGAGAAATACAGCGCGAAAGCAATCATTGATTAAATGCGATAGGCGATTTTTAAATGCACTGAATACAGGAACGGAATGTAATTGATCGCCGGGCGTAACACTGCTTTGCCGTATCCTGCATAATATTGGAATCCGAATTCCAGCATAATTTGACAAGGAAAAACGTAATTGAGCCCGACACCAAATGTTGGGTCAACATGAGTGGTATTGACTAGTAGATCATTGCGATGAATTAATGCTCCTCCTGCATTGGCAAAACCTCGAATACCTGTTCTAGCAATTTGCACCATAAACTTACCTAGGAAGCTATAAGCATATGTGTATGATCGCATGGTGATGATTTTGTAATTGATCGTGTAAATACTTGCAGGATCAAAGAAAATAGTTGTATTTGGAAATCGGACGTAGTTCACCTCCATGGCGAAATGCGGTTGTACTTCCCATCCGACTACAAATCCCCACGTTGCGCCGCGATCACCGGCTTGAATGGGTGCAGATACTCTTAGTAAGTAATAGTCAGCGCGGGTCGCATAACGAGCGACTAATTGACTCCAGTCGGTGCTTCCATATCCAAATTGAAATCCGAAGTAAAATGGTTTGGCGCGCCATCTAGTAGGAAATGGATTGTATTTGTGTTTTGTGTTATTCGCAAACACGACGGTCCTAAATAAAATGAGTAGTAGTGACAATGAAAGTAAGAGACGTTTAGTAACCTTTTGCACGATTCACCTAAAATTAATTGAGTCAATAAAATACAGCGATCGTGTGACCGCTGTGTATAAAGCGAGTTTGTTTTTATTTACGATAGACTTGGGGCCCTACAGCTAGCAGTTGAGTGCCAATATTTCAAGTCCGCCGTGCATTCTGATGCCGGAACAGGAGAGTGAAAGTCACTACAAATTTGGGCATAGTTATAGCCTTCTGCCAACAATGCGGTAATTTCTTCATTAATGCCAGCAGGGGTGCATTGCGGATGAACAGGTTGACTTTTACAACCGTCGATTATTGCCTTTGTGAAACAAGAGCAAAAATCCTTATCGCCAGGATTTCCGCACTCCCCTGTGATTGGAGCAGATGCCCCTTTAACAAGCTGAAGAAAAGGGTTTGTGTTGGCAATGCCTGACATTGGTAACAGCGACACAAAAAATGCTGCGGTTATTGATAAAAAAGAAATGGTAAATTTTTTCATGATCAAGTTCCTTTTGTTAAAGATGAATGAAAAATTTAGTAATCATCGGATTACTAAATTCGGTTATGTTGATTCCCACAACAAAACATGCTGAGAATCAGCATTCGTTAAAAACTGTAAGATTGGAATTAAGTGACTAGACAAATTGAAATCCATGTTTATACCCCTACTTCCTTTTGCTTGCTTGTTACGAGATTAATATGTTGATTTGTATAAAAAAATAGGCTGAGACTCAGCATTTGCTAAAAATTGTAAGATTGAAAGTAAGTGACAGGAGAAATTGAAATCCATGTTTACTTCCTTGCTTCCTTCTGCTCGCATTTGGCAAAACTAGTGATATTTTACGCCAAAAAATTTCAAAATACTATTTTATTTAGACTCTTTTGCGCGCACCGCTAAGACGTCACATTTCGCACCATGCAATATGGCATTGGCGCGAGAGCCCAATAATATATCAAGGCCGTGATGCTCATGCGTGCCGACGACAATTAGATCGATTTTTAATTGTACGGCTAATTCTAGAACGGTGGTTTTGACAGCGCCAACGAGCACATGCTGATTTTTTGTTGAAATATTGAGCTCGTTGCATAAAGTCGAAAGTTGTTTTCGCGCTTCCGTTTCAATAGCGTGTTCTAAATTCACATTGATTGGGATTGAGAACTCACCACCATAGGCAAGGGGTGATTGCTCGACAACATGAACGATATCAAAGGAGGCGTTATTTCGTTCTGTGAGTTCAAGTGCACGAGTTGCGACTTGCTTGCTTTGTGGTGATAAGTCGACAGCGGCGAGAACGTGTTTATATTGCATACCAGTGCCCCTCTAGTTTGATGTCGTGTTAACCATATTACTGATTTTGACAAAATCTTCCACTGTTAATTCTTGTGGGCGTTTGATGGGATCGATATTCAATGTCTGAAGATCCTCGGCTGAAATATATTTTTTTAAACAATTTCGCAAGGTCTTGCGGCGATAACTAAATGCTTCTCGAACAATAGTGGTCAATAAGTTCAAATCGTTGACAGAATGAGTGTGTTGCCGTGGAATCAAACAAACGACGGCAGATTCGACTTTAGGTGGCGGTGAAAATGCTTCTGGGCCGACAGTAAATAATCTAGAGTCTTCACAAAAATATTGTGCCATGACACTGAGACGACCATAGTCGTGCGAGCCGGGAGTTGCTGTTAATCGATCCACGACTTCTTTTTGCAACATAAAGATCATGTCTTGAATGAGGTTGCCATAGGAAAAGAGCTTGAAGAGCAAGGGTGTCGAAATATTGTACGGCAAATTACCCACTATACGTAATCGTTCGTTATCTGTTTCGATTGAATTCAAATCGAATTTTAAGACATCGGCTTGGTGAATCGTGAGATTATTATCCGCTGAAAAACGCTCTTCGAGGAGGGTGACGAGGTCACGATCGATTTCAATGGCATCGAGTCGCTTGACGGCTGGCAATAAAAGTTCTGTGAGCACACCTTGGCCAGGGCCGATTTCCACGACGTGATCCGTGGATCTCGGAGCGATAGCTGATAGTAGTTTATTGAGAACGTTTGGGTCCCTGAGAAAATGTTGGCCAAAGCGTTTGCGAGGTTTCATCGTATTTTCCTGGTTTTTTGCCCGTCATCCCTGTCGATGAGAGTAGAGCTGCTACATGGTCTTTAACTTGCTAGATCCATCGCTAATTTAACGGCTGCTAACAAACTGCTGTCATCGGCTTTGCCGGTGCCGGCAAGTTCAAACGCGGTGCCGTGATCGACCGAAGTTCGGATGATGGGCAGTCCGAGTGTAGTGTTAACGGTTTCGCCAAACCCTTGTGATTTAATCACCGGTAATCCTTGGTCATGATACATCGTTAGCACGACGTCGACATTATGTAATCGTGAAGCGGTAAAGGCAGTATCGGCAGCAACTGGTCCAATCAGTTCAAAACCACGAGCACGCAACTTTTCAAGTGTAGGGGTGATTATTGTGATTTCTTCTCGCCCCAGATGACCATTTTCACCCGCATGTGGATTTAAGCCACAGACTAAAATGCGTGGCCTCTTTATTTTGAATTTACTTTTGAGATCGGTATCGATGATTTCGAGACAACGTGTTAATTTTTCTGCTGTGATTGCGTGTGGCACAGCGGTTAGGGGGATATGTGTTGTGAGTAATGCCACGCGTAACCGTTGGTTCACCATCAACATAACGGATTGATCGGTGTTTGTCAGTTGGGTTAATAATTCGGTATGCCCAGAAAAATCGATGCCGGCCTCATTAATAATCGCCTTATTAACGGGTGCAGTGACTAACGCAGAAAATTGATGATCGAGGCAACCTTGCACGGCCTGTTTAATCATGTCGATAACATAAGTTGTGTTTGCAATATTGGGTTTTCCAGACTCGCAAGCCACTTTTAAAGGAAGATGTTTTATGGAAAAAGGAGGTCGATGTGTCGTATTCGGATTATAGTCTGGAAATGATGCGTTGATGCCTAAAAGTTTGGCGCGTTGGGCCAATAAATCGCGATCGATAATGCCAACGACAGGTGTCGGTGTGATATGTTGTGATAACTTTAATAGAATATCGGGGCCGACTCCTGCCGGCTCACCCGATGTTATAACAATTGCTTTCATTTCTAACGAAGCACTTATATTAATTGTTAATGTGAATATAAGCAGACTTATAGAGTTGGTCTAGCCATTTTTTCAGTGCCTTTTCAAATTTTTGTTGCGTGATCAGGCTTTGAATTTGTTGGTCGCTATAGGCATCTTTTTGTTGCTTCCCTTCTAATTTAAGAATATGAAATCCGTTGGCTGCACGTATTGGGCTAGAAAAACTGCCTGGCTTCATTGTCGAGATTGGGTTAGCAAAAATTGCGGGTAAATCCTCTAAAGCGCGCCAGCCAAGATCGCCACTGCCAGCGTAATTATCGGCGAAAGAATCAAAACTCTTACCTGCTCGTAATTGTTTTAATACAGCTTCTGCCTTTGCTTTTGTCTGCTTGATTTGTGCTGGTGAGGGTGAATCTGGTAATGGTATCAAAATATGGGCGACGTGATATTGCATTGGATTCGTTTCTGTAGCATGTTCTTGGCGAAAAGCGTTGATGTCTGATTTGTTAATGTGAATATTGCTTAAAATAGCTTCGCGTTGTAATTTGGTAATAATTAATTGCTTGCGAAGCTGCTTTCGAAATCCTGTATAAGACAAGCCTTGTTGTGCTAACTTTTCTTTGAGTTGCGAAATGGTTGCATGATTTTCGGCAGCCAGATGAGAAATAGCCTGATCGACTTCTTTATCGCTGACCGTAATTTTATTACGTTTTGCAATTTCTAATTGCAAGTGCTGATAAATTAATTGCTGCAAGACTTCTTTTCTTAGCGTTGCGGAATCCGGTAACGGTACATTATTGTGTTGAAACTGTTGTCGCGCGGCATAAAGAGCATGATCTAACTGTTGCTCTGTAATGATTTCGCTGTTGACGGTAGCTGCAATCCCATTTATTGATTTTAAGGGCGTAGTGTTAGGTATGGGGAGATTGTTATCTGCCACACTGACGCTTAAAAAACCCATGCTCACTAAAAAAATCCAAATAAATCTCATCTTCATTACTGCCTTACCTCGTCTAATCAAGAATTTCGCAATTTTTTACGAAATTCGTATCCCGATGGAGTTTCCAAAGGGAGCCATCGGGAAGCTCTACTTTGGTTGCCGTTGCGCGGGCTAATCTTGAAATCCTGGGATAGTACTTGACAATAATCGGCTCGTGTTAGCCATCCCAAAATCGCCTAAACCTTTAAGCTGCAGTTGAATGTAGAACGAATTGTCGAAAGCGTTGTGTAAGCTTCCATTGTTGTTCACCGTTGTGCTCACATAGGAGCGCTGCATGATTAACCGCAATGCCCAACAGCACGTATCGTACTGTAGTCCAGCGTAGAGGTTATCGATTCTACGCCGATTGATATTATAATCGATGTAACCCACTGCGCTCCACTTTTTTACAATGGGCCAGATAGTTGAGAAGGTGAGCTGGCTCGTGTTGTTGCTATAGACGTTCGAGGGTGGTGTGACCGTTGTGGTTACGATAGAGGCGCCGTTTTCGTGCACAAACACGTATCCCAGGCTCACGATATGGTTGTTGTGGCCGTCATAATTTATGTTGAGTCCGGCATTGTTCGTTTGCTTGAGGTTAGGATCCCAGGCGAAGCTACCGGTTAGCGACCATTGCTTGGTCGGATAATAAGTAAGATCAGATACGATGGGCGAAACATGGTGTTGGGGCTGAGTGCAACCCGCCGATAGACAGACTTTGGGCTCTGCAAAGTAATAAATGAAGCCGATATCCCCCCTCAACACGGGATCGGCGGTGTCAGCATTCAAGATTCGGCTTGTTAGGCCGAGGCTGATCTGGTTGGCATTATCGAGGCGGTCATCTCCAGTGAATCGGTTCATTGCAAATAGCTGCTGGAAAGAAAATGGTAATAATACCGTGTCGAAGTTGGGTAGGTTGTCTTGATTTTTATACGGTACAAGAAGGTAAAAGAATCTCGGCTCGAAGGTCTGTGTATATTGGCTGTGCCCTAAATGAAAGTATCGATCAAAATAGAGTCCGCTATCGATATCAAAAATAGGTAAAACACGGCTAGCACTACTGACTTGACCAGGTTGGATGTGCTCTACATTGTAGCTCGTCGTATCGAGCCATAATTGCGGTGTAATATAATTTGCTGCTTTATAAATTGGGAAAGCAATACCGGGTCGAAGGTGAAGGCGTTGGCCAATGGGTTGGTCTGGAGTAAAGTTACTTTGATAACTAAAGTTAGTAATTTCACTATTCCAATATAAATCGAAAGGCGCTGATAAATCTGGATAATAGGCATTTGCGATAATGTCGGGCAAACGCTGATATTGATCTAAAGCAGGATTTTGCGTTTGGTTAATAATATGTAATGTCTGATACGCTTGAACTAAGCCTTTTAGTTGCCAATGCCAGCCGGAATATTCTAGATCAGCTTGATTTAATAGTTGGTTTGCAGTCGAAAAACCACCCATCGTGCCGCCGATGTCAGAAAAATAATAAGGATCGGTAACGTAATTAATATTTAGGTGCGCCGTCCATTCTGAATTGAAACGTGTATCGTCTTTCATCGTAACGAAGCCACGATAATTATGCATGGTTTGTAACGCGTTTAAGTAAGGTGCATAAAAAGCTTGGTTATAAAGTGCTGCGTCACTGAAGGTATTATAGTCATCGGTACGAAATTGTTTAAACACAGGATCGTAGGGAAGATAGTTGATGTAAATACGGCCAACGCTGCGCTCACTCAAGTAACGAAAATAAGTCGTTAACTCAAACCCTCTTTTTGTTAACCATTCGGGTGTTATGGTCAGGTCATAGTTGGGTGCCATATTCCAATAAAAAGGAAAACCAAAATCAGCGCCTGATCGCGTGCTAAAACCTATTTTAGGTGTTAAAAATCCCGTTTTTCGCTCATGATTCAATGGGAATGAATAGTAAGGCGTTGCTAATAAAGGAATATGTTTAAACGTCAGCACCGCGCCGTAAGCTTTGCCCACGCCCTTTTTTTTATCCAGAACGATACGACTGGCACGAACTTGCCAGGCTGGATCTGTGGGTGAACAGGTTGTATAAGTGGCATCTTTCAGGCGGATAATGCCAGAAGCCTCTCGTTTAGCGTGTTTTGCGGTTCCCCAGGCGTTAAATGGGCCCTTGATCGTTGAAGTATAGGGATGCTCACTGTAGACATGATAGGCTGCGTTAACCAATGTCGCAGTTTGAGGGTAAAGCGTTAGTGTGCTGGTATCTGCCACGATTAACTTACCCGCTTCGCGCATGCGGACATGGCCGATCAGTGTGATTTTTGAGATTTTTCCTGTTTTACTGTTGCGATAAATGTAGGCTTTGTCTGCTTTGACGATTCGCCCGGGCTGTGTCACAACGACATCTTTTTTTAGGGTGGAAACACCCTTTGAGGCGTAAGTAACGGGTCCTTTGGCTGTTATTGTCGTTGGCTCTTTTTTGATGCTGCCTGGGTGAGGGAACTGCTCTAAAATCTTTGGTTCTTCAAAATAACCACCACAAATTGCACAGGGGTCATTGCTCTCCACCCAGCCCAGTTCATCTGCGATATACTGAAGATATTGTTTTCTCGGCAAAAATTCTGGTAGTGTGCCTGAGATATGGCGCCGTTGTTTTCTGGTTTTGGTTTTGGTAGCCTTTTTAGGTTTAAATGAGTTGCTGGTCACGGTTTCTTGTAGGGATGGGTGTATTTGATAGTGAGTCGCCGTTGTTTCTGTATAGCTGCTTTGCTGATCGACGAGCAAGGCAGTGAAGAGTGCAAAAAAGTAAAATCGTTTCATATTTTGTCCGGCATTTTGTGTAGAAGATGGTAACGTAATAAGGATCGATATGACAACACGTGTCACGCCGGGTTTAGATGAACGGTTAAAAATGTTGCGCGATTGGTTGCAAGATAATTTAGAAATGCCGATGCAAAAGATTGTGCCACTTACAGGTGATGCCAGCTTTCGTCGCTATTTCAGAGTTCATTGTGGTGATACGACCTATGTTGCTATGGATGCGCCTCCTAAAAAAGAATCTTGCAAGCCCTTCATTGCGATCGCAAAAACATTTTATAAGTTGGGCTTAAATGTTCCTGTTATTTATGCAGAAGATGTTGAGCACGGTTTTTTGTTGCTAACCGATTTTGGTGATCAGTTGTATCTCAACGCACTGACACCGAAAACGTGCCACAATTTATATCAGAAAGCATTTGATGATTTATTATTAATCCAATCGTGCCAAGATGTTGAAGGCTATGTCTTGCCAAAATTTGATGGAACATTGTACTTGGAAGAGATGTCTTGGTTTCGGGATTGGTATTTGAAAAATTTCCTGAAGGTGTCGTTGAACAATGCTGAGTTAGCCGCGTTAGATAATGTGTATTCGTTGTTGATCGAAGACGCGTTGTCTCAGCCCCAAGTCTGTGTGCATCGAGACTATCACTCGCGTAACCTGATGGTGGTGGATGACAATATACAACCGGGGATATTAGATTTTCAGGACGCAGTTTGGGGGCCAATTACCTACGATTTATTGTCGTTACTGCGCGATTGCTATATCGACTGGCCCTCAGAGCAGGTTGAGAAGTGGGTGCTCACGTTTCAAAAACAAGCGATACAAGCTGGATTACTCCATGAGCAAAATCCCAAGCAGTTCATCCGTTGGTTCGATTGGATAGGCTTGCAACGTAATTTAAAGTGTATTGGTATTTTTGCCCGATTACACGAACGGGATCACAAGTCTGAATATTTGCAGTATATTCCAAGAATTATTAAATATGCTGAAGGAGTTTGCGATCGTTATCCAGAGTTTGCCGATCTTAGGCCGCTGCTCAATAAGAAAAAGTAGGAGAGTATTATAATGAAGGCGATGATATTAGCAGCGGGTCGAGGCGCGCGATTAAAGCCACTCACCGATAAAATACCCAAACCTTTATTGCAGGTCGGTCCACATTGTTTAATCGAATATAATTTATTGGCACTAAAACGCGCGGGTATTGAAGAGGTTGTTATTAATGTTTGTTATCACGCCAAACAAATCATTGAAAAACTAGGTGATGGTAAACCGTACGGCTTGCGCATTGAATATTCTTTTGAAGAGGGTAATCCATTGGGGACAGGTGGTGGTATTTTTCAAGCGCTACCATTATTGGGCGACGAACCCTTTATTTTGATAAGTTCAGATGTTTGGAGTCAATATCCATTTAACCCTGTGATGATGCCATCAGATGAGGATGCACATTTAGTTCTAGTTGAAAATCCGAGTTTTCATCCAAAAGGCGATTATGCGCTTTCTGAAACGGGCCAAGTATCCATGCAAGGTAAAAAATTGACGTACTCTGGTATTGCAAAAGTGCATCCGCGTCTCTTTAAAAATTGTGAGCCACAACATTTTTCAATATCTCCATTGTTTAATGAATCCATTGAACGTGGCCATGTCAGTGGTGAAATTTATCGTGGCCCTTGGTTTAATGTTGGCACAGTGGAAGAGTTAGAACATTTAAAGGAAATGCTGCCTGGATTGGATAGCTCGCAGTATTTGTCTCAGTAAGATTTATTTATTGTGGTTGTCGAAAAACGTGTTGCAACCACTTTCCGATCAGTTCAATTTCTTCGAAGCAAACTTGATGCGCCATGGGATATTCATGCCACTCGATGGGATAACCTAAATGCTCAAGCAGCTCATAGGTTTTTTTCCCCAGAATAATGGGTAGCACGGGATCGAAGCGTCCGTGGGCCATTAAGATGGGCGTTTGGTTATTTGCTTCACTCGCTTCGGCTGATAGCTTCTTTGCTAGCGGTAAATACGTAGAAAGCGCGATGATTCCTGCTAGCGGTTTGTCATAGCGCAAGCCGGTTTACAACGACATTGCGCCCCCTTGAGAAAAACCTGCCAAAACAATGCGATCGCTAGCCACGCCATTTGCTACTTCTTGTTCAATCAGCTTGGTTACAGCACGTTGGGCGTCGAGGATGCCGGGTTCATCTTCTTGATCTAAATTTTCAAGACCATAAACGTCAAACCATGCGCGCATCTGCATGTTAGCATTGATTGCAACGGGTCTTATGGGCGCATGAGGAAAAATAAAACGAAGGTGCAAATCATCCGGAAGATTCAGTTGTGGCACAATATCGGTAAAATCATGGCCGTCTGCACCGAGTCCATGCAGCCATATCACACTACCCCATGCGGATTTCGTAGGATTAATGTTAACAGTTTCTAAGATGTTGCTATCGTTCATGATTTAATTGTAGAGTGTTCGATACAAAATAACTAGAGTATGTTTTATGGACGCCTCCTTCATGAAAAAATTAATCATTGCATTACCAATATTCTGCTTGCTAACTGCTTGTGGACAAACCGGAGGTTTATATTTACCCCCGCATGCAAAGCCGACCCAGCATCAAGCAAATAATGCAAAAAAATCGAAAAACGTTCAGCAGCGGTAGATTTTTTTGACGCTTCCTTTTTATAATGCATCCTCAAACGCACTAGACTGTGTAGGATAGATTTCAGATTGGCCGTAAATGGATTTTTAGGGGTGCGCATTAAATAAATAGGGGGAGTGATGTTAAATAGTTGGGAAAAGTGGGCGATTGTCTTGTTCAGCTTAAAATCCACTGCTGCTTTTGCAGCTATATCAAATACTTCGGTGCAATCCGCAACAAAGCAGTTACCAAAACCCTCTCAAAAATGTGTGGCACCATTGCCGACGGCTGCGTCTTGTGAAAAAGTTTTTAAAAAAATAAAAGAAGAAAAGCGTCTGAAAAAAAAGAAAAAAAGTCCCTGGAATGGAACGAATGCGCAATTAGGTTATGTGGTCAATACAGGTAATTCAAACAACAGCAACTTAAGCGCAGGCCTCAACGTATTGTATAACAAACCAAAATGGGCCAACACATTTCAGGCCAATGCATATTTAAACAAAAGCTTAGGAGTAGTTACCAAAGAACAATATTTTTTGACGAATCAGTTCACTTATTATTTTACCAAGTCGCGTAGAAATTATATTTTTTCAAATTTTCGCTTCATCGAAGATCGTTTTAGTCCTTATGAGTATCAAGTGGTATTTTCAGCGGGTTATGGTCGAGAGCTTATAAAAACAAAACGATTCACACTGAGCGCGCAGGCTGGCCCTGGTATTCGTCACGATTTTATTCGTACCACGCGTATTTACGACAACCATTTGATTTTATCGACGGCAATGACGATGAACTGGCAAATCACCAGTAAAGTCGCTCTTTCGGAACAACTTAACTATGACATTGGTCCGCCTTTCGATTATTTGAACTCGGTTACGGCGTTAACGGCTACGCTTGCAGGGCATCTGGCGGCTCAGCTATCCTATACGGTACAATATTACTCAAAAATTCCGATGGGTAGTTCGAACACCGAGAAGACGGACACCATCACTAACATTGCCTTGGTATACAACTTCTGATGAAAGTACGATTTACAAAAATGCAGGGATTGGGGAATGACTTTGCCGTCATCAATGCAACGAAGGATCCCTTTCAGCTCACGACATCCCAAATCCAAAAAATGGCTAACCGCCGATTTGGGGTCGGTTTTGATCAATTGTTAGTCTTAGAATCATCGGGCCGCAACGGAGTAGACTTTAACTTTCGTATTTTTAACGCTGATGGGAGCGAGGTGGGTCAGTGCGGTAACGGGGCTCGGTGTATTGCGCGCTTTATTCAAGAGCAGAATCTGAGCAAGGCTAGCGAGTTTGCGATATCAACGCTGTCTGACATTCTTCACCTCAAATTGGAAAACGACGATAAGGTTTCGGTCCATATGGGGGTGCCGCATTTCAATCCAGTGGACGTCCCATTTGTTGCGGATAAGGCTGCAAATTTGTATGACGTTGAGGTGAATAATCAATTAGTCAAATTGGGTGTAGTCAATATCGGAAATCCCCATGCGATAATTCCCGTAGATCAGATTGATGCAGGTTTAGTTTCGACCCTAGGTGCGCAATTAAGCACTCATGACCGGTTTCCGGAAGGCACCAACGTGGGCTTCATGCAGGTCATCAATCCTCAGAATATTCGCCTGCGTGTCTATGAGCGCGGTACCGGAGAGACTCTGGCGTGCGGCAGTGGTGCTTGTGCTGCGGTTGCCGTGGGTCGCCGCAATGGTTTGCTTCAAGAGCGTGTGATGGTGAGCCAGCCGGGTGGCAGCCTATCCATCCACTGGCAGGGGCCCGATACACCCATTCTAATGACCGGACCCGCAACAACCGTATTCCAAGGAGAGTGGGAAGATTAATAGACTTGAACCTTTCAGGAATTGGTATAGAATGTGTGAGTTTTAAAACTGACCGATAGGTTTGGTCAAGCAACTCTAGGGAAAACAAGCAGATAGCTTGAATTTCGCTGGAGGAGGGTGTAGAAATGACGGTATCCAAGACAAGTAAGACAACAGCTTTAGGCTTCTCGCCTTACAAAATCAAGAAAGGTGAGGAGTACATGAATGACAAACAGCTTGAGCATTTCAAGGACATTCTAAGTGAGTGGAAGAAACAGCTCATGGAAGAAGTGGATAGTACGGTAGTTCATCTCAAAGAAGATGCAGCCAGTTATTCAGATCCACTAGATCGCGCGAGTCAGGAAGAAGGCTTTAGCTTAGAACTTCGTACGCGTGATCGTGAACGCAAGCTCATCAAAAAAATTGAACAAGCACTCGATGCTATCGATGATAAAGACTATGGTTTTTGTGAAGACTGCGGGACCGAAATAGGAATTCGTCGCTTAGAAGCGAGACCGACCGCTACAAAATGTATCGATTGTAAAACATTTGAAGAAATTCGTGAGAAGCAATCGGGTGGTTGATAAGGTATTTATCCGCCACTTAAAAGTATCTGCGCAGATTGGTATTTGTCTATGGGAGCGCGAAAGCCGCCAAGATATCACTTTTGATATCGATATTGAGACCGATGCCAATCAAATTGCAAAAATGGACGACATTAATCACACCGTTGATTACGTCAAAGTCCGAGATTGTGTGACTCAGTTTGTTATGCAGCATCGCTTCAATTTAATCGAAACACTGGCTCATGAAATCGCAGAATTATTGATTAAGAGCTTTAATATCCAGTGGTTGCGTTTAACCCTAACGAAACCCGGCGCTTTTGACGATGAAACGGTTGCGGGTATTACCCTTGAACGTAAGGGTTTAATGACCAATTCTTAAGGGCACCTCCCGACAACACAAGCCCCTTCTTGTATTGGCAAACAATTGAAATTGCTAAAATATTTTATAGTTTTTAAAACGATTTTTAGAGCGGCCCTTAATTCTTACTTTTCCGTTGATAAACGTCTTCACGAAAATGCGTGTAACCACTTTTATCGACCCAAGCGGTAATGTAGGTAATGTAAATAGGAATGGGGTTTCGTATTTTAATATATTCTGTTTTCCCACTTTCCAATTTTTCGGTCACTTCTTCGCGGGTTAAGCTTGGGCTATCCCCAATAAAATATTCGACGAGGTGATAAGGTTTTTCTAAACGTATACAGCCGGAGCTAAAGGCGCGTGAGATTTTTTCGAACAAACCTTTTTGGGGTGTGTCGTGCATGTAAACATCTTCTTTATTGAGAAAAACAAATTTAACTCTGCCTAAGGCGTTATTATTTCCGGGCAGTTGTGTGAATCGATAAGGAAATCCATTGGTTTGTGTTTTCTCCCAGTTAATATCTTTCGGGTCAATTTGATAAGCACCCTTTTTCCAGCTCCTATAAATACTGATATTATTATCGGCTAAATAATTGGGGTTTTTGATGATTTTAGGAATAATATCGTTTTTGGCAATGGTTTGAGGGATATTCCATTTCGGATTTAGCACGATCGTTTCGACCTTAGAATACAACTCAGGTGTTGGTCGTGATGGTCGTCCTGCAATAATTTTCATATTAATAATTTTGTGCCCGTCTTCAATTAAATCGAGATTGAAATTAGCAATGTTAACGCGAATATATCGGCTGCCAGGAGTTTCTGGGAATTTTGCCCAACGTTTCATGCTCTGCTGTAACTGTTGAAACCGTACAAGCGGTGGCACGTTGAGGGCATGTAATGTTTCGCTGCCAAGGGTGCCATCAGCCTTTAATCCATGACGCCACTGAAATTGTCGAATCCCGTTAACAAGGGAGTGATCGAAGCGTTTGCTGCTGGAGGTGTTGGCTTTGGGTAAATCGCCTAGCTTGATCAGTCGAGTTCGAATCATTGGGATTCTTGGGTCGTGCATTCCAAACTTGAGTGGCAGTGAATGCTCTGGATAAATAGCTGGCCAAGGTTCTTGCGCTAAGCTTGCATACTTTGATAAATGGCCATGAATCCGTAACGCTGTTTTGTTTGAGGTATTGGGTGGCGATCCAATGTTAGGGGTACTGGTGCACCCACTGATTAAGGCGGCCAACAGGATTGCGAATAGTGAGTGCCAAGGGAATACAAAACGGGTGTACATCATATTCTCCTTAGCTTGATACTAATAATATAAATCATAGGTACTCTCTCTGCTGATGTGGATATGCTATGATGTGCGGCATGTATCTACTAGCCTATGGTATAAATCACAAGTCTGCACCGCTTTATGTTCGTGAGCGGCTGGCGTTTCATCCAGAGCAGACTCCAAAAATGTTGCAAGCGCTTATTAGCCGAGAGGCGGTCAATGAAGCGGTATTGCTGTCGACCTGCAATAGAACGGAAATCTACACCGCTAGTAATCACGGGTCAGCGATAAAAGAATGGTTGGCTAAAGAGCCCCGTCTTTCGGGTCAAGATATTAGTTCTTTTTGTTACCAATATCAAGACGCGGAGATGGTGCGGCACCTAATGCGAGTAGCGAGTGGTCTTGATTCAATGGTTTTGGGAGAGCCTCAAATTTTTGGGCAAATCAAACAAGCCTATTCGATTGCGTGTAATGCCGGCACTGTTGGCAACCGCCTAGGGCATTTATTCCCGGCTGTTTTTGCTGCCAGCAAGCAAGTTCGCACGCAAACAGCCATTGGGAATAATTCGGTATCGATGGCTTATGCTGTAGTGCAGTTAGCAAGACGAATATTTTCTGATTTAACACAATGCAAAATATTATTAGTGGGTGCCGGTGAAACAATTGAACTGGTTGCCACGCATTTATACGGTCAAGGGGCTAGACAATTAATTATTGCAAATCGCACGGTGGAGCGCGCGCAAAAGTTAGCGACTCAATTTCAAGCGCGTGCCATTCGCATCGGTGATGTGCCTGCATGTTTAACAGATATCGATATTGTTGTAACGGCTACCGCGAGTCAACTCCCTATTTTAGGTAAAGGTACATTTGAAAGTGCGTTGCGACAAAGAAAGCGTCGTCCTATTTTTATGGCAGACTTAGCAATGCCACGCGACATCGAGCCTGAGGTCGGTGAGTTAGAAGATATTTATCTTTATAATTTAGATAATTTACAGTCCGTCATTTCACAAAATTTAAAAAATCGTGAAGAAGCAGCAAGACAGGCTGAAACGATGGTTGAAATGCAAACTACGCATTATATGCGACAATTGCGTGTCATTAATGCGGGTGATATGATTCTGAATTTTCGTGAACGAGTTGAAAACGTGCGCGATCAAGAGTTAGCAAAAGCACTGGAGCATTTTGAGCGATCCCAAAATCCACAGACTGCATTAGCTTCTTTAGCGCACAGCTTGACGAATAAAATTATGCATCAACCAACCGTTAAACTGCGTGAAGCGGCATACCATGAGCAATTAGATTTGTTATTGCTGATGAAAGATTTATTTGATTTATGAAGTCATCATTACACCAAAAACTCAAACAACTAACGTATCGTTATGAAGAGGTCGGAGGTCTATTAAGTGATCCGGCCGTTATGAGCGATCAAAATCGTTATCGTGAATTAGGTAAGGAATACGCGCAGCTTGAGCCGCTCGTCAAATGTTATCGTGAATATGAAAAAAATATTGAAGCAATAGCTGCTTCAAAAGAAATGTTAGAAGAAGCAGATGCTGAACTTCGTGAATTAGCAGAAGAAGAATTATCACAGCTCAAGCAAAAACAAGACGTATTGGAAATAGAATTAAAAACCCTATTATTGCCGAAAGATCCCAACGATGAACGCAATATCTTTTTAGAAATTCGTGCAGGCACTGGTGGCGATGAGGCATCAATTTTTGCAGGCGATTTATTTCGTATGTATGCGCGCTTTGCTGAGCAGCGTGGTTGGAAAATCAGTGTTGTTTCGGCGCACGAAGGTGAGCATGGTGGCTTCAAAGAAATTATTGCACGAATTGTGGGGCACGGTGTTTATTCACAATTAAAATTTGAATCGGGCGCGCATCGTGTGCAACGTGTGCCTGTCACCGAGTCACAGGGTCGTATTCATACCTCAGCGTGCACCGTGGCAATAATGCCTGAAGTGGAAGAGGTGGAAGCTATCGAAATTAATCCCGCGGAATTACGGATCGATACATATCGTGCTTCGGGGGCGGGCGGTCAGCACGTTAACCGTACGGATTCTGCTGTGCGTATTACGCATTTGCCAACGGGAATTGTGGTTGAGTGCCAAGACGAACGCTCTCAACATAAAAATAAAGCGCGCGCCATGTCATTATTACATGCAAAAATTTTATCGGCAGAACGTGCCAAGCAAGAACACGAACAAGCAGAAACGCGGCGTTCTTTAGTAGGCAGTGGCGATCGTTCTGAGCGTATTCGCACTTACAATTATCCGCAAGGGCGTGTTACTGATCATCGCATTAACCTTACACTCTATAAATTAGAAGAAGTGATGGAAGGGCACATGGGGCCAGTAATCGAACCATTAATTCGTGAATTGCAGGCAGATCAATTGGCACAACTAGGTGATGAATAATTGAAAACAATCAAGGAAGGAATCGAGGCTTACACGGATGAATTAAAATCGCATTCCGAAACACCCCGTCTTGATGCAGAATTGTTAATTGCTGCAATTACCGAGCAGCCGCGTACACAATTGTTTGCTTATCCGGAGCGACAATTAACCGCTGCTGAAGAAAAACAATTAAAAAAATACGTTAACCGACGCAGCAAGGGCGAACCCATCGCCTACATATTAGGCCATAAAGAATTTTGGTCGTTAGATTTTCATGTCACACCTGATGTATTAATCCCACGACCCGAAACGGAAATGTTGGTTGAATGGGCGTTGGATAATTTACCCGAAAAAGAAACCTGCCGCGTTGCAGACTTGGGAACAGGTTCGGGTGCGATTGCTATTGCTTTGGCGGATGAGCGCCCAAATTGGATTATCGATGCTACGGATATTTCCAAAAAAGCACTTAAGGTTGCAAAACAAAATGCTGATTGGTATCGAGTCGCTAATGTTAATTTTTATTGTGGGCAATGGTGTCAGGCGCTGCCTGGCAAAAACTACCATGCCATTTTAGGTAATCCGCCTTACATCGCGAGTCATGATGAGCATTTGCAAAATTTACACTACGAGCCACGATCGGCATTGAGTGCAGGTGAGGATGGCCTCGATGCCATAAGAATTATTATTCGGGAAGCCAAAACGTATTTGTCGGAAAACGGTTGGCTCGTGCTTGAACATGGTTATGACCAAAGCGATAAAATTGTCGAACTGATGAAGCAAAATAACTATCGCGATGTTAAAGATTATCCTGATCTTGCTCATATGCCGCGGATGATTGTTGGGCGGAAATACTAACCCCAATCATGATGCGTAAGCAATTGAAATCGATAAAATGTTTTATGATTTTTAAAAATAATTTTTAAAGGCGCCCTTCGGTTTTAACTAATGTCGCTATTTCTATCCATGGAATAGCAGTAACATTATCACTGATCTTATAGCGGTGGGGTGTGCGACAGATAACATAACCGTGATCTGCTTGCGAATATTCACTAATAAAGCGGTGTAAATTTTTCGCGTCTTTTGCTTGTGGTGCATCTGACGACTTAACTTCAATTGGAATATAATGTTGAGCAATATCTAAAACATAATCTACCTCAGTGCCTGCTGTATCCCGCCAGTATTTAATTTTTATGTGAGGTGATGTGAGTTGGCTGACATTATAAAGCTCATTTCCTACATAATGTTCAAATAAATGGGCCATTAATCTCTTTGGGAGCTTTATTCCTTCATTAGCGCAAGCACGGCGAACACCTAAATCAAAGAATAAATGTTTAGGCGATTTGATCAGGCGTCGTTTTGTTTCGGCTTTTGTGATTGGATTGACAATGCGTGTAATCATGCAGTCTTCTAAAATTTGATAATAATTAGCAATAGTAGTATCTCCAATTCCAATATCTTGTGCTAGACGTGTAAAATTTAATTGTCGTGCAGATTCGCCCGCTGCTAATTCAAGAAAGCGCGAGAAACTACCTACATTGCGAACTAATGCCTCGGCGCGAATTTCTTCTTCAAGATAAGTGGTAACATAAGAATAAAGATCAATTTCACGAGCTTCCAAGTTTTTTTCTAAAAGAATTCCGGGCAACGTGCCATAAATGAGTATCTCTTCTAGTGAGGGTTTTGGTTCAGGGAGTTCTTCGTAAAGTAAGGGGGTCATGATTAAGGCGACTGCTCGCCCTGGTAATAAATTTAGGTTGGTGCCATGTTTCAGTTTTCGTGTGGATGATCCTGTTAAAATAAAATGAGCCTGTTTGTTATCGATGAGCACTTGTGCAATATCCATAACGCGCGGAATTTTTTGTACCTCATCAATGTAAACAAGCGGTGGCTTGTTATATGCTTTTACTTGTTCTTCAAGTTCGGCCTCAAGTAAAGCAGGGTTTTGTTCATATCGCTGTCTCGTTTGTTCTTTTGCAAATGTGTATGAGATATCAGGTTTGATAAAGTGCTCGACCAGGGTGGATTTTCCAGTTTGGCGAGGGCCGATTAAAATCACACTCTTCCCGCGATTGAGTGTATCGCGAATATTTTGTTCGATTTTTCTACGAATTATCATCTTGTAGAGGCCCTTTTAGGTTATATTCTTTGAATATCCGATGTATGTCAAGGAAAAACATTGAATATCCGATGGAGGCCTAGAATATTCAATAAATGTCTGAGATTGAGGTCGCGCTGTGAATTTAGCCATTGGGTCAGCGTACCTGGTATAATCGATCCCCATGAATACAGCATCCTCCATCGGCGTTCTTTTGCTAAACCTCGGCACTCCGGATGACCCCTCGGTGCCGGCGGTCCGTCGGTATCTGCGAGAATTTTTGTCCGACCCGCGTGTCATTGACTTGCCAAAGCTTGCTCGTTGGCTGTTGCTCAACATGCTCATCCTGCCATTTCGGCCGCGCCAATCGGCAGCCGCATATCAAAAAATATGGACTGAACAGGGTTCGCCACTCTTAGTGAATAGTGAGCAATTAAAAAATGAACTAGGGGCTGCGTTGGGGGCCCGCTATCACGTTGCATTGGGAATGCGTTATGGTAACCCGAGTATCGACTCTGCTGTTGAAATGTTAAAACAACAACATTGTGATTATTTGATTGTATTGCCTTTATTTCCGCAGTATTCATCGGCGGCAACCGGCTCGGCGTTGGAAAAAACCATGGAAGTGATTCGCAATCATTGGAATATCCCTAAACTAATTTTATGTAATGATTTTTATGATCATCCCGGTTTTATTGCCGCACAAGCAAATGTGATACAAGAACATCTAGCTGACTTTAGCCCCGATCATCTTATTTTTAGTTATCACGGTTTGCCAGAACATCACATTACCAAAAGTGAGTGTGCAGCGCATGCGTGCACTCGACGTGAAGCATGCCCGGGTGTTGAAAATCACAATCGTTATTGTTATCGCGCACAATGCTTTGCAACATCCAATTTATTAGCGAAGGCGTTAAATTTATCAAGTGATCAATTTAGTGTTTCGTTTCAATCTCGTTTGGGGCGAACCCCTTGGATCAAGCCTTATACCGATTTTGTGTTGCCCGAGTTAATAGAGCGTAATTTCAACAATATCGCGGTGGTTTGTCCATCGTTTGCAGCGGATTGTTTGGAAACATTGGAGGAAATGGGAATTCGTGCGCGTGAGCAATGGCAACGATTGGGCGGTAAACGATTTGAGTTAATTCCCTGTTTGAATGCGCATCCAAAGTGGGTTAAAGTCGTTGCAGAGATGATTGGCGAGCTGACCTTAAATTCATGTTAAAATCAAAAAGCTTTTCCCCACAGCAATCTAGTATCAGTTTCCTAGAAATGTTTCTGGTGTTGGCTATGATCGGTCTTATCATTACACTGTTTGTGCATTATTTTCATGTTGCTGAAAACAATTGGAAAAAACAGGAGGCGGCTGCAAAAATTGGAAAAAATAATAAAGGTCGCGCATCGACAAAAGTGAAAATTTAGAGGACAAAAAAAATGTTAGAGATCGTTTTAGCCAGTACAAATCCAGGAAAAATCGCTGAAATAAAAGCTCTGTTAAGTGATTTACCCATCAAAATAATTCCGCAAACTGAGTTTGAGATGCCCGAGGTGGAAGAAACGGGCACCACATTTGTGGAAAATGCCATTATTAAAGCGCGCCATGCCGCAAAATATTCGGGCTTGCCTGCCATTGCGGATGATTCTGGGCTGACTGTCGATGCATTAGGCGGTGCCCCGGGTGTTCGCTCTTCGCGCTATGCAGGAAAAAACGCGAGTGATGAAGAGCGCATTGCAAAGCTGTTGTTGGAGTTAAAAAAGAGCGGCAAAGATGATCGCGATGCTTGTTATCATTGTGTTATCGCGTTAATGGGCACTGAAACCGAACCTGCGCAGCTCCTTTGTCATGGCATTTGGGAAGGTGAGATTTTGGAGGCACCTCGTGGTACCAAAGGTTTTGGTTACGATCCTATTTTTTATGTGCCGACGCATGAGTGCAGTGCGGCTGAGTTAGACGAAGAAGAAAAAAATGCCATCAGCCATCGTGGCCAAGCGATTGAGCAGTTACTCGACGTTTTAGAAGAAATTGTTTAATCGATTCGCTTCCTGTTTTGCGGGCGTAAGCAGTTAGAGACAGCGATTCCCGAAAAACAGGAAGCCCAAACTCGCCAGTCAAGCCATTTTCGATCCCACTTGACCTGTTTCATATAAATCCTTCATAATACAGCCTATCTTCGATAGACGCCGCAAAGGGATGGCTTGGGTTCAACGCTAACCCGCTTGCCGAATAGCATTATTTTTCAATGAATTGGGAGTAGTGTATGAAAGCAATCCGATTGCTCGGGCTTCTATCTGTAACCATGGCAATGCCGCTTGTGTACGCAGGTGGTCCTGATGTGCCTTCTCAAATCCATTTTACAAAGCATGCACTGTCGCTGCGCGCTTTTGATCAGCTTAATGTCAGCGGTTATTTTGATGTTGTCATCAAAGGCCTTCGTCCCGGTGCTAGACCTTCGGCTTCAGTTGCGACCTACTCCGTTGAGCCGTTGCAGGTGCGTATAGTCGATCATACTCTGTATGTAAAAGGGCCGTGGCAGCGCCCTTTGCCAAGTTTGAAAAAACGTCCCGTGCTTATTGTTCGTATCAATAGCCTTAAAAAAATAACGGTAGCTGGCCCCACTAATGTCACGGCGAGAAATCTTCGAGGCCAAGGAGTCGATATTTATGCATCGGGTTTCGGCAAGATTAATTTGTTAGGTGTATTGAATATCGATCACATTAAACAAAGCGGTAGTAACCAAATTACTGTCCGTTGGGTAAAAAGCGATACGGTTTATATTAACAGCACAGGTGCTGGTAGTATTCGATTGGCGGGAACGGCGAGAGCATTATATGCGCGCGTGTTAGGTCATTCGACGTTACATGCTGCATATCTGCGCACGCATTATGTGCAAGTACAAGCAACCGATCAAGCGGTGGCTTATGTGTGTCCCGTTGATACCTTGCGTGCCTTTGCATCGAATTTTGGCAATATTTATTATTATAAATATCCAAAAAATATGACGCTGGATACAGAGCAATCGGGTAATGTATTGCAGATGGCGTGGCATAATTAAAGTTTCAATGGCAGGCTGGGTTGGAACGCCACGTCCATTTGAGTCACAATGTGAACGTTCTATTTTGTTCTTAAGGAAGAGAAATGAACCCGCTCCCAAAATATTGTGTTATCGGTTTCGTGATTTTTTTTGGCTCCATCCATTCAGCTTCGGCGAGGCCCAATATTTCGAATGCCGTCGGTCAAATGATGATGGTCGGATTCAACGGGACTACGATCAACGAACAATCACCCATTGTAAAGGCGATTAAAAATTATCACATCGGTGGCGTGATATTGTTCGATCATTTCGATAAAAAAAACGAGCGAAAGGGGATGGCGAGAAATATCAGCAGCCCTGCTCAACTGAAACGACTTACAAAACAACTTCAGTACTATGCTAAAAAGTACCATGATGCGCCTTTACTGATCGCGCTAGACCAAGAGGGTGGCATGATCACAGTGTTAAAAACTGAAAAAGGATTCAAATTAGATGATAATTATAGTCAGCAAAAATTAGGTGAATCTAATAATCAAAAAGAAATTTACAGCCAAGTTTTGTATCGCGCTGACTTGCTAAAACGTTATGGTATCAATCTGAATCTTGCGCCGGTTGCTGACCTCAATCTCAATCCCAAGAATCCTTCCATCGGCAAACTAGAGCGAAGCTTTGGGCATGATCCCATTAAAGTTACAAAAGACTTGATGGCGAGTGTTGAAGCTTATAGAAAGGCGAGAATCTTCTGCACGTTAAAACATTTTCCTGGATTAGGGAGCAGTAAAACAAACACAGACGTTAAAGTGAGTGATGTCACTGAGACATGGAAAATGGTGGAATTAATTCCTTATCGAGAACTTATTAACAGACATCAATCGTGCCATTTTATTATGGTGGCGCATACAATCAATCGTCGATTGGATAAAAGTGGTTTAGAAGCATCATTGTCTCATGAGATCGTCACTGGATTATTGCGACATCATTTACATTTTCGTGGAATAATCATGACGGATGATATGGATGCAAAGGCGATTCGGGGTCACGTCGCAACTGCGAAAGCGATTCGTTTGGCGGTCTTAGCGGGGAATAACATGATTTTATATGGCGGTACTCAAGGTTATGACCCAAAGCGTGATGCGACTGAATTGTATAATACCATGATGCAATTAGCTGCAAATAATCAAGAGGCGCGTCGAGACATTTTCAACTCCTATCGTAGAATTTTAGAGGTAAAGAAAACGCTGGGAGAATCGCAGCAGCGTTAATTTACTTGGATCACTACGCGTCGATTATAGGCGCTGCCTTCGGCTGTTCGGTTGCTTGCGATAGGATATTTCGCACCGTGTCCGACAACACTCATTTGAGCAGGTCTAAAGCCATGGCGCCACATGAATGACGCGATCACTTGTGCATACTGATTAGAGTAATGGTGACGAACTGTTCGTTTGTACACCGTATCCGTATAACCATAAATTTTGATGGGGAATTGAGTGTAGTTCTTGCGTATATAGTTATGTAAATAAAGAGCAATGAGTCGTAATTTGGGGACTTTGCTGTCTTTTACAATAGCGGTTGTGGGGACGAAGAAAGTATCAGCGGGTAGCACCATGATGAGTCGTGAGCCTTGCTGAATCACTTGAACACCCGATTTGCGAATCAAGCCTAAGAGGGCCTCTTGTTCATCGGCTGACAGTTGGGTGTCCATTTCCATCATGCTGTATGGGATCATTTGAGGTGGTTGATGAGTGCAGGCGGTGAGGCTAAGTAGTGTGAGTGCTACTAAGCCAAAGACAGGAATTCTGAATTTAATCAATGAGTTCATGAAGATCTCCTTGTTAAGGCGGCCAAGCGAAAAGCGCTGAACAATTTTAACGCAATTGCTGTTAAAACCCAAATAAACTTTAATCCAGTGTTTGTCGATATCGTTTCACCCCAATCAGGAGCGCAAGTACGGCAAATAAAATAATAGGCCACAGATTGGGAGCTATTTCTGCCCAACCGTTTCCCTTTAGCAATATGCCACGTGCAATTCTAAGAAAATGAGTCAATGGTAATAGGGAACCTAACCATTGCGCCCACTGTGGCATGCCGGCAAAGGGAAACATGAATCCCGATAATAAAATAGAGGGTAAAAAGAAAAAGAATGCCATCTGCACGGCCTGTAATTGGTTTTTTGCAATGGATGAGAAGGTTAATCCAATCGATAAATTAGCGGCAATAAAGGGCAATACGCATAGGAGTAATGTAATAATGCTTCCTTCAATGGGGACGTCGAATAAATAGCGAGATGCCAAGACAATTAATAAAACCTGAACATATCCGACGATAATATATGGCGTGATTTTGCCGATCATCACTTCTAAGGGTCTGACGGGAGTCGCCAACAAGCTTTCCATGGTGCCACGCTCACGTTCGCGCGTGATGGCAAGGCTCGTGATTAATATCATTGTCATGGTGAGTACAACGCCCAATAATCCGGGCACAATATTATATTGTGTGATATTTTCTGGGTTATACTTTCGATGGACGACGATATCCACAGCGAGAGGCTTTGCTTTTAAATCTTGTAAATTGGCTTTTAATAACGGATTAAAAATATTTTCGGCCAAGGGTTTGATGGCAGCCATGGCATTAACTGAAGCGACAGGATCTGATGCATCCGCTTCAATGAGAATTTGTGGATGCTGATCGCGCACTAATCGCGTGGTGAAGTCGGGTGGAATGCTTACTACAAATAAAACTTTCCCCAAGGCGAGCATTTCGTTGGCCTTTTTAATAGTTTTGGGCTTTTGAGTAATGCGGAAATAATCCGTGTTTTCCAACCCACGAATAAATGCATAGGTAAATGGACTATGATCACCCATAACAATCGCTGTCGGTAGATGTTTTGGGTTTGTGTTAATTGCGTATCCAAATAATATCAATTGGAGTAGAGGAACTCCGATCATCATGGCAAAGGTGAGGCGATCGCGACGCATTTGTATGAATTCTTTAAACATCACTGCGATGCAGCGAGTCCAAGAAAAGTATTTATGATCCATTAACAGGTTCCTCAGTGCTGCCGACTAGTGAAATAAAAACATCTTCGAGGTTGGGAGAAATTTTTTGCCAGTGATATTCCGATGTTTGAAAAGATGAGATGCTTTGTGTCAGTAGACTTTCATTTGTGCCGCTTACATGCAAGGCAGTGCCGAATGCGGCGACTTGTTCGATGCCAGGTAATTTCTCGAGTTTTTCCGATAAACTCACCAAATGTTCACCCGTTACTTTCCAGGTATTGAGTTTTGATTCTTGAATGATATGTTCTGAAGTGCCTTGAATTAACATATGGCCATAAGCAATGTAGGCTAATCGCGTGCAGCGTTCTGCTTCATCCATATAATGCGTGCTGACTAATGTTGTAATGCCTTGTTTAGCGAGATGATGAATTTGATCCCAAAAATCTCGGCGTGCTTTTGGGTCCACGACCGCAGTGGGTTCGTCTAATAAAAGTAATTGGGGTTTATGAATTAAAGCGGCTGATAGTGCCAAACGTTGTTTCCAACCTCCCGATAAAGTACCGGCTAATTGTGTGCGACGATCGGATAAACCTAAATCTTCGATGCTTTGAAGAACAATTTTTTTGCGGTTTTTCATGCCGTAGAGTTGTGCGATAAAATCAAGGTTTTCATAGACGCTTAAATCTTCATATAAACTAAATCGTTGCGTCATGTATCCGACATGTCTTTTGATATCTAAAGAATCTTTGATGACATCGTAGCCTAAACATTGTCCTGAACCAGCATCGGGTTTTAGTAGCCCACATAACATGCGAATCGTTGTTGTTTTTCGACTGCCATTAGGTCCTAGGAATCCAAAAATTTCGCCTTTTTTTACACGCAGCGATGCATTAACAACAGCGGGTTTCCCTCCAAAATTTTTATTCAGATCTTTGACATCGATGATGTATTCTTCTTGTGTCATATTTTTACTTTTTTAAGTAAACATCCACGGGTTGTCCTGCGTGAAACTGAACGGCAATTTTTGCAGGCATCGAAGCTTCAACGCGATACACTAATTTTGATCGAGATTGGCGGCTGTAAATAACGGGAGGGGTATATTCTGCTTGTGGTGAGACATAATCAATCATTGCCTGCGTTGTTTTGCAGCCGTCACAACTAAATGAAACTTTAGTGCCTAACTTTAATTGACTCAAAAAGGGTTCGGGTACATAAAAAATTAATTTGATGTTATCAGGTGTTAATAGAGCCGCAACCCCTTGGCCTGCAGGTACATATTCGCCTTTTTTATAAAAGGTATCAAATATTTGGCCGGCTTTAGGTGCTTTGACCGTTTTTTGTTGTAATTCCCACGTTAACTTTTCGACGTCTGCTTGTGCGGCATCGACAGTCGCTTGTTGGGCTAAGATGAGATATTTACGCGACCCCAATTTTGCTTCTTCTAAATTAGCCTCGTATTGTTTTACTAATTGTAGTTTCGCGTGATAATCAGAAATGGCTTCATCCAGTTGCTGTTTGCCAATGGCGGCATCATTATAAAGTTGTTGGTAACGGATCAGTGTTTGCTTTGCAAGCCGTAAGTTAGCCTGGGCTTGATTGCGTTGTGCAATGATGCCTTCAAGCACAGTCTTACGCTGTCCTTGAATCAAGTTTTCTAGATTTTGTTTCGCTTCTGCAAGTTTGGCTTTTGTTTGTTGTAGCTCAGCGAGTTGGGGTTGTGGGTCAAGAATAAATAGTGTTTGATTGACGTCTACGTGATTACCGCGATAAATCAAGAGCTCTTCTAAGTTGCCTGATACGCTTGATGAGAGATAGATGAATTGTCCTTCAATGTAACCTTGTACTGTGACGTGTTTTCCTTTTGAACAGGCGCAAAGACAAAGTGCGGTATATAGCGCGAAAATTAATAGCTTCGTAAAGCGCATAAGACAACCTCGTTATAATCACCACACAATCAAATGCTGTGTCATTATAACGCAGGCATTGTGTCGTGTATAATCTAGAGGCGTTATACATAAGCTCTATTGTTTTTGTGCTTTTATCGCTTGTTGGATGTCATCAATACTTTTTACAGTCGGACCGTCTTGTTGTAGCGACTGTGGCAGTTGCTGCAATGCTGAATTTGCTTCTTCCTTCGTGTTGTAATGATCATATAATAAAACAAACCAAAGCTTCCCTCGTCTTTGAACGGAATAGTAAATTGCTTTTGGGCCAAGATTGTTTTCCTTGGCGTACATTTCTAAATCATGTTTGTTAAATGAGCCTTTGAGAGTAATGGTATAGTTATTGGCTGGTAATTCTAATAACTGGATCTCATCCAATGTGTAGGTATCTATTTTTAACATGTCGGTTGATTTTGGTGTAGGGGCGAGCGCTAATATTTCTTTTTTTTGTGCAGAGTTTGTGTTTTTGAGATCCGTAGTCAGAGGGGTTTGAATATTGGCGAAGCTTCGAAAATTATTGAACCTCGATGGAGTGTTATTTTTTTTGTTAGTTGTTTCAGGAGAGTGACGATTTTTGTCATTGAGTTTTTCAGTTTGTGAGTTTAGCATGGCGATGCGATTCTTGGCGGCTGCAATAGCAACTTCTTCGTCAATCAATCGCCGTTGTATTTTTGCGATTTCGACTTTATGGATTAACTCAATATACTCACGTTGACTTTGAACGAGTGCATAACGATTATTTTTTATTTTTGGATTTAAGTGTTGTTCATCCTTTGCATTTGGGATATCAGAACGGGCTTGGTAGTGAAACGATGATGATTGATTTATCATTTGATTTTGTGTAGAGGATGCCGTGGATGCCGTGGATGCCGTGGATGCCGTGGATGCCGTGGATGCCGTGGATGCCGTGGATGCCGTGGATGCCGTGGATGCCGTGTTGCGAAAAATAAGTATGTAAAGCTCTCGTCCTAAAAAAATTAAAGCAGCGACAGCTATAAAAATCGTGATAAATTGGCGTTTTTCCATTTTCATATTATTTTCCCCAAACGGAAATGTTAACGGTTCCATTGATAGAATCCTCCTGTGTAATGAGCGATATTTTATTGATAGTGATTGGTAAGTTTTTTAGTTGCGCTCCGATAATCGATAATAGTAGCGTTGATTTATTTTGTAGATTGATCGACAGTATCGTTTCTTTTATATCTCCTCTTTTGATGGTTCGTTCCAATGTCACATGGTTTCCGAGGAGCAGTTCGTTAAGTTGATCAATTATTAATTCGAGTACTTGTTGATTTGGATAAATTGATGTTGGGGCGAAATGGTTTTTTAACGTTGAGTGTTTGATTAAAACGGCGCCGTGCGCGGTGAGTTGGTAACCAAAGTGATTTCGCTTAGCCCAAGTATTCAGCGCCTCTAAATTTCCACCATTAGATTCAACAGTGATTTTATAATCGTTGTTATAAAATGTAATCGTTGACGCTTTCCAGCCCGGTAGGCCATACAATATTTGAATGGTTTGTACTAGTTCGTCTAATTGCTTTTCAGGTGCAGGATAAGGTAAAACTTGTTCGGCTCGTGTATGTATCACAAGTTTTGTGGGCGATAAAATCCACCAGCAAAGAAAGCCAATCACAACAATAACACCTAACATACTAATGGATGTGAGGTGGCTGGTTAAATGTTCTGATTTCAGTGCTACTGCTAGTGGTAATAATTGGAATGATGCTAATGTTGGTAAGCGTGGAAATAAAGGGTCTTCTAAGGTTTCAAAGGATGCGACCAAATCAGCGGGTAAGCTAAACCCACCCGCGGCTGTCTTTTCTTTAAGTGGGACATTGCCTGATGTGATAATTTGAAAAGGGTGGTGTTCGGCTGTGAATGTTGCTAATTTTTGATGTAGGTTTTCTGTGGCTATCAACGCGTCCAAGCAAATAACTCCTGCACGAATAATTACAACCAATACGTCTGTGCTATTGGGGAGTGCTTCACAAAAGACTAAATTTTGTGCCTGATTAAAATAGTGTTTGACGCTCTCGCCTAATAAGTAACCTGGTTCGTGTGAAAAAACAGCTTCATAATAACCACTGGGTTCTTTTTTAAATAAACGAATGAGCTGCCCTTGTTGTTCTGCAATTTTTCGAACATGCTGGCTAAGTATCGTCTTTTTAGTGTTAGTGAGCAATTTGCGATATGCTTGAACCACAAATTGTGTCCCATCATTTCGTGTTAATGTGGTCATGAGATTTACTGCTATGAAAATGTATATGTAAAATTTGAGCCGCTACAGGTGGCGCCTGCATAGGCATTCGCTAATGCCTGGCAATTTTTAGCATTGGGCAATATCAGCGTAATAGACGCTTTATTGGCAGCAGCCGGTGCAATATTAAAATGATTTCCCCATAAATCATAAACTGAAATATGCGAAGGTGCTGAGTCATCGAGACCTGGAAAATGTTCCAATTGCCCATCGTCATAGAGGGTTTGCATGCTTAGGCCTGCAAATGAGATTTTTATGCCTTTCCAGTTATGTGCTGCCGCGACTAATCCGCCGACTTGGCTAATTGCATTACTTAATTTGGTATTATTGCTTGTAATGAAAAAATAACGACTTGCCATTATTAAAACAATGGTGATAACGGATAATGAGAGTAATACTTCCAGTAAACTAATGCCCAGCTGCTTGAAATATGCAAAGTCCAGTTCTTCCATAATCGTCCTTCCAAGCGTGTCGCGATGCTCGTGATAGATTATTGCCATCCCTGTCAATAATCGACTCGCAATACGCGACAACTTAAATAGCCGCGGACGTCCTCGTCGCCCGCGCTCCGCGACCTCACGGCTCGACTACGCACGGGCTCTCAAATGACTTGACGGCTCGTAAAGATTTTTTGCAGTCGCTTACGCTCGGCAAAAAATCCGAGCCTACCGCGGAATACGCGCCTTCGCTTCGCTCTCCATGGCGCGCATCGTTTGTAAGGGGTTATCCTAATCGAATTAATTAGGTAATGCCACACCATGCATTATTTAATTTTTTCTTAAGGAAAATTCCCCTGGGTTGCGTATTCGTGGAGGATTATAGATCACCTAATGGTAATTGCGAATAATGTCCGCTGGGTTGCGAGGCTGCTGGGCCTAATGAAGATTCACACGCATCGGTAATTTCTGCGGCAATTAAATTAGGGAAGGCAGCTTGTAATAAATCAATGATGGCCTGTTGATCTTGTGGGTCAACATGTGTGTTCATAATTTTGTGGTAATTTGCGACATTATGACAGGCGTCACTAAGCTGTTGCGCTGGGTTTCTTTTTTGAAAATTAAGTTTAAATAAGGTATCTGCGATAAGTTGTCGCTCGATGTTTTCAGCGGTTTGTATTTCAGTGTGAATTAATTCATGGAGTGCAGGTAGGCGATCGCCGAGACGTTTTAATGCAAGCAATACGCGTTCGTGCCATGGATGGATTGATTGTAATAAAGCCTTAATATCTTGTTTTAATAACCGTCCGCGTTGGTTTAGCCCGTACCATAGCCCGTATAAAATCAAATTGATATTTAACGCGTGCTGACGTTGTAGTCGCATGAGTGCTTCTTTGACGAGCAAATTTTTGGTAACGTCTTGCGCGAAATGGACGAAGGGGTGATCAAATTGTAATGGATGTTTCATGGGCTCCTCGAACCACATCATGAAAACATATCAGCCTCAACTGTTTCAAGTAAATTTTTTTAGTAATGTATTACTTTTAGGCGCTTTCTTTGTGCACTTTCTCTTGAAAGTTGCTCAATATCGTTCGATAAAAAGAGATGTTATTTTCTTGTTGTTTACGAATCGCATTTTGCAGCGTGGACTCATGAAGCTCCCGCTGCTCTTCAGAGCCGTACTTCGCGATAATTTCGTTGCACCTCGAAAGGCGTTTTGCCACTTCAGGCGTTAACTGGTCTTTCGGTAGGGTGAGCAGTTGAATCGCCTGAATCAGCGCGCGAGAGGCTTTTTGAGAGCGATGGATCACCGTATTCCCATCGATTTCGTAGTTTTTAAGAAAGTTTTTGAGATAATCCCCAAAACTGCCTACGCCAGAATACGAATAGTAGCCGGTGGCTGATGGGTCGAGGTTTTTGTTGATATCGGAGATGATCGCGTGTCCGGTATGGTAGAGTGCAATTTCATTTTCATACAATTGCGGGTTTTTTAGGTTGAGCTCGTGTAGCTTGCTGACTCTCTCGGCTTGCGGTAAATACTTGCGCAACATGCTGCGGTAGATATTGATTGCTTTTGTCATCGTTTCTGAAAATATTGACATAATGTTCCATCCTCACTTGGGCTCGGTTCCCTGATGTTAGCTATCTGATTATACGTAAGATATAAAAAATGCCAGTTTAAACATACTGAGTAGTATACTTTGCGTACCTTAACGAAATATTAAACACTGCTTACTTAAGTGTTGTTTGCTAGGGAAATATGCCTGATCTGGCTCATGTTGTTCAAGTTTAAATTAATGCTGTTGAGTGAAAACTATATAAAAAACTGCTTATCTAGTTGTTTAGTCAGGGAATTCTCATAGGCTGTTGTGGGTCAAATAATGATCTGCTCACAGACCCATCTTTATCCCTCAGAGTATAGAATTTAAAAAAAGGAGTGTAGACATACTATACTGACAGTGAGGGGTTTCGCTCAGCATGAATTGATGAGTCGGATCATAAACAAGTTCAGGATGGATGTTAGCATGAACAAAATCATTGTCTTCTTAATCGCTGCTAGTGCCATCATCTTTGGCGGCAGTGTCTTTACTCAAGAAGAGTCCGATAAGCCAGAGGGCGAGTATCGCTATTACGGGCAACAGCTCTGTGCTTATCCTGAATTTAAATGTATCAGGGTTAATCGGGGCGATACCTGGGCAAAATTATTTCCAAATGAGCGCGAACGTGAAATGGTAAAGCGTCTGAATCGTACCAATCTTCCACTATCTTATCGGCGTTGGATTGTTGTACCGACGAACTTGTCGAAGGTTACCTATCTCGAGCTGTCACCGTTTCCTGCCGACATTAAAGCGACCGGTAAGAAGCTTGTGGTAGTTAATTTGGGCCTACACGCGTTTGCTGCCTATGATGCAAAAGGTCATCTAGTCCATTGGGGACCGGTTTCCGGTGGTAAGGGATGGTGTCCCGATGTGCACCGCGTTTGTAACACCGCAGTCGGTGTATTCCGCATTGTAGGTAAAGAAGGCCCTAAATGCGTTTCCGATAAATTCCCCGTCGAAACTGCTGGGGGTGCTCGGATGCCATGGTGTATGTACTACTATCGTGGTTTTGCTTTGCACGGCTCAACGTTGCCAGGCTTTCATGCGAGTCATGGTTGTATCCGTCTTTTCACAGAAGATGCGAAATGGTTGAATCAGCACTTTGTGGAAATAGGTACGCAGGTGATTGTTACTCACTAACAGCGAGCGCTCGCTGCTGACTTTTGCGATAGGCGATTATTTTCCAGATAGCCCAAAGTGCAAAGATGCCAACAATTTTCCCGAGTGTCATTACGGTAAACTCCATCCAGTGCAATCGACTCGCAACTGCCAGGAATACGAGGCTGTCCACAGGTGAGCTGGAAATGGAAGACAGGATTAACCGTTGTGAGAGCGGCTTTTTAGTGAATGTATAAATCACCCAATCCAACACTTCTCCGACGATAAATGCTGAAACGCTAGCAATAGCAATTTGGCTGTCGGCCAAGATATAGCTGAGACCCGTGCCAATTAGCATGGCGATAAAGATGTAGTGTTTGATTTCACGTTGAGCAAAATCGCGGACGATATAGATGCTGCCGACCAGCATGTCAGCCGAAGAAAAGCTTTGACCGTAGGCTGAAACTCCAGGCAAGTAGACGAACAGGGAGTTCAGAGTGACGATCATTACGATGTAACTGATTGTGGCTATCATGCGGCGCATAGTTCGGTATTTTAGCGCTTTATCTGGAATTTAGAAACGAAATAAAATATCGCCAACCCCTGGTTTGAACTGACGCCTCTTGAAATTGAAAGATATGTACAAGAGACGGAGCTTGACCCGGCTAGCTACTTACTATAGCTTCTTTCCCATGACTGTAGCCAATCACGATCTTGAATTTACCTGGCGTGAAGCCACGGATATTTTACCCACAGCTTGGTCCGAGCATGAGAAAAATTGGTTGACCTATTCGGGTTCGCTAACGACCCAGTTGCGTCACGTGACAGATGGTGAGCTTGAGCATCGGGTGCGTTCTGAGCGAGATGGTTTTGCAACATCGGATGAATCAGATGCCTTAGGCGTCAAGCCGGATGAAGCCGTGTGGATTCGTGAAATCGAATGGTGGTGTCGCGGTGAGTTAGCCGTCACTGCGCGCGTTGTTATTCCCAAGAAATCATTCGTAGGCAAAGGGCGTCGATTGAGAGAGATCGGCAATCGTTCGTTAGGTGATGTATTGTTTTCAGACCCTAATCTTAAGCGTAGTCCTTTTGAAATATCAAAATCCACAAGCGAATGGTCGCGTCGCTCTGTGTTTAATTGTTATGAACAACTCGTATTAATTCAGGAAAATTTTTTGTCGCCCATTTTTAATTACACGATGAAGCCTGAGCGTAAGAATTGGCGAATGCAAGTGGCAGCTTATTGGCGATTAATGCGTTTCGATCGACCGATTGGTATTTTATTATTGTTGTGGCCTACGTTATGGGCGTTATGGATTGCAGCAAAGGGAGTGCCGAATGCAGTAATTTTAACGGTTTTTGTGTTAGGCGTTATTTTAATGCGAGCGACAGGGTGTATTATTAATGATTTTGCCGATCGTAAAATTGATACCTATGTGAAGCGAACTCAAAAGCGGCCATTGGCTACAGGCCAAGTCAGTGAAAAAGAGGCCATCTTT
The DNA here is from genome assembly GCF_049348705.1 of Candidiatus Paracoxiella cheracis. GTDB lineage: Bacteria > Pseudomonadota > Gammaproteobacteria > Coxiellales > Coxiellaceae > Paracoxiella > Paracoxiella cheracis. Next base: position 2,112,422 of record NZ_CP186485.1, on the reverse strand, counting down.
TTATTCACAATTTTATGTTTAATTGCATTTGCTTTGGTGCTTCTATTAAATAAATTAACGATTTTACTAGCGAGCATCGGTGTTGTGCTCGCGATTATTTACCCCTTTATGAAGCGCTATACGCACTTCCCACAATTTGTGTTGGGTGTGGCATTTTCTTGGGGAGTTCCCATGGCATTTGCTGCGCAAACCGGTCATGTGCCGTTAATTGCTTGGTTATTATTTCTTGCGGCTGCATTGTGGACTGTCGCCTATGACACGCAATATGCCATGGTTGATCGAGATGATGATCTGAAAATTGGTGTGAAATCAACGGCGATTTTATTTGGCCGCTTTGATCGGTTGATTGTCGGTGCATTGCAAACAACGGTGCTTGTGTTTTTAGTGGGCCTTGGCATCGGACTGAAATTGACTATGTGGTATTACCTCGCTCTAATAGGAGTGACTTGTTTAATACTTTACCAGCAATATTTAACCCGTAGTCGAGAGCCTGCGTCCTGTTTTCGTGCGTTTTTGAACAACAATTGGGTGGGGCTCCTCGTTTTTATTGGGATTTTGTTGGGTTAAAAGATGAGCTAGATATTCTCGTACGGCTAGAATATACAAAGGCTTACAAAATATTTTTTAAGCCTTGGTCTAAGGGCTCATATTCGTTTATACTAGCTCACTTCTTAGACAATTATACTTGGACGTTTGCTAAGGAGCTTAAATTTATAGGATAATTAGTTCGACGTTAGAGTCATCAAGGGCTTGCTATGAATAAAAAAATCCTCGCTTGCTTAAGTGCACTTGCGTCCACTGTTATTGCAATGCCAACTTATGCGGCTGATTTAATGCAGGTGTATAAACAAGCCTTCTTCAGTGATCCAAGTTTTAAGAAAGCACAAGCCGATTGGTTGTCTGCCAAACAAAATTTACCTATTGCCATGTCAGGTAATGGTTCGGCTGGTAGCGGTCTTTTCCCATACCTTGATGTCAGTGGTGGTATTAATCGAACGTATCAAAAACAAACTGTCGGGGCTTCTATTAATTCCGATGGATATGTTAACGGTAACAACTACCTATTAACGTTGACTCAACCTATTTTTAATTATCAAACCTGGAAGTCTATAAGTAGTGCACGTTATTCTGTGAAAGCAGCAACTGCCACATATTTAGCTGCCGCACAAGATTTAATGTATCGAGTTGCACAGGCTTATTTTAATGTGTTAAGTGCAAACGATCAGTTGCGATTTACCATTGCACAAAAGAAAGCATTTCTGCGACAACTCATCACGGCTGAACAAAAATTTAAAGTCGGATTAATTGCTGTAACCGGTGTTTATGATGCACAAGCCAGTTATGATAATGCTGTTGCCACTGAAATTAAAGATCGCAATAATCTTGCGAATATGCTTGAGAATTTACGTGCTATCACCGGTGTCCAATATCGGTCGTTAAAAGGGTTGCGCACAAACATCCCGCTAGTGATTCCTAAGCCCGGCAGTATTGAGCAGTGGGTTCGTGTTGCCGATCAACAAAATTACATGATCAAATCGGATTTATATTCAATGTTAGCGGCACATGAGACTATCAAAGTCAATGAAGCCGCGCGTTACCCCACGATCACTGGCCAAGCATCCTACGGTGCAATAACACAAGGTACGATTTCAGGGTTGAATATTGCCGCACCCGGAGCGGGTGGTGGCGTATCAAACACAGTTACAACTACCGGTATTTTGGGTGTAAACGTTAACTTTCCCGTCTTTCAAGGGGGATACGTATCTGAAACCACTAAACAAGCTGAATATAATTATTTATCCGCGAGTGATCAGCTTGAATTCCAACATCGCAACGTCATTAACCAAACTCGCCAAGCTTTTTTGGGTGTGCAATCGGGCATTAGTCAAATTCAAGCAGATGTGCAAGCAATTAAATCTGCGCGTAATAAATTGGAAGCAACGCAAGCAGGTTATGTGGTCGGTACACGAACCATGGTGGATGTGTTAAATGCAGTAACTTCGTTAACGCAAGCGCAGCAAACATGGGCGAATGATCGTTATAATTACGTGATTAGTATCATTACTCTCGAGCAACAAGCAGGAACGTTATCTCCGGATGATTTAGCACGAATTAATGCGTGGCTTTCAAGTACGGAAATCTTCCACCCCGAGGAAAAAGTTCATGTGAGTCGTTATTCAAAATCACCGTTACCGAGTCCATCGGCGTTTGCTAACCCTCCGACTGGTGGGCAGCCCACGCGAATTTTTCATCAACCGTTAACGTCGCGTAAAACAACGACGGGAATACCGTCGGTACCCAAGGCACCAAAGACACCGACTACATCGATGAAACCGAAAATACCATCGGGACAACAAAGAACAGCGAAAACATCGACGCTATCGAAAAAAGCCCAAGCACAAACGTATTATTATGCAATTCAAATTTATGCCGATCACCATTTGACGAAGGCGCGTGAATTTGTGGCGCGTCAACGGTTAAAGGCGCATATGCAAATTATTTTTACGCGTTACCATAATACCGAGTGGTATAAAGTCATTTATGGCCATTATGTAACGAAAGCTGAAGCCGAAAAGGCATTGAAACAAATGCCATTAGAATTAAAAAAATATAAGCCATGGATAATTAGAGTTCCTAAGGTGACCAGAAATTTAAAGGAACGCACTGAGCAACCTGCAAAACCTACTGAGCCTATGACGCTGCCAAAACCTAGTAGTGACAAACAGTCGATCCTATTGAAACAAGCATTGGATCAACATTCCGATCGCGTTACGAGTTTCCGGCTAGATCAGCAGGCAAATAATGTTGTGTTGCCAAAGTCAGATAAGTGAAATGTTCGGGATGACATTTTCAGCGTTAATTAAAATGGCTTTCAATCCATTGCAAGTGACGTTCTAACGCGCCGGTATTGGCAGCACAGACATCATAGGCACGTTGTCCCATTGCTGCGCTGAAAGACTTATCGTTTAGCAATTTAATTATTGCATCGGTAATCATATTTTCATTCTCGACGATGATGACCGCGTTAGCATCTTTAAGCAATTGGCTAATTGCAATGAAATTATGTAGGTGATGTCCCGTTAAAATAGGTAAGCCGATAATGGCGGGTTCAATTAAATTGTGGCCGCCGACCGGCACTATGCTGCCGCCCACAAAAGCGATGTCGCTTGCGGCATAAAGCAAGCGCAATTCACCCATGGTGTCGCCTAATAATATATCGGTGTGTGTATCGGGCAATTGTTTTAAGCTATGCTGAGCAATGGTGAATTGTTCGGCTTGGCAAAGTTTTGCGACTCTCTTAAAGCGATCGGGGTGGCGGGGCACTAAAATTAATAATGCATCTGCATATTGTTCGCGGATTTTTTTAAAAGCATTTAAAACTATTGTCTCTTCACCTTCGTGTGTGCTTGCGGCGATGAGGGTGGGGCGATTTCCCCAGTGTGAGCGCAATTGTTTTCCTTCGGCCAACAACGACTGAGGCAGTTGTAAATCGAACTTAATGTTGCCAGTCACTAATAGTTTTTGTCGGTCGAGCCCTAAGGCTGCAAAACGCTCGCCATCCAATGTGCTTTGTGCGGCGACAAGGCTAATGTGACTAAGCATTTCGCGGGTGATTGCGGCAATGCGTTGGTAACCACGACAGGATCGCTCTGACAGGCGTGCATTGGCTAGTAATAATGGGATATTGCGTGCATGGATGCAGTGCAATAAATTCGGCCACAACTCGGTTTCCATAATGATGCATAAATCAGGATGGCAGCGGTCGAGAAATCGGTTAATGACGGTCGGTAGATCCATGGGCGAATAAACATGATGAACCTGATCTTTGAAATTTTTCAGTACTTGCTCGGAACCGGTTGGAGTAGTGGTCGTCACGATGACTGTATAATCAGGGTGGCGAGTGAGTAAGGTCTTGATTAAAGGGATGGCAGCAAGAGTTTCGCCTACGGACACGGCATGAATCCAGATACTCTTGCCCTTCACCGCAGGAATATAGCCAAATCGTTCGGGCCAGCGCTTGCGATAGCCTGTGACTTTGCGAGATCGCCACAAGAGCCGTAACATCACGAACGGCATGGCGAGGTAGAGCAATAAAGTATATAAATAGCGCATTAACTTTTGTATCATCATTAGGGTGAGAACGATACCGCGGATGGGTAGAATATGCAACTGAGGGGTTGAATATGAAAGGTTTTTTGTGTTTCCGTAAGATGATCACGCCGGTGATTGTGCAAGTTCTTTTTTGGCTAGCGGTGCTTTTTAGTATCATCGTCGCCATTTATAACTTTGCACATGCGAAATATCTTTACGGCGTTGAAATTATCATTTTTGGGCCCTTGTTGGCTCGAGTTGCCGCAGAGCTAATTCTGATATTTTTCAGAATGAATGACTCATTGAATAAAATAAAAATAGGTTTAACGGATGGCAAAGGCGAATAAATCAAAATCCACTCAAAAAGGTTACACCGCTGAGGCGATCGAAGTCTTAAGTGGTTTAGATCCCGTTCGTCGCCGGCCAGGTATGTACACCGACACCATGCGCCCCAATCACTTGGCGCATGAAGTTATCGACAACAGTGTCGACGAAGCAATTGCTGGGTTTGCACGACAGGTCGATGTGACGCTTTACAAAGACGGTTCACTCGAAGTAATCGATGATGGTCGTGGCATGCCAACAGACATTCATCCCGAACACAAACTCACCGGTGTCGAATTAATTCTGACGCGCTTGCATGCGGGTGCAAAATTTTCCTCAAAAACGTATGAATTTTCTGGTGGATTACACGGTGTGGGTATTTCTGTCGTCAACGCATTGTCGACAAAACTTATCGTGCAAGTAAAAAAAGACGGCAAAATTTATCAAATGGATTTTGCAGATGGTGAAAGCAAATCAAAGTTACGTGCGGTTGGCAGTTGCAATAAAAACGAAACAGGAACGATCATTCGTTTTTGGCCTGATGCGCAATACTTCGATAACGTTAAATTTTCTGTGCCACAACTCATCCACACGTTGCGTGCGAAAGCCGTTTTGTGTCCGGGATTGGCGGTGAGTTTTACCGATGAACAAAAAGGTAAAACACAACAATGGCATTATGAAGAAGGTTTAAAAACGTATTTATCGGACCGACTCAGTGGCCTTATCTGTTTGCCAGAAACGCCGTTAATTGGGCATTTTGCGGGTGACAATGAAATGGCTGACTGGGCGGTGACGTGGTTGCCAGAAGGTGGTGAAGCTGTTGCAGAAAGTTATGTGAATTTAATTCCCACCCCGCAAGGTGGTACGCACGTTAATGGTTTGCGTACGGGTTTGTTGGAAGCGATGCGGGAATTTTGTGAAATTCATAAATTATTACCGCGCGGAGTTAAGCTTGTTGCGGATGATATTTGGGAACAGTGCAGCTACGTTTTATCGGTCAAAATACAAGAGCCACAATTTTCGGGGCAAATGAAAGAGCGCTTGGCTTCACGTCAGTCCGCTGTTTTTGTAGCCGGTGTGGTCAAAGATGCCTTTAGCTTGTGGCTCAACAATCACGTGGAGCAGGGAACAGCGCTTGCAGAATTAGCCATTGCCAATGCGCAAAAACGCATGCGCATCAGTAAAAAAGTGGCGCGCAAAAAAGTCACGACAGGCCCGGCATTACCCGGAAAATTAGCCGATTGTGTTCAACAAGACATGATGGCTTGTGAATTATTTTTGGTGGAAGGAGACTCGGCGGGCGGTTCTGCAAAACAAGCGCGTGACAAAAATTTCCAGGCCGTGATGCCATTGCGCGGAAAGATTTTAAATACTTGGGAGGTTGATTCCGAACAAGTGTTAGCTTCGCAGGAAGTGCATGACATTGCCGTTGCGATTGGTGTTGATCCGGGTTCGAGCGATATCGATGGATTGCGTTACGGAAAAGTGTGTATTCTGGCCGATGCCGATTCGGATGGATATCACATCGCAACTTTATTGTGTGCGTTGTTTTTAAAACATTTTGCGAAGTTAGTAGCGGAAGGGCATGTCTATGTTGCAATGCCGCCGTTATATCGCATCGATGTTGGTAAAGAAGTGTTTTATGCGTTAGATGACGACGAAAAACAAGGCATTTTAGATCGCATCAAGGCTGAGAAAATAAGAGGCAACGTAAACATTCAGCGGTTTAAGGGTTTGGGCGAGATGAATCCGTCACAGTTGCGTGAAACAACGATGAATCCCGAAACGCGACGCTTGGTGCAGTTAACCGTCAAAGAAAAAGATGATTCGCACCAGATGATGGATATGTTGTTAGCGAAGAAGCGCGCTGGTGATCGCAAGAAATGGCTTGAGAAAAAAGGCGATATGGCGGAAGTTTAGTTTAGAAATTTAATTGGAGGTAAATAATATGAAAAAACATGCGCCAAAATTCTTAGAAGTTGTGAACGATGCGAAGTCACGCATTAAAGAAACAGATGTGCAAAGCGTTAAAAAAATGCTAGATAAAAAAGAAGATTTTGTCCTCGTTGATGTGCGTGAAGACAGAGAATGGGCCGCAGGACATTTACCCTGCGCTATTCACTTAGGCAAAGGCGTCATCGAACGTGATATCGAAAAAACCGTTCCCGACCATCACACAAAACTCGTGCTTTATTGCGGTGGTGGTTTTCGTTCTGCACTTGCTGCAGATAGTTTGCAGAAGATGGGTTACACGCACGTCATCTCAATGGACGGTGGTTTTAGCCAATGGCAAGAGTCTGGTTATCCTATCGATAACAATTAGTCGTTATTGCAAGGTTACACAGGTGCTTACGCCCGCAAAACAGTAACCCCAATCTCTCTGCTGCAATTGAAATGCTGTTTGAGAGTGGATGACTCAACGTAACCTCGTCATCCCGGAAATTTTGCATCAGGATGTGCAAAATTATCCGGGATCCAAACGGTTACCAGGGATGAGAAAAAAAATCACGCAGGGCGCCTTCATCAAAGTTTAAAAATTGACCGGGTTAATTGAACTCATTGAGGTTACCAGAGGATTTATAGTAGACAAGCAAGGAGAAATAATTTAAAAAATCAAGCCCCTACGTTAGTTACACGTAGATTTAAAAAATCTTAACCAGGAGCTTGATTGTGAATAAAATTACGCGCAAACCGATCAAAAATCAATATTTATTTCACTGCTTTCTCAACATCCCAGATCCCCGAGTTCGGGCTCGATGCCGATACCCTTTGATCAATATATTAGTCATTACGCTATGCGCGATTCTTTGTGGCTTTAATACCTGGGAAGGAATTGCTGATTTTGGTTTAAGTCAGACACGTTGGTTAAACCAATTTATCGATATGACCTGCGGTGTGCCGAGTCCACTCACGTTTTCACGGGTATTTAACTGTTAGAAAAAGAGACCAGTTCCACGCATGGGATTGCCAGGAAACGTATGCAGGCTGCTCTTTCCACAAGGTATTTAAGAAAAGTGGTCGGTTTTTAAACTTTGATGAAGGCGCCCTTAAGATTTTTTTAATATCTCCCTGGTATGATTATTTTTGTAGCGCTACAAAAGGGGAGACGATTTATGCCTTTTACTTTAGTGAATCCACCAAATGCAAAGCATTCATTGCGCGAAAACAGATGTTTTGGCGCTGTAAAACTTATGGATGCAGATCCTGTTTTGCTAGAGCTTGAAGGGCAGATCAATCCAAAAGACTCTTTTAATGCAAGCTTATCTGATTTTTTGAAAAATTATACGGGCTTGCCAGGCAAGTTGTTGTTTTATGTCGATGGCGTTACTGTCAAAGCGTGGGAATTAGATAAAACGAAGGGAATACCGACGTCCGGTTTTTCCTCTCGAGCGGATGCTGAGAAGAGGATCCAATCTTGTATGGCAAGGTTATATGAGCTAATTGGGGAAGGACATGACATTTGCTTGCTAGCGCGGATACGAGAATCTGCTGAGCATTCTCGCAAAGAAATAGTATATCAGTATGGCCCTTTTGAACCTCAATATCATGATTTATTAAAAACTGAATTAGATGAGTTGATTAAATTTGTTGAAGCTATAAATTCGCTTCAAGAATCTGATCGAAAAGAGGCAAAAGAATCTTTAGACGCATACAGGCCTTCATATTTAGAAGCCTTCTTGAGAGGAGAAGGGGCTGACCTTTTTGATTTTTGAGAAGAAGAAAGTGGAACTGACAGTGGAGATGAAAGTAATGCTGTAAGCCCTACTACTTCGACAGCGACAACAAGCGATGGAAGTTCTGTATTTAGCCATGGAAGTTCTGTATTTGATGAACATTTTAAAGAGAGTAATAGCCCTGTTAACAAGCCTGCTGGTTTTTTTTCTGGTCTTTTCCCGTGTTTATTGTTTCAACGTGGTCAACGTGGTCAACGCAGACAAGGTGGAGAGTGTGAACCTTTATTAAATAAGGAAGCAGGGGTAGAGTTAGGTTCGCTATGCTTATTAAATAATGGAAATAATGGGCGTGGTAGATACCCGACTTCCAATCCCTATATCTCTGAGCTAAAATAAGGCCATGGAAAACCAACCAAAACGTAAAGGCTCAATAGGCCTGCTGATTGGAGCCATTATCATCATTTTGGTGTTAGTGGTGGGTTGGCATATTATTCTGCCGTTTCTCGGGTTAACCATCGTCATTGGTGCGGGGGCGATTGGCTTCGTGATTGCTGCGATTGTGTTGATGTGTATCGGCATAATTTTATTTTTGATTTCAGCGAGCGTCATTGCTTGGATCATCGCACTATTAATTGCCGTGTGGGCGGTATTTACTATTGCCTATGTGCCTGTCGCTTTCCCAATTTTAATTCCACTGCTCGTGATTTTAATTTTGATCGGCATTTTTCGTCGGAGGCGTTAACACGACATGCGACGGATCGCGATCATTTTAAGTGTTGTCTTATTTTCACTTTTCGCTATTCCCATCAATGCAAAAGATAAAACATTACCGCTACATGAACTTAAAATGCCGCCAGGTTTTGCTATTCATATTTATGCAGATGTGCCTCACGCGCGTTCCTTAGCATTGGGTGCTGATGGGGTTGTTTTTGTCGGTACGCGAAAAACTGGAAAAGTATATGCACTGATTCCCAATAAAAATGGGACTCATGCCAAAAAAGTCATTCTGATTGCAGATAGCATGACAATGCCCAATGGCGTTGCCTATCGTAATGGTAATTTATACGTGGCGGAGATGACGCGTATTTGGAAGTATCCTGACATCGAAAAGCATCTTAATGGGTGGTGCCTCATTTTTGTTGATGGCATCTAAATAACCCTCCCAAACTCGTGCCTATTGATAAATAATCCGATGACAATGTCGTGCAATTTATCCAGTTTAGAAAAGCAAATCGTCTTTCTCGCTAATCGCTTTATTCGTGTGCGCAACGTGAGATGCTTTCGTTCAATCGCTTGGGTATTTTGCTTTCCCACCAAATGTTTTGATTGAGGCAGGTGTCTTTCATAAGCACCCCAATCATCTGTATAGTAAAAGTTGATATCAAATGAGCTCAGTTTTTCTTTCAGTGCTTTAAATGCTGAATCTTTTCTTGGACCAAAATGATAAGCTAACACCTCATGTGTATGGTGATCAATCGCATGCCAAAGCCAACGTTGATTCTGTTTATTTCGAACAAAACTCCACATTTCATCCAGCTCCGCTTCTTCAACTTGTACAACATTAACAGTAACAGACGCACCAAGTGATTCTTTTTCCTTTAAAAGTCGTGTATTGACGCTCTCCAAACCTTCACCCTTTTTTTTAATTCACCAATAACAGTGTTAATGCTAATACGTAAAACGCCTGCAGTATCTCTGACGCCACTACCATTCATTGCCATATCAACTATTTTATCTTTAACACCAGGGGCACGAGCATTATGTGTGTAATCTAGAAGAAATGTATTTTTCTCACAAGCATTATTTTTACATTGAAACCTTTGCTTTCCTGTACTGCTGACGCCAAATTTTACAACCTCATGTAAACAGCAGCAGGGGCAAGCAACATTGATTCTTGCCATTCATGCAATCCTTATCCTAATGATTTTCTGAAATAGCAAAATATATCACATCAACAAAAATGAGGCACTACCTCTTAATGATCCGAAGAAAGTTTTGATTTACGATCAACTGCCGAATAAAACACATCACGGTTGGCGTTATATTAAATTTGGACCCGATGGTTGGCTCTATGTTGCAATTGGTGCACCTTGCAATGTGTGTGTGCAACAAGACCCACGTTTTGCAAGTATTTCTCGCATTAAAGCCGATGGTACAAATTTTCAGGTCTATGCTAAAGGTGTTCGGAATAGTGTTGGTTTTGATTGGGATCCAAATACGAAGCAATTATGGTGCACCGAAAATGGGCGCGATTGGCTAGGAGATAACTTGCCACCGGATGAATTAAATCATGCGCCTCGGCAAGGAATGAATTTCGGTTTTCCCTATTTTTATGGAAACAATGTGCCTGATCCTCAATACGGTAAATTGCGTTCTGCAAAAGGGATGACAATTCCAGTGCAGGAGTTAGGCCCACATGTGGCGGCACTTGGGATGTCGTTTTATACCGGTAAAATGTTTCCAAAAAAATACTGGAATCAGATTGTCATTGCCGAACACGGTTCTTGGAATCGTAGTCAAAAAATCGGTTACCGCTTGATGCTCGTGACATTAAAGGGAAATAAAGCGCTTTCATACCAGCCGTTTGTGACCGGCTGGTTGCAGGGTCAAACCGAATGGGGTCGACCGGTCGATACTTTGGTTATGCCAGATGGTGCGCTGTTGGTCTCCGATGATTATGCGGGTGTCGTTTATCGAATTACGTATCGTTCACCCAGGTTGTGATTGTTATATGCTTGGCGTGTAGTTTCGTATGTCCGGACTATATTCAACGATTCGCTAAACTTAGGATAAGAATGAATAACCCGCATTAGTGTAGATACTAAAACAATCAATAATGCTAAGATACATTGGAAACTCGTGGAACAGAAATAGTTAACTAGGTATTTTGAAATATGGATCTAAATCAAGTTCAAAAACTTATTTCTAATGGTGAAACTGAAATTGTTGAATATAAAAAATCAATAGCTGAATTGGAAAAATTGGGAAAAGCGCTATGTGGGCAACTTAATGCTAAGGGTGGCTATGGATTTACAGGCATTTCTGATTCTGGAAAAGTTATTGGTGTTGAGGTGACTGACTCAGTAAAAATGAAATTAACTGCCTTCAAAAACCATTTTGATCCTTGGCCGCGTATGGAAATCGAATATGTTTCACTGCCAGATTCAGAACAACAAATCATTGTATTTATTTGCCAACGATCATTTGATGATGGTCCATATACTTTTAAAGGAAGGCCATACCTCAAGACACCATCCGGCATTAAGCCGATGCCATCAGAGAAATATAAGAATCTTTTGCTTAAGCATGCGGGTTTGTCTAAAGCATGGGAGGCACTTCCAACGAATAATTTTAATTTGGACAATCTTGATCATGAAGAAATTGTTAAAACATTTAAAATTCGTTTAAAAGAGGGGCGTATCCCTGAAGATGAATATACCGAAAGTGTGGATGAAATACTTACACATTTTGATCTAATCCAAAATGGAGCGATTAATAATGCGGCCATGGTATTGTATGCAGAAAAATGCCGGCGGAATTTTCGCAATGCTTTATACGAATGGGGCGTTTTGTTGATGATACTATGGATGAGGTACTTGATAGTAAGCAAATACGTGGGAATGCGTTTCAGTTACTTGATGAGGCAATTGAATTTATGAGGAAGCATCTTCCTATTTCAAGTCGATATGACCTGAATCAATTTGAGCGAATCGATGAGATGGCATTACCACTCTTGGCTATTAGAGAGGCTATTATTAACGCAGTTGTTCATAGAGATTATTCAACGCGGGGAGGAGATATCTCGCTTTATATTTTTAATGAGGCATTTGAAATACATAACATAGGCCATTTATTTGGTGGATTAACGGTTGAGCAATTAAAGGTTAAGCATCCGTCACGGCGGCGGAATGAAAGAATTGCTCAAGTGTTTCATGCGCGCAAGCTTATTGATCGGTTTGGTGGAGGCACAAGACGAATATTACGGCTTTGTGCTGAACAAGGGTTGCCAACGCCGGAATTTTCAGAGACGTCCGATGGGTTTCAGGTGAAATTTACTTTTAAAGAATCCATTGGTCCGCAAAAAATGGCTCAGGAACCTAAAGGTAGGCTAACCTCAAGGCAAGTTGAAGTTCTCGCACTCTTAGAGCGCCATGGTGCGCTATCTACCAAGGAATTGAGTGAAAAGTTAACAGACCCTCCGACAGAGCGTTGGTTGAGAAACGAGCTAAAGCGAATGATGGAGCTTAATCTAATTAAGGCTGAGGGCGCTACCAATAGACGAAAGTGGTTATTGAATCAGCCAAACCGATAACTTCGGAAGTACTTCGGAATTCATGAGTCTATGCCACATGCGGGTTGGACAGAGGCTTCTTCTTTCCTATGGAAAATGTGATAATAATCACATTATTCCTATGAAAAACGTGATAAAATTCACATTTTAGACAGGAAAGTGCTCTCACGGGGAGTGTAGGCGATGAAACGTCATATTTTCAATAAGTTAAAAGACTGGCAGGGCTCAAAATCTCGTAAGCCTTTGATTTTGCAAGGTGCCAGGCAGGTTCGCAAAACCTACATCTTGAAGGCGTTCGCTGAATCTGAATTCAAGCAGTGCGCGTATATTAACTTCGAGCGAGATCGGCGCGCCAAAGAGGTTTTTGAGCAGGATCTTGAGCCTGGCAGAATCATCAAAGCGCTTGAACTGCGCTTGGAGATGAAGATTACCCCGCAAGAGACCTTGATTTTCTTCGATGAAATACAAGAATGCCCGAAGGCATTAAACAGCTTGAAATATTTTTGTGAGCAAGCCTCGCAGTATTATATCGTAGCAGCGGGGTCATTGTTGGGTGTCAAGTTGTCGCAGCATGAAGGATTTCCTGTGGGTAAAGTGAATTTTCTTGAGTTGTACCCCATGACTTTTTTTGAATTTCTTCAGGCAATTGGAAGAGAGCGATTGCATGATTATTTATGCAGTTTAAATAAGTTTGAACTCATAGAAAAAAGCATTCATGCTGATTTATGCGATTTATTAAAAATCTATCTGTATGTCGGTGGCATGCCGGAGGCTCTCAAAACGTATACGGAGAACGAAGATATTAATGCAATTCGAAAAATTCATGAAGAAATTATAAAAGCTTACATGCTAGATTTTGCTAAGCATGCGCCCGAGAATCAAACGATGCGCGCCATGGAGAGCGAAGCGAAGGCGCGTATTCCGCGGCAGGCTGGGATTTTTTGCCGAGCGTAAGCGACTGCAAAAAATCTTTACGAGGCGTCGAGTCAGTTGAGAGCCCGTGCGTAGTCGAGCCGTGAGGTCGCGGAGCGGGGGTGAGGAGGACGTCCGCGGTTATTTAAGTTGTCGCGTATTGCGAGTCGATTATTGACAGGGATGGCAATAATCTATCACGAGCATCGCGACACGCTTGTCATGAAAATTACATCGATTTGGAATTCACTCCCAACACAGCTTGCCAAAGAAAATAAAAAATTTGTGTTTTCACAGATGAAGTCTGGTGCTCGTGCAAGAGAGTATGAAACTGCGTTGCAATGGCTGATTGATGCAAATTTGGTTTATCCAGCTTACAACGTTACGGCGCCTCAATTGCCGCTTAAAGCATATTTAGATAATCGTGCATTTAAGCTTTATTGCCTTGACGTTGGAATATTGGGGGCGATGTCGGAGCTTAGCGCTAAAACTATTTTAGAAAAAAATAAACTTTTTACTGAATTTAAAGGGGCATTGACTGAAAATTTAGCGGCGCAGTTGTTAAAAAGCCACGCGGTAAAAAACCTTTTTTATTGGACAAGCGGGAATACGGCCGAAGTAGATTTTATTTTGCCGGTGTCAGATGGCATACAGCCGCTAGAAATCAAAGCAAATAGTTCGACTAAAAAGAAAAGCTTATTAATTTATGATAAAAAATATAACCCTGAGTTTCTCAATCGCGCGAGTTTATTAAACTTAAAACAAGATGGTAAGCTTCGGAATTATCCTTTGTACCTGCTCGAGAAAATTCCTTTAACTACACACGATAAACGTGTTCCTCAGTCACAATAAGATCAAGCGGAATATCCCACTCGGCGGGGTCGATGGAAGGAATTTTTTGAAAATCGTAAGCCAATGCAATTAGACAGGGTTTGTTTTTTTGATCAGCTTCGTGGAGAAATGCAAATGTGCGGTCGTAGTAACCCGCGCCACGGCCAATGCGATTACCGTTTTTGTCAAAAGCCACTAACGGTAAGAAAACACAGTCTAACGCTTTCGGTACAATATGTTGTTGTGTTTTGGTATCGGGCTCGCCAATGCCAAAGCGATTAATGACTAATGTATCCCCGTTACGATAGCGATAAAACTCTAAATGATGCTCACTTTTTAAAGCTAATGCTGGCAAGTAAGCATCTTTATTATTTTTTTCGGCGTATGCCATGATTAGGTGTGGGTCAACCTCGCCATCGTGCGCGATATAAAAAGCGATGTGTTGACTGCGTGTAAATTCAGGCAGTGAAAAAACGCGTTGCGCAATTTTCTCAGCGGCGTTTATTTTCTCTGCTATTGGTAATTCGCGTCGTTGATGGCGCAATAGTTGACGCAAATGTTTTTTGTCGGTGGAGTTTGTCATCGTTGATGGCCTCCATGATATCGCTGCAGGTGCTTGTTTGAACCCTGAGGTTTAGGGCGGTATTGGCGGGCATCGCATCAGGCTCCCCAATTTTATGGGCTTGCACAACAGCTTTGTCCACAACCAATTCCTGATCAAGCGAGTATCGGTTCAAAAATGCTGTTCCTGCTGGCGATAACCACAGAGGACACTATTATTATACCGCAATTTCCTCGTTGGTCGAAAGGAAATTTTCGATGCGATGTTGTAAGTCCTGAATGCGTTGATTCATCACGTCTATGTAATTGTTTTTTTGTTTTTGCAACTGCATGAGTTCGTGACAGATGTTGAGCGCGGCAACGATAGCAACGCGTTCGGTGCTGTTAATGTTGGTGGA
Organism: Candidiatus Paracoxiella cheracis; assembly: GCF_049348705.1. Lineage (GTDB taxonomy): Bacteria > Pseudomonadota > Gammaproteobacteria > Coxiellales > Coxiellaceae > Paracoxiella > Paracoxiella cheracis. The sequence goes on along the minus strand of NZ_CP186485.1, from coordinate 2,097,339 downwards.
TTCTTGGATTTTTTTCATTTGTTCATTAACATAATGCGCCGACTCTTGCAGTTCTTGCGTTTGCTCGGGTGGGCATTTAATTTTATAGCTACGATCCATGATGGTGACAGAGAGTACGTTGTCTTCTGCGTTGCTCATGACATTTGTTCCTTTAATTGAGAAATTATTTTTTTGATTTTGTCGGCCGCTTTGCGATTTTTTTCGAGTAATTCAGATCGTTCGCGAATACTGCTCGACAGCTTTTGGCGCAATGAAATGTTTTCAGCTTTTAATCGTTCTAGAGAACGCAATAAGTGGTCAACTTGATATTCTAAACCGCTGAGTTCAAGGGTCGTCATCATGTCTTCCTTGTGTTCCTTTTAGAAGTTGTTTGCATTGAATCTATCACAGCGATTGGCAAACAAGCTCTAGTATTCAAGTACTAACTTACGCTTTGTAAGCGAATACTGTAAGAATAGTGCGTTACATGCGATAGGTCAACCCTGGTGATAATTTTAGAAACACTTTGTCGATTTCAACTGCGGTAAAGAGGAGAGTGTGCTGGGAAAAGAATTTCAAAAGATGCCCTTTTATTAAAGCGGTTCTGTGGCCGCGCTTAGCCACTCTCGTAATTCATCGCTTGGCAACTGATCGACAATCGTTTCGTAAACGTGTTGGTGGTATTCGTTGACCCATGCAATTTCTTCTGCGGTGAGATTGTTGGTATCGATGAGCTTGCGAGAATAGGGGACGAGTGTTAAATCTTCAAACTTATAAAACGGTCCGTGATGCGTTTGGCTGTCAAGTTGCGTGTAAGCCTGTGTAATCAAGCAAAGATTTTCAATACGAATACCATATTGACTCTTAAAATAAACGCCCGGTTCGTTGCTGACCACCATTCCTGGTTGGAGAGGAACTCCGGTGTGTCGGAAAGTGATGCCTTGTGGTCCTTCGTGCACGCAAAGATAACAGCCAACGCCATGCCCTGTAGCGTGACCATAATCGAGTGCATCGCGCCACAATGGAACGTGCGCGAGTGCATTGATATGTTCACCACAAACACCGTCAGGAAATACACAATGTCGAATGGCTAAATGTCCTTTTAGAACTAGCGTGTAATGGCGCTTTTGTGCCTCAGTAGGTGTGCCCAAATGAATAGTGCGCGTGATATCGGTGGTGCCGTAATAATATTGGCCGCCGGAGTCGATCAAATAGAGGCTTGAATCATCGATTGGGATGGAGGTTTTTTCGGTCACAAAATAATGGACGATAGCCCCGTTCGGTCCAAATCCGCTGATCGTGCTGAAGCTTAAATCAAGACAGCGTGGTTCTTCTCGTCGCAACGCGTCGAGTTTTTCTTGTGCCGATTTTTCCGTGATACCTTCTTGCCAGTGGTGTTCCAGCCAATATAAAAATTTTATCATCGCAACGGCATCAATCTGATGTGCGATCCGCATACCTTGTTGTTCAGTATTATTTTTGATGGCTTTCAGCAGCGTGATGGGTGAATGTTGTACGAGGATTTCAGCTTGGTTGAGTTGTTGCTGTACCCACCAACTTGCTGTTGAAGGATCAACCCAAGCTTTTCCTTTGACATGATTCAAAACAGATTGAAAGTCTCCATAGGGCCTGACCTCAATGTGTTGCTCTTTTAAATAGCGATGATCTTCAGCGGTAATTTTCTCGGGATCCACAAATAAAAGAGCTTGATCGTGTGTGACAACCGCGTAACTGATGACGAGTGGATTGTAGCTAATATCGTTGCCGCGAATATTAAATAACCAGGCAATAGCATCGAGCATGGTGATGATGTGTGCATTGGCGCCAGCATCTTTCATCATGTTTCGCAATTGGGTGATTTTATCGTGCGCACTCTGGCCTGCATATTTTACGTCTTGTATTCGCAACGGTTTGTGAGGTGATGCAGGGCGGTCTGTCCAAATAGCATCGATGAGATTTTTGTCGATGCTCAGTAGTTTTCCGCCGTGGTGGCTTAGAGTGTTTTGTATTTTGTGTGCTTGAGCAATGCTGATAACGTTGGGATCGACGCCGCAAACGATATTATCACCCTGCGATGCGAGCCATTGGTCAATTGAAGGTGTTTCGCCTTGAGTCATTTTCATGAGTTCATACAGGGAGCTATCGAGTTGCTGTTCAGCCTGTAAAAAATAGCGTGCATCGGTCCATAAGTAAGCTGTATTTTTGCCGATTAACACATCGCCTGCGGTGCCGGTAAAATTACTGATCCAGGCGCGGCGTTTAGTGTAAGCCGGTAGGTATTCGTTTTTATGTTCATCAGCGGAAGGTACATAGTAGTAGTCAACGCCATTGTCGTTCATTAACTGGCGTAATTCGCTTAATCGAGTAGCGGTGTTGTTGTTCATAGCGGCCCGGCTCCTATTTGAGTGAACATAAAATGATACACTGAAAGCGTCACTGATTCGAGCAGACATGGTATGATCTTTAGGGATTAAAGAGTGAATGATATGAATTTAGAGCAGTATGACGTTATCCTCATTGGAGCGGGCTTGGTTGGAGCTAGCCTTGTCGTTGCGCTGCAAAATCAAGGCCTCAAAGTTGCGGTGCTGGAAACGCATCTGCCCGATGTCACCGCTAATCCCAAAAAAGATACGCGCCCGCTGTCATTATCTTACAGTAGCAGTATGATTTTGCAGACACTCAATATTTGGCCCGAGCTAGAAAAGTTTGCGTGTCCCATCAAGAGCGTGCATGTGTCCGATGCGGGTGCGTTGGGTGCCATTCATTTTAGTGCGAGAGAGCAGCATGTGTCGGCGTTGGGTTATGTTGTTCCCTTTGGTGATTTACAACATGCTTTATATCAACGCGCGGCCGAACAGCCCAACGTTGATTTCATTGCCATTACTCAATTGATGGCGATTCGATGCGAAGAGACGGGTGCCACTGTGACGGTTAATGCGGCTAATGGTGAGCGCGAAATTACAGCGTCTTTGGTCGTCGCCGCCGATGGTACGCATTCTACGTCGCGCGATTTATTAAAAATTCCGACGGAGCGTTCTGATCGCGGTGATGTAGCATTAGCTGCAGAGATTTATTTAAACGGTGAGCATGAATATGCTGCTTTTGAGCGATTCACTCGCGAAGGTACGTTGGCCCTATTGCCGTTATTTAATCGCCATCGGTGTCGTTTGGTGTGGAGTATGCACAAGGACATGGCGCGTGATGTCGCGCAGTGGGGCGATGAAAAATTCAAAGAGTATATTGAAAATTCGTTTGCCGGTCGCATTCCTGCGATTGAAAAAATAAATCGTGGTGGACAATTTCCGCTACAAACGATTATCGCAAAAGAGCAAATTCGCCCGGGCTTTGTGTTGTTAGGTAATGCTGCGCATACGTTATATCCGGTAGCGGCGCAAGGGTTTAATTTAGGTTTGCGCGATGTGGCAGTCTTGGCTGAAACCTTGGTGAATGCGCGCAGTCAGTTAGAGTCGATCGGTGATTTGTCGGTGTTGCAAGCATATGTTGAATGGCGCGTGTCAGACCAAGAACGTGTGGCGGGTTTGACCGACAGCATTAGTCATTTATTTGGATTACAGATTCCATTATTAAAACCAGCACGTGGGTTGGGTTTGTTGGCGACGGATTTAATTTTGCCCATTAAAAAACGATTGGCAAAACCGTTGATGGGTTTAGGCGGGCGCTTGCCAAAATTGGCGCGAGGGATAGGGTTAGGATCGCATGTCAACACAAACTAAAGAATATGCTGTCACGATTGTTGGCGGTGGCATGGTGGGGCTGTTATTTGCAGCTTTGTTAGCAGATGCCAAAATTAAGACGGCTGTCATTGAATCTCACAAACCTACAATGCGTTGGGCAAAAACGGATATCGACTCTCGTGTGAGTGCCGTGAATGTTGTTTCTCAACGCATATTAAAAAATGTAAATGTGTGGTCTGCCATCGACCTAAACAGTTATTCGCCGCTAACGGCATTAAAAGTGTGGGATGCAATTGGTGGCGCCGAAATTGATTTTGACAGTGCAGATACAGGCGCTCCTGCGCTCGGTGCAATCGTTGAAAATCGCGAAATTGTGCGCGCGTTATGGCAACATTTGGAACACAATGAATACGTTGATTTTTATTGCCCGCACAAAGGCAAAAACATTGTAAATGACGAAGCATTTGTTGAGATTACGTTGGATGACGAACAAAAAATTCGTTCGCAATTAATTGTCGGAGCCGATGGTGCAAGTTCGTGGGTGCGCCAACAAATGTCGGGTGATATGCATGAGCGCTCGTATGATCAAAATGCAGTGGTGGCTGTGGTGGAAACCGAAGAACCACACCAACAAACAGGGTGGCAAGCTTTTTTGCCGGATGGTATTTTGGCATTATTGCCGCTTGCGAATGTGCACCATTGTGCGATTGTGTGGTCGACAGAAACCGAGCGTGCCAATCATTTAGTTGCAATGTCGGCGCAAGATTTTAATCGTGAAATTAACAATGAATTTGGATTGCGTTTGGGGCAAATAAAACTATTAAACGAGCCCAAAGCGATTCCGTTGGTGATGCGCCATGTCAAAAAATATGTTGAGCCGCGCATAGCGCTAATTGGTGATGCTGCTCACACGATTCATCCGTTAGCAGGCCAGGGCGTGAATTTAGGATTTATGGATGCAGCGTGTTTGGCGCAATGTATTATTGAGGCCAATGAAAATCATCGCGACATTGGAAGCTTGCGGCCATTGCGTCGATACGAGCGCTGGCGCAAAGGTGATAACGTGATGATGATTGTCACCATGCGCGGATTTAAAGAATTATTTGGCTCATCATCGAGTTTAATTATTCAAGCTCGCAACATGGGACTAAATTTTGCCGATCGCTCCGATCTTATTAAAAACTGTTTTATGCGCATTGCTATGGGCGAATCGGTGGATTTGCCTGTGTCTGCTATACAGGATTGTTAGACAGCGTCGATCCTAACATTAAAGCAAGATTTTGCAGTTTTTTTGTCAAAGTATGGATTTGTATGCTAGATTTTAGTATAATATCCTAAGATTAAACCCAGCTTGGTTTTGCTTATGTTATATAAAGTCGTTATTGAAAATTTTTTCTCGATAGCAGAGGCACAAGAAATCTCGTTTATTGTACATGCTAATGCCCCAGATATGCCTTGTTTTCGGCAACCTTATCCTGGTGAAGATAGTCGCCTTCCGGCAGTTATAGGCTTTTTTGGAGCAAATGCTTCAGGCAAATCAACTATTTTACGAGCAATTACTTCTGCAGTAGTTTTTGCGTTACATAGCTTTTATTGGAAGGATGAGATTGATGTTTTCTTTCAGCCATACAGACAAAAAAAATGGTGGGGAAAACCTACAAAAATTTTAATTGAATTTGATGGTCAGTTAAGTGCTGAAGAGTTACGTGCAAAGTTTCGTTATGAATTACATGTTTCTCATGAGGCTAATAGTTTTTCAAATAAAAAAATTTTATATGAGGCATTGTCTTATGCGCCTAAAGGAAAATTTCGGCGTCTCTTTGAGCGTCACGAACAACGGTTTGATTTTAAAAAAGAGTTTAGCATTTCAGCTTCTAGTGAAAAAAAAGAAAGTATTCGTTCCAACGCGAGTGTTCTTAGCACGCTTGCAAAATTAAATCATCCCAAATCTATCTATTTAACTCAGTTGATTGGAATGCTGCAAACCAATATTCTCGGTTTTGGCAAAATCCAACAAAATAATATGCAGTGGTTATCTGTTTATGCAAATGATAAAACTTGTCTTGATCATTTGAATCGTGAATTAAGAAGGTTTGATGTTGGGCTTGAATCAATGTCTATTGAGCAAGGGCCTCAAGGGTTTTTTGCAAAATTAAACCATGTAGGATTAGACAGCTTCGTTTTTTTGAATGAAGAGTCAGCCGGTACTCAACGGTTCATTGAAATTTTCCCTCGCTTACATTGCGCGCTACAATCAGGTAGTATTGCTGTTATTGATGAGTTAGATACAGATTTTCATCCATTATTAATTCCTGAATTATTTCGTTGGTTTGGTGGCCCAAATAAAAATCCACATAATGCACAATTGCTTTTTACTGCACATAATCCTGCTTTATTAGACGATTTAGAAAAAGAGCAAATATTTTTTGTAGAAAAGCCTAGTGGTCAATCAACACATGTATATGGGGCGCGAGATATAAAAGGTCTTCGTCGTGACCCAAGTCTAATGAAAAAATATCTTTCTGGTGAGTTAGGTGCGGTGCCACATATAGGATAAACAATGGTTTTTGCCGGAAAAATACGAACCAGAATTTATTTGGCTGTCGAAGGAAGCTGCTTTCAATGATAGGCTTTAAACAATAGCTGATTTTACTGTAGTTATCACCCTATAGTACTTCAAATAGAGTCACTATTTTTTATTTATGTTCCTACTTTTACCAGAAAGCGCGCTCTTTAAATCAAGTATCAAGGTTAATGACGGAGTTTTTTTATTCTTAAAAATATATTTTGTTCATTATGTTAGCTGTTTTCCTTAAGGAAAAATTAATTTAGGGTGGGCTTATTGACGGCTTTCTTCAGTATGTTAATGTCGTTCTCGTTTAAAAATGTCAAATGCTTTTGATTGTTTTTTTTAACGTCATCTATGTTTGACCTAGGATTAATAAGGAGATTTTACAGTGAGTAGACAACCAAGTCCTCAAGATCCTCAAGATCATGAAAATTCTGGAGGAGCTCTAACTCTTCCTGCAGATCAACGCATTATATACATTCCAAAGATTAAGGCGTGGGAGTTCATGCCATTCGCCACGCTTACTGGAGGTTTGGCTGTTCTAGGTCAGTATTTGATGCCCCAAGTGCTCGGCTATTTTGTCGACCAACATGTTACAGCGCCTCATGACCCTCATATTAAGCAGGAATTACTTGGCATCGTTGGACTTTTTATAGGAGGGGTCTTCGGTGCAGAGCTGAGTTTAGGCTTACGGGCTATGATGTCGATGTGGAGTTTGAAGCGGTCTATGTCTAGCTCTAATTTTGAAATAGAGACTCAACCTCTTCAGCGTCCTCCTGAGATTCGCGTAAGATCAAGATTCCTGATGCAGGCTCTCGGGATTATACCTAAAGCGATAGCAAACACGATTATGCGTTCACTCAGCATTATGGCTATAGATATGTTTCGATTTTGGGAGTTGCTGAGTGAATTTCCCAAAGACGACCCTAATGCATATCGAGATTGCTGGTTGATATTTGCAGCTCTTTCTTTACTAACGCTTATATTTGGTTTGCCGGCAGATTCTCGCGATATGGCACCATTCTGGACGACGCGTGAACCTGTTGCTCTTAAAGAAGGACCCGAGCCTGAGGAGTCACACCAATCACAAGGGTATTGCAGCCAAATGTGGGGTAGCGCAAAAGTTTGGTTTGGGTTTCGATAAAATAATAAAACCCGGCATGAACATGATGGCTCATGCCGGGTTTTTATTGTTACGTTGATTGATGTTTTATGTGTAATGGATGAATATGTCCATCGCGGCTGTTAAGCACAACGCGGCTTACTACATTATTTTTCGTGTTTACAATACTAATTAAATAAAATTTGTGTCCGTGCTTAGACATTTTTGTTTGCACGTCACCCACATTAAGATTATGTCGGCCACGCATTAACAAAGCAGCTTTGGTAATGGTGCGTGCATCGTTTTCGCTTAATTGTTTGTCGTGATGCAATCCTAAATTCCACGGACCGCGATGATGGTGAAACCACGGTCGATGACGTTGGATGAAAAGCGCGCGGCAATGAGCGTGTTGTGCTTTCTGTAATGTCATCGGCGTCGTACTTGCCGGTGTGAGTTTAATTGCGGCTACGCTGTTTTGGGTGCTGGTTTCTGCAAAGCCGGGGCTACTATAAATGCCGATAGTCGCCATGCCAAGTGCTGCAACAGCAGCTAATGTTTTAACTCTATTTCTCATGGTTGATTCCTCATTTGTTCAGTCGGTACGTTGCATTCTAGGGGGCGAGTGTTGCACTGTTGTGAATGTAAGCACACGATTTGTAACAGGTTTGTTACAACGAGAGGGTTGTAAATTGGCGGTAATAAGAGTAAAAATCACAACATGCAAGTGCAAAAATCACACATATTGATTGTTGACGATGATCCGCAAATTGGTGATTTGTTGAGTGAATATCTCGAGCAGCATGGCTATCGAGTGTCTGTTGCGCGCAATGGGCATGAGATGAAGCGGGTAATGAAGCGAGCTCAATTTGCTCTGGTGGTGCTAGACATCATGCTACCGGGCGAGGATGGCTTGGCGTTGTGCCGTTTTTTACGCGAAACCTCGGAAATTCCGATCATCATGTTGAGTGCCGTCGGCGAAGAAGCCGACCGTGTGGTGGGGCTTGAAGTCGGTGCCGATGATTATCTTGCTAAGCCATTTAGCCCGCGTGAATTGTTGGCGCGGATTAAGGCATTGGCGCGCCGAACCACCGGAACTTTGGCCGATAAACGAAAGGCACGCCAAGTTGCCAAGATGCCCAATATCTATTTTAAAGATTGGACGCTGGATCAAAACAAGCGTCGGCTAATTGCGCCCGATGGTGTGGCGGTGCCATTGAGTGCGGGTGAGTATGAATTGCTCGTCGCCTTTTTGGAGAATCCGCAACGCACGCTGAATCGTGATCAGTTGCTCGATTTAACTCACGGGCGTGAGGCAACACCGTTTGATCGCACCATCGATGTGCAGGTTGCGAGACTTCGCAAGAAGATCGAAACGGATCCCAAAAATCCACAGATTATCGTCACCATGCGAGGTGATGGTTATCAATTTAATGCAGAAGTGACGACGGATTAGTTTTTTATGGTCATGCCATTCCTGGCATGAGGTGATTTATTACTAAGGACCGGTTGGTCTAGGGGGGGTGCATCAGGCTGTTCGGTTACACGAGTATTACTGGAATTAGGATTAGTTGTAGTGTTAAACAAAAGCGATGAATTCTTTCCCTTACCGAATAATTGTTCATTGTTTTTCTCGTCTGATTCACTATTTTTTGAGTTATGTGGTTTGAACTTCTGCAAGATCGCACGGTGGTAACTTTCGTCAGGATAGGGTTGATCTAGCAAATACTGAGCAACGGTTTTATCTGGGAAAAGCTCAGTATTTAAGGTTCCAGTTTCGCTGTAAAGCTCTACAAATTCGCTTAAGTTATATGGTGAAACGGAAAGAGACGGATTGTACACAATATCTTGGCAGTAGTAGTATTGCCCATCATTATTTCTTGGCAACTCGGGATAAAAGGCACATTGTAGTGGGGTCAAGCCATTACTATTTTTTGCAAACAACAATTGCCGAGGAATTAGTATCTCTGGAGAATATAGAAAACTTGCTAAGATGGGGTTATATAGGGCAATAAAGTGTAAAAAATTATTGCCATTCACATCAGGCGACCATGCCGCGATTTCGTTGATTGCTTTTTTAAAACGTTTATTTTCTATTTCAGGATCTTCTTCTGATTCCTTCATGTCTTCAACGTTATAGTTATAGTGTTCACAAAGGTATGCAATAATTATTTCCAGTGTTTTTTTAGGATTAGCTCCATATATTTCATTTTGTACAGCATTAAGCACTTTGACCTTCCCCCTAAACTAGTACCAGGACACCGATGAGATATTCATGTTAAGCAGCCTGTTTCGCAAATTCAATAGGCGGCATATAATTTAATGAACTGTGTGGTCTTTTAGTATTGTAGTGCTTTCTCCATTGGTTGATTTCATGTCGGGCTTCTTCAATTGAACGAAACCAGTGTTGATTTAAACATTCGTTGCGGAACTTGCCATTTAAGCTTTCAACAAACGCATTCTGAGTTGGCTTTCCAGGTTGAATGAAAGCAAGCTTGGTTTTGTTTTCCCTGGACCAAAAGAACATTGCTTTGCTTGTAAACTCTGTACCATTATCACAAACAATTTGTTTTGGCAGCCTGCGTTGCTCACTAAGCTCTGCTAGGAAGCGTGCCACCTGACGTCCTGATATAGAAAATGCTGTTAGCTGGCCAATAAGTTCACGATTAAAATCATCGATAATGTTTAGCACACGAAAACGCCTTCCATTGGCCAGCTGATCGTAAACAAAATCCATCGACCAACGCTCATTTCTCTGAGTCGGTGATGACATCACTAATCGTAGTCGCTGTATTTTTTTACGCTTTTTTGTACGCACCTGGAGCTTTTCTTCTTTGTAAATCCGGTAGGTTTTTTTCTTATTCATGACAAGCCCCTCTGCTTTTAAGAGGCTGTGAAGCATTAAATAACCATACCGAGAATACTGAGCTGCCAATTCTTTTAATCGAGCTCTAATCAACTCGTCTCGTCGCTTTTTGGGTCCGTAACGGTAAGCCGTTCGACTTAGCCCGACTAGCTTGCAGGCCATTCGTTCACTCAGCTTAAAGGCGCTCATTAAGTGACAAACAACCTGCTTCTTGCTAGCAGGCGTTACCACTTTTTTGAAACAACATCCTTGAGCGCTTCATTTTCTAACATCTTTTCAGCCAGCAGCTTTTTTAACTTATTGTTCTCGGACTCCAGCTCTCGCAGGCGCTTAGCTTCGTTAACCTCTAGGCCAGCATACTTGCTACGCCAATTGTAAAAAGTACCGCCAGATATGCCTAAGCGACGGCACAGGTCTTCCACCTTAGCGCCACTTTCATGCTCTTTGATCGCTTTAATGATTTGTTCTTCTGTATAACGTTTTTTCATGTTGAGATCTCCTCGGTCGTAGAATAATTGGAAATCTCATCCATGTCATGGTGTTAAGTTTGGGGGAAAGGTCAACTTCTAACCAATTAAAATGTTCTGGATCTGGATTGTTACGCATTTCAAAATCTCCCTATTTTTTTAATTATGAATTATGAAAAAGTATAGATAAGCAGTCATAAAATACAACGAGAAAAAACTTAACTGGGCATTAAAAGTTTCTCTAAAAGGCTATGCTGTTTAAGAGCCCTGGGAGGGCGAGTCAGGCTGACAACTTCTCCCCGAGAGCCCGCTGGGAGGGAATTGGTGTACAATTGTGCAATTATTTGAATAGCTTAGGTGTATCAGTGAAGAGCAATCATCGGGTTTTTTTTAAGAGTCGCTTATCTCGTCAGACTTTCTGGATCTTGCTGCTGGGTATCCTGCTCATTGGCTGTGCTGCCATATCGGTATTTGGCACATACCTGGTTTACGGCCGAAACAAAATCGATAAAATCTGGGTGGCAAACGAAATCGTTCGCGATGTCCATATTGCGAAAGTCTTGCCGGCCTCAGAATTATTGCCGCATACCATTCGTCAACTCAATTGGCCGGGTGTTCACGTTTCGATGAACCCGCACCCGCTACCGCGCTCACACATCATTCAAACGCCCAACGCTAAGTGGATACGCCGCTATGTTCACCAACATCCGTTCGATTTAAAAATGAGCATGCAGTTGCCAAATGGTCAATGGCTAAATATTCACGCACATCGGTTCGAACACAAATGGTTTTTGGCAGGAATGATAGTTTCTTTGGCAGCGTTACTCGTCGGTTTAATCTTGTTGTGCTTGTGGGCCGTGAAGCGTTTGGGTATTCCGATGCGATCGTTTACCGAGGCAGCAAAGCGATTTGGTGTGGATGTGCAAGCACCACCGATGGCATTGGATGGCCCACCCGAAATGCAAGAAGTCATCCAAGCGTTTAACGAAATGCAAAATCGTATTCGCCGATTATTACACGATCGTACTCAAATGCTGGCGGCGATTTCACATGACTTGCGAACACCAATCACGCGCTTGCAACTCCGTGCGGAATATTTAAAGGACACGAATCAATATGAAAAAGCGGTGGCTGATTTGCAAGAAATGGCGCACATGATTTCATCGATATTATCGTTTGCACGTGATTATGTTCGTAGCGAAAACATGGAGCGATTTGATCTGAGTGCCTTGTTGGAATCGGTGTGTGATGAACTGGTTGATGTGGGTCACAGCGTTGAATACAGCAGTGAAATGAATCGCTTACCTTATTTTGGACGAATCGGAGCACTAAAGCGAGCCTTTAGCAACTTAATCGAAAATGGCATTAAATATGGCGATAAAGTCAGTGTATCATTGAAGCAAAATGGAAAAGATATACAAATTAAGATCGTCGATGAGGGTCCTGGCATTCCTGAAGATCAATTTGAAAAAGTATTTGCGCCATTTTATCGTGTGGATCCATCGCGATCCCCGAAAAAAAGCGGAACTGGATTGGGATTGGCGGTGGCGCGAGATATCATTCGTGCTCATGGGGGTGAAATCACATTATTTAACCGTGATCCCCGCGGGCTCATCGTACTGGTCTCCTTGCCGCTTCAAAACGATGACAAAAGCGTCTCTTGAAATTCTTTTCCCTTCGCACTTTCCTCTTTGCCGCAATGGAGGGCGATTTAAATAGATTTCGAGATGTGCCTACAAGATGCTTTAATTGCTGACCCTGTTGCCGCTATAATCTGCGTCTAAGGAGATGCGTATGTTAAAGCAGACACCACTTTATAAACAACACGTGAAGGCGGGAGCAAAACTCGTTGATTTTGCGGGATGGGCAATGCCACTGCACTATGGTTCCCAAATCGAAGAGCATCATTATGTGCGCCAAGGGGCCGGTATTTTTGATGTATCGCACATGGGCGTTATCGATGTAGAAGGTGATGATGGGACTTACTTTTTACGCTATCTACTGGCTAACGATGTACAGAAATTAAATGAACCGGGTCGCGCACTATATACCTGTATGTTAAATGAGCAAGGTGGTGTCATCGATGATTTGCTGGTTTATCGAGTGGGCGAAAATTACTACCGTATTGTGGTGAATGCTGCTACACGTGACAAAGACTTTGCTTGGTTTGAAAAACAGAGTGAATTATTTGATGTTGTTGTCGAGGAACGACCCGACCTGACCATCATCGCGCTGCAAGGTCCAAAAGCGATGGAGATTGCAGCAAAGGTTTTTGATGCAGCGACCTTAAAGCGGCTGCACGAACTAAAACCATTTCGATTTATTATGAACGGCGAAAGATTAATCGCACGCACTGGATACACGGGTGAGGATGGCTTAGAGATTATTTCGCCTGCAAAATCAGCCGTGGTACTTTGGAAGCAATTTGTTCATGCAGGAGCTAAACCCTGCGGCTTGGGTGCACGAGATACGTTGCGGTTAGAGGCGGGGTTAAATCTTTACGGCTCTGATATGGATGAAGCGACGAGTCCGTTAACGTCAAACCTAGCATGGACAGTATGTTGGCGTGATGCAGATCGCGATTTTATTGGTCGCGCTGCGCTACAAAAACAAATTGAAACTGGTGTGAAAGAGCAGTTAGTGGGATTGATAATGGAGCAACCCGGTGTTTTGCGCGACCATCAAAAGGTAAGGATTGATGGCGATGGTGAGGGTGAAATTACAAGTGGTGGATTTTCTCCGACACTTGGTCATGCGATTGCTTTGGCGCGTGTGCCGGTTGATAGTGGTCATGAAGGAAAAATCGAACGACGTGGGCAACAAATCCCGGTGAAAATTATAAAGCCGCCGTTTGTTCGCCATGGTGAAAAACAATTTTAGTCTAGGAGAAAGAAATGGCAGAGTTCCCAAAAGAGTTGCGTTACAGTGATAGCCACGAATGGGTTCGCGTTGACGATGACGATGTGATTACCGTTGGCATAACCGATCATGCACAATCACAATTAGGTGATTTGGTGTTTGTAGAATTGCCGGATGCCGATGCACATATTGAAGCAGGTGATGAAGCGGCTGTTGTTGAATCTGTGAAAACGGCAGCAGATGTTTATAGTCCCGTGACAGGCGAAGTGATTGAAGTAAATGAGGCGCTACAAAGTGACCCTGCATTGGTAAATCATGATCCGTATGGCGATGGTTGGCTGTTTCGTGTAAAAGTAGATGATATCGATGAAATAAAAACACTGTTGGATGCTGAAAGTTATGAAGCAAAAGTGACCGAGGATTAATAATGCCATTTATTCCGCACACTCCTGATGATATTAAAGCGATGCTAGCTGCGATCGGCGTGCATGAAATAGAGCAATTGTTCGATGAAATTCCAAAAGGTTTGCCTCGTGCAACATTATCACGGGTTCCCGATGGTTTAAGCGAACAAGCCGTTTCACGATTAATGATGGCGCGCAGCCCCGAGGCAAAACCGGGGTCATGTTTTATGGGTGCGGGAGCTTACGAGCATTTTATTCCTGCGGCGGTGTGGGAAATTGCGACGCGCGGTGAATTTTATACGGCCTATACGCCGTATCAAGCGGAAGCGAGCCAAGGCAGTTTGCAATTAATTTATGAATATCAAACCATGATGGCCGAATTGATGGGCATGGATGTGTCGAATGCTTCTTTATACGATGGTGGGTCGGCGTTAGCAGAAGCAGCGTTAATGGCTGTTCGCATTAAACGCAGCAAAGCAACGCGAATTTTAGTGCCGAGTTGCGTTCATCCATTTTATCGCAAAGTGCTCCACACTATTTTGGGGCAACAAGGTATTGAAATTGAAGCGGTGCCATTTGCTCTGCAACAAGGTGTGGTGAGCACGGAGCAATTAGCAAATATTAATCCGGAAGGGGCTGCTGCATTAATTATACCGCAACCCAATTTTTTTGGTTGTTTGGAAGATGTCGATGCGTTAACTGATTGGGCACATGCGCACGATATTTTAGTGATTGCTTGTGTGAATCCTACAGCGATGGCACTTTTAAAAGCGCCAGGTTCTTGGGGTGAAACGGGTGCCGATATTGCTTGCGGCGAGGGTCAGCCTTTAGGTGTGCCGTTGGCCTCGGGTGGTCCTTATTTTGGTTTTATGTGTTGCCGCAAAGAATTTGTGCGCCAGTTGCCCGGCAGAATTGTGGGTCGCACGCATGACGCGCAGGGCCGCGAAGGTTTTACGTTAACCTTGCAAGCACGCGAACAGCATATTCGTCGTGCTAAGGCCACTTCAAATATTTGCACGAATCAAGGGTTAGTCGTCGTCGCGGCGACGATATATATGAGTTTGTTGGGCGCGCAGGGTTTGCGTGAAGTGGCTTTGGCTTCGCATCATAAGGCGCGTCAATTATTTCAAGAGCTGACAGCTATTAATGGCGTGACACCAGTATTTTCACGGCCGATTTTTCATGAGTTTGTGATTCAATCAACAACGCCCACAGAAAAACTATTAAAAGATTTATCGGACTTAGGTATTCAGGCCGGGTTTGATTTACACCATGAATATCCTGAATTAAAAAATGCCTTGTTAGTTTGCGTGACGGAAACTAAAACCGAAGAAGATTTGCAACGTTATCGAGACAGTTTGGTCGCGGTATTGAAATAGGGTTTGGAGAACATAAATAATTTAGGTGACAGTATGCTGATTTTTGAAAAATCTCAACAACATCGCCGCGCCGTTGCGCAGGCTGTTAAAACAGCTCATGATGCTAATGACATTCCAAGTTCATTGTTGCGTCAGGAGCCTCCGTGTCTGCCCGAGTTATCTGAGCTCGAAGTTGTGAGGCATTTTACCAATTTATCCACTCAGAATTTTTCAATCGACACTAATTTTTATCCGTTAGGCTCGTGTACGATGAAATATAATCCGCGTGCTGCAAATAAGTTAGCATCTTTGCCTGGATTTTTATCGCGTCATCCTTTGTCGGATGTCTATCATAGCCAAGGTTTTCTGCAATGCCTGCATGAACTGCAAGATATGTTGGTTGATATTACCGGCATGAAAAAAATCTGTTTGGCCTCGATGGCCGGTGCGCAAGGTGAGTTTGCAGGTGTTGCGATGATTAAAGCTTATCATCAAAAAAGAGGCGATGATGCGCGTGTCGAAATGATCGTGCCGGATGCTGCTCACGGTACTAATCCTGCATCGGCCGCTATGTGTGGTTTTAAAGTGCGGGAACTTCCAACCACAAAAGAAGGCGATGTTGATTTAGAAAAATTAAAAGCGATGGTTGGCCCACAAACGGCTGGCATTATGCTGACAAATCCTTCCACGTTGGGTGTTTTTGAGCGCAAAATCCAAGATATTGCAAAAATCATTCATGATGCGGGTGGCTTGCTTTATTACGATGGCGCCAATTTAAATGCAATTTTAGGAAAGTATCGACCGGGTGATATGGGTTTTGATGTCATTCATTTAAATCTACATAAAACATTCGCAACGCCACACGGTGGCGGTGGTCCTGGTGCAGGTCCCGTTGCGGCTAACGAACGACTCGCCGAGTTTTTACCCGTGCCAATGGTCGGTCATAATAACGACTATTATCACTGGCTCACCGAAAAAGATTGTCCGCATACAATCGGCCGACTCTCGGCATTTATGGGCAACGCTGGCGTTTTATTGCGTGCTTATATTTATATTCGTTTGTTGGGCAGGGAAGGTTTGGAACGTGTTGCCGAATTTTCATCGCTCAACGCAAATTATGTCATGAAGCGCTTGGAGTCATTAGGGTTTAAGCTCGCTTTTCCGACACGCCGTGCATCACATGAATTTATCGTTACATTAAAATCATTAGCGAAGGCCAACGGTGTGACCGCTTTAGATGTTGCAAAACGATTAATCGATTATGGCATTCATCCGCCGACGATTTATTTTCCATTATTGGTTCCAGAATGCTTATTAATTGAGCCTACCGAAACTGAAAGCAAGCAAGAGTTAGATCGCTTTATCGATGTCATGCAGAAAATATTGCGTGAGGCTGAAAGTGATTCAGATGTATTGCACAATGCGCCGCATACTCGATCTATCGGCCGCCTCGATGAGGTTAAGGCTGCGCGTGAGTTAGATTTGAGATGGCAGCCTAAGAATGTTGCTGCTGAAACAAAACTACCGAACTCGACACAAGACGTTTATTCATAAGACTCGTGAAAATCACAAGATAGTTTCGAGGCCGTAAACAAGATGGTCGAGTTGCATCACTTTATGGCAAGCAAGAATGACGCCAGGCATGATGGAATTACGATCGAGACCGTCGTGACGAATAGTTAACAACTGCCCGTCATCGCCAAAAATAACGGATTGCGTGGAAAATAATCCGGGTAAGCGAACCGAGTGAATTGGAGCGCCGTGGTCAGAGTCTCCGCGTGCGCGATCTTTGGAAGGAGCATTTTTTTTATCGGTTTGCACTTTGCGAATCATTTGTGCTGTTTTAATTGCAGTGCCTGAGGGTGCATCTAATTTGTGTTGATGATGCATTTCGATAATTTCAACATCGTGAAAATAGCGCGCGGCGTCTTCTGCATATTTCATCATTAAAACAGCGCCGATTGAAAAATTAGGCGCGATGATGCCGCCCAATTTTTTTGCCTGACATTCTTTTTGAAGGGTTTCTACTTGCTCCATCGTCAACCCTGTCGTGCCAATGACGGGTCTTGCGTCTGCGGCAATAATAGTCTGTGCGTTCGTGAAGACCGACTGCGGTGTGGTGAAGTCGACCACCACATCCGCTTTCGTTTTTTCAATCGTTTTAGCAAGATCATCGTCTCGATCGATGCCAGCCGCTAATTCTAGATCGGGTTCTTTCTCGATAGCCGCTTTAGTGATAGCGCCCATTTTTCCGCGAACACCGTTGACGATGACTTTGATGCTCATACTATTTGTGCCTCAGGCAAAATTCTTAACGACAAAATCCCAGTTCACCAAGTTCCAGAAGTTGCTGACATATTTGGGCCTGTCGTTTCGAGTATCAATATAGTAGGTATGCTCCCAAACATCACAGGTTAACAATGGTGTTTTGTGATCTGTCATGGGATTGCCTGCATTTAAGGTTTGTAACACTTCCAGTTTCCCATGTTTGTTTTTGACTAACCAAGCCCAGCCTGAGCCAAACTGTGTGAGAGCGGCGTTGGTGAATTCTTCTTTAAATTTATTGAAAGAGCCGAAAGTCTCATCAATAGCTGCGGCTAATGCGTCATAAGGATCACCACCACCTTGGGGGCTCATGCAGTGCCAGTAGAACGTATGGTTCCAGACCTGGGCAGCGTTATTAAAAATTCCCCCGTCGGATTTCATGATGATTTCTTCTAAAGGCATGCCCTCAAATTTAGTGCCAGGCACTAAGGCATTGAGCTTGTTGACGTAAGCCCGATGGTGCTTGCCGTAGTGATATTCCAGGGTTTCTTGAGAAATGTAGGGTTCGAGGGCGTTCAGGGCGTAGGGCAATTCGGGTAGTTCAAAAGCCATGCGGGTTTCTCCTTGTTTGATAGATAGTCGCTCGAATACTGCACGATACCGCATAATGGGGTCAATTTCTAGGTTGCGATCGCCTTGCGGCAGGCTTCTGGGATTAGTATCATTGACAAATGGTCTAAATAGGACTAAATTAGTACTACTTTAAAACCGGAGGTAAATATGGCTGTATTAGTTGGTCGCGAAGCGCCCGATTTCACGGTCCCTGCTGTCAAGGCAAATGGGGATATCGTAAATAACTTTAATTTGAACGAAGCCTTAAATGGCAAGTATGGTTTAATTTTCTTCTATCCATTGGATTTCACATTCGTGTGTCCTTCAGAGCTAATCGCATTGGATCATGCTATTGATGAATTTCAGAGTCGTGGCGTAGAAGTCATCGCTGTCTCTATCGATTCACAGTTCACGCATAATGCTTGGCGCAAGACGCCAGTTGAAAAAGGCGGCATTGGTCCCGTGCGTTACACTTTAGCGGCCGATGTTAACCACAACATTTGTCGTAGCTATGGTGTTGAGCATCCTGAGGCAGGTGTTGCATTGCGCGGTGCTTTCCTTATCGATAAAGAGGGTGTTGTGCGTTCACAAATCGTTAACGACTTACCCTTAGGTCGCAACATGCGCGAACTCATTCGCTTGATCGATGCGTTACAATACACCGAAAAACATGGTGAAGTTTGTCCGGCTAACTGGAAAAAAGGTGATGCGGGTATGCAAGCCTCTCCTGATGGTGTGGCAAAATATCTTGCAGAAAACGCAGATCAATTGTAATTGATTCGATGTTACTAAGACGGCGGATATATTCCGCCGTTTTTTTAGAGCTATTTATCCTTTCAAAAAAAACCTACTTACATTAATTCAAATATTGATTATACTTTTCACTTTCTATTAATGGACAAGTGGAGACAAGATCATGCCTAGACAAAAGAATTCAAGTAACGATGTACGTGATTTACAAAAACAAGTGACAAAATTGCAGCAAGAACTATCAGCTCTTGAGGCGCAACGTTTGGCCGATATCGAAGCTGCTGCAGAAGCAGGTTATGAATTAGGCTTTATTGAAGCGGAAGAAAAAGAGCTGCGCCGAGCGCAAGCTATTGCTGATGCAATTGTGGCGTTTGAAAAATCATACGAGAGCAAAGCGAAATCAAATAAAGCTTCTGTCGCGAAGAAAGCTGCAAAAGCTCCGAAGGCTTCGAAGGGTCGCCCAGCTAAACGTAAAAAACGGGCTAAAAAAGCAGAGGCGTCTACAGCACCTGCTGCTGAACTTCCTTCTGTACACGTTCCAGAAACAGGCGAAGTAGCTATTAATTAGAACGGCTGTTTGCTTGTCGGAAAAGGAATTGCAATTGCTTGCCAATATGAGAAGGAGTCTATGTTTTTTGGGAAGTGTCTCGAAAAGACGGACTCCTTCTCTTTGCTACAATTGAAATTCCTTCATAGCTCTGCCCAAACATCCTCTAATCTCCAATCCCTATTTTGTTTGCGATAAGGCAGAATAATTCTGCTGTTTTCTTCGCATCATAAATGGCGGAATGTGCTTCGTTTTTATCGAAAGTAATGCCAGCAGCATGAAGCGCTCGGGCTAAAATGGTATTGGAATAAACCATACCGGCAAGTGTTGCGGTATCAAAGCAAGTAAAAGCATGAAAAGGCGTCTTTTTTATCTTGCAGCGTTTGTTAGCGGCTTGGATAAAGCTCAGGTCAAAGTGAGCGTTATGTCCGACTAACACGGCGCGTCGACATTCGTGTTTTTTTACCGCTCGACTGACGAACTGATACAAATTCTCGAGTGCTTTCTTTTCGTCAATTGCAAATCGAAAAGGGTGATAGGGATCGATCTTGTTAATTTCGAGTGCGGCTGGGTCTAAATTGGCGCCCTCAAAGGGCATGACATGACAAGCGAACAACTCGCCCGGTCGCAATTTGCCGTGTTCATCACACTCCACTAATACGGCAGCGATTTCTAAAAGGGCGTCCTTTAAAGGATGAACGCCCGCTGTTTCGACATCGATCACGACGGGGTAATAACCGCCAAAACGATTTTTGATTGGGTATTGTTGATTGTTGTTATCGGTCATGACTATTTGATCTGCCAATTAAGGGTCTTGCCTGCCATCAATGGTATCAATGTTTCATTTCCGTAGGGTAGTGATTTTGGAACTTGCCAGGGTTTTCGAATTAAAGTGATCGTGTCTTTGTTTTTCGGCAATTGATAAAAATCAGGGCCGAACCGAGATGCAAAGCCTTCTAATTTATCAAGTGCTTGATGCTGATCGAAAATCTCGGCGTACACCTCAAGTGCAACGAGGGCATTGTAAATACCGGCAGGCCCACAGCAAGATTCTTTTGCCGATTGGGCATGGGGCGCGCTGTCGGTACCCAAAAAGAACTTTGGATTTCCAGATATGGCCGCCGCAATTAAAGCTTGTTGATCTGACGAGCGTTTTACCACGGGTAAACAATAGTGATAGGGGTGAATTCCACTCACTAAGATATCGTTGCGATTTAACAACAAATGATGTGGCGTGATGGTGGCAGCAAGATTATCGGGCCCATCTTTAACGAAATCTACCCCTATTTCGCTTGAGACGTGCTCTAAAACAATGCGGAGTTTCGGAAAATCTTTGAGCAACGGACTCAGAACGTTTTTGATAAAGACGGCTTCGCGATCAAAAATATCGACGGCTGGGTCAATCACTTCGCCGTGAATTAATAGTAGTATGCCAGCTTCTTGCATCGCGGCAAGTGCTGGATAAATATTTTTGATAGAGCGAACTCCCTTTGACGACTGAAATGTAGCGCCCGCAGGGTAGAGTTTGCAGGCTTTAATAATTCCCGAGCGCTTAGCCTCTTTGATGATCTGCGGCGAAGTTTCATCGGTAAGATAAAGTGTCATCAGTGGCGTGAATGAATGATGATCAGGCATATTTTCTTCAATGCGTTTTAAGTAAGCGTGAGCACTGTCAGCCGTTTTTATGGGTGGTGACAAATTTGGCATGACAATAATGCGCTTAAATCGACCTGCCATATCGGCGACTGTGCGCTCAAGATATTCCTGGTCGCGTAAATGGCAGTGCCAATCGTCTGGATGGATAAGAGTAATTTCATTCATAAGATTATAGTCAACTCTATTTTTACCCAAATTGTAGCAAAACTTCATGAAGCCGTGTATATTGATTGTCCCTTCTGCTTGAGGATAGCACTCTCATGGAGCGGTAAGGATACTAAACAAGGAGTCCCATTGTGAGGCGAATGACCCGACCGTGTTTCGCGGTGGTGGCGTTGGTTTTCTGTTGTTCCAGTTATGCCGTCACATCCGAATCACCTTCTTCAAAAGCATTACAAAAAGAAGTTTATCAAATCAGAGCGCAAGAAAAACAATTGCAACAAGAAGTGCGTGCGCTAGAAAGTCAATTGCAACAAAAAGCAAAAAAACAAAAGAAAAAACGGCATCAGGTTGCGCTACCGGAACCGCAGCATCATACAAAAGTAGTAAAGACAGCAAAAACAGCGCCTCAAAATCCAACTCATCTTAAGCCTGCAGTTCGAGATGCCACAGCTCGTTTACCAGGAAGACGTCGCTTTAATTATCCGCTTGATATCACCGTTGCGACGACGCCATCCGGGCGTAAATTTATAGGTAAGGCCCCTTATGGCTATTTTAGCGCAGAACGATTTAAACATGGAATTACTGTGACAACATCGCCTTTGTTGGGATTGAAGTCAGTCTATAATGCGGCTGATTTATTGTATCAATATCCTTCTATGAATGAAGACTTAATTTTATTGCAACAAAAGGGGTCGTTTGAAAATCTTTTGGAGCAAGTTGGTGATTCGCTAGCCAATCGTGCCATCATTGTGATTAGCGGGGGACTCGAAGGGCAAATCATCACAAACCGGGGGTTTAATGGCCGTTCCCAAGGCGATATTAATCTTAGCACTTCACAGCTCGATATATTAGCGATGATGAGTCGATGGGCAAACGGCTTTTTTTCGCTAAATTATGATGACTCTGCGCCGTCGACGGGAAGCCGGGTTGAAAATTCACGTATTTATTTAAGTCGTGGATTTTTAACCATTGGTAATCTCAACGTTATTCCGATGTATTTTACGATCGGACAGATGTATTTGCCCTTTGGTAAATATTCCAGCGCGATGTTAACGACACCGTTAACAGAATCCTTGGCTCGGATCTTGGCGCGTTCTGCTTTGCTGGGCTATTATAAAAAGGGTTTTTATGCAGAAGCTTACGGTTATGAAGGTTCTAAAGTCTCGGGTGTTCGCAACGCCTTTGCTGAAGGCGGTGTTAACATGGGGTACCAAACGATAAATTTAAAGAATGTTAATATTGATGCTGGCATAGGTTGGGTCACAAATATAGCTGATTCCGAAGGTATACAATCCAATGGGCTTGAACAGAACCTCAATAATGTATTGGTGGGAGGTGCGGTCATCACAGCGCCGACGCAATTTGCGGGATTTGGTGACACCGCTGGGGCTAATGCCTTGGAACATCGTATTCCCGGGTTGGATGTGCATACCGAATTTAGTTATAAAGATTTTACAATAATGGGAGAGTATATTACGGCGTTGCGGCGGTTTGCTCCGGAAGATTTAACATTTAATCCTTTATTTTTGGGGCCGCCGTTTCCTCGTCCCGGTGCAAGCATTGGGGCCATGCAGCTTGAAGCCGATTACACCATTTCCGTGCGGAACAAACCGATTGTGTTTGCGCTCACATATGGTCGCACATGGCAAGCCTTGGCGTTGAATTTACCCGAGTACAGTTGGGCGTTTATCATTAGCGCGTCGATTTGGAAAAATACAATGTTCGGTATTGAATATCGTCGTGATCAAGATTATGCATTTGATACCACAGCGAGTGGTAGTGTTGTTGGTACGACGGCAACAAGTCCACCTGCAGCATCGGCACTCCCCGTGCCAAATGGTACGGGTCGGCAACGCAACATGATTACCGTCCAGTTCGGTGCTTATTTTTAAGAGGCTAGCTGCGGAGCAATTGATTTAATTGCTCTAAATACTGTTTTTCATCAGGCAGCGTTCCATTGCGTTGAGCTTCCCAAATTAATTTGGCCATAACATCCATCATCAAATGTTCTGCACGATGAGCGTCATCGAGTTGGTGAGAGAGGCTTTGATAAATTTGCTGGATTCCGGCAGGGCGATCGGTGTGAATTTGCTCTAACAAACTTAAATGTAGTCCCATGTGTAGAAAGGGGTTGACATCGGTTGAATAATCTTGAAACAGAGTATCAGGGTTATTCAATTCGGGATGATATTCGGGATGATATTCGGGGTGCGCCTGAATCACATGCACAATTTGATTTTCGAGTGCGCTGAGTGGTGTGTCGATTTTATATTTATTCCAAGCATCAAAGAAAACTTGCCGGATTTCATTGCGTGTATTGTCCGTCATTGTTTGTTCACCGTTTTGTTGGGGTATTCACATAAATCATTGATAAAACATTCTGGACATTTCGGCTTTCGTGCCACACAAATGTAGCGCCCGTGTAATATTAACCAGTGATGTGCATCGGCGAGGTATTCTTTCGGGACTACTTTTAATAATGCTTTTTCAACAGCGAGTGGTGTTTTACCGGGTGCAATACGGGTTCGGTTGGCAACCCGAAAGATATGTGTATCAACGGCGATTGTTTCGTGGCCAAAGGCCGTATTTAAAATAACATTTGCCGTTTTGCGTCCAACACCGGGTAGGGCTTCGAGTGCTTCGCGAGTTTGCGGTACTTTTGAATCGTGTTGTTCAATTAAAATTTTGCAGGTTTTAATGATGTTTTTGGCTTTGGTGTTGTAAAGCCCGATCGTTTTAATATGTTTTTTTAGGCCGTCTTCGCCAAGTGCTAGGATTTTTTTCGGCGTGTTCGCAACTTTATATAATGTTTTTGTAGCCTTGTTGACGCTGACATCGGTTGCTTGCGCCGATAGGATCACAGAAATTAATAATTCAAATTCGGAATTAAAGACGAGTTCAGTAGTTGGTTTGTGATTATGCGCTTTGAAGCGTTTAAAAATTTCCTCGCGTTTGGCTTGATTCATTTAACGTTCCTATTATCTAGGCGTTTAGCTCGCGCGCGGGAAACGGCGGCTTGAATAGCTGCCTTGCGTGCGCTCAGTGTTTGATTTCCTGGATTTCCTAATTTTGCGACGGTGTGTTTTTGCTGGCGTTCTTGTTTGTCACGTTCCAAGCGATTATTGCGCTGTTCATAGCGATCTCGCCATTCGGAGGCTTTTGCTTTTTTCTCATCTTGGCTTCGCGCTGTAATTTCCACCATATCAATGCAGTCGACGGGACAAGGTTCCAGACATAATTCGCAACCCGTGCAGGCATCGCTGATGACGGTATGCATTAATTTTCCAGCACCCAAAATAGCATCGGTTGGGCATGCTTGAATGCATTTCGTGCAGCCGATGCATTCGTCTTCACGAATGACTGCTAAGGAAGCTGGTTTCGCTTTTTGCTTCATCTCAGCAATGAAAGGGCTGGAGTCTTGATGGGTTAATTCGGCGAGAGGAATCAGCGTTTCAACACCACCCGGTGGGCAGCGATCAATGCGTTCATCATTTTCAATGATGGCTGTTGCATACGGGCGACAGCCATCGTAGTCGCATAACCCACACTGTGTTTGCGGGAGCAGTTGATCAATGTGTTCGATGTTAATTGCTTTTGGTTTCATCGTTTTTTTATTGGGTTAGTTCTTCGATGGCTTCTTTGGGGACACGTTGCATTAATGGCGTAAAAGGGTTGATGGTGTGTGCAATCAGCGCTTCGTTGATGTTGTCCCAATTTAATTCGGGAATATTTAAAAAAGCTTCCACGTTTTTAGCGGTTGCAGGCAAAATCGGTTTTAAATAGGTTGTTAAGACTTTAAATAAACTCAATCCTTGCGTGCACACGGCTTGCACCTGGTCATCGTTTGCTGGATCCTTCGCCAATGCCCATGGTTTTTGCTGATCGATGTATTGGTTAGCACGATTGGCGAGCGCCATGATCGTTCGAATTGCTTTGTTATAATTTAATTGCTCAAAACAGTCTGCAATCTCATCACCTGCGCTAACAAATTCATGGAATAATTCGGGTTCAGGTAAGTTGTTTGCTAGTTTGCCGGCGAATTTTTTGGTAATGAATCCGGCGCAACGGCTTGCGAGGTTCACGTATTTTCCGACTAAATCAGAATTAACACGTTGTGCAAAGTCTTCTAAGTTTAAATCGATGTCTTCGACTTGGGGGTTTAATTTTGCCGCGAAATAATAGCGCAGGTACTCTGGGTTTAATAACTGCAAATAACGCTGCGCGGTGATAAAGGTGCCGCGGGATTTCGACATCTTTTGACCGTTGATCGTGAGATAGCCATGGACATAAACGGCTGTTGGCATGCGAAATCCTGCGCCATGCAGCATGGCGGGCCAAAAGAGCGCGTGAAAATAAACGATGTCTTTACCGACAAAATGATAGAGTTCGGCTTTGCTGTCTTTTCCCCAATATTTATCAAAGTCGATGGCAGGATTTTTTTTAATTAAATTCTTAAGGCTCGCCATGTAGCCAACTGGTGCATCGAGCCAAACATAAAAATATTTTCCTGGTGCATCGGGAATTTCAAAGCCAAAATAGGGTGCATCGCGAGAAATGTCCCAGGGCTTTAATCCATCTTGAAACCATTCTTGCAATTTATTAGCGATTTGTTTTTGCAAGTGGCCGCCATTGATCCATTCTTTTAATAAGTCGCTATATTTATCGAGCGCAAAGAAAAAGTGTTCGGATTCTTTTTCAATGGGCTTTGCACCGGAGAGTGCAGACGTTGGATTTTTTAATTCGGTTGGGCTGTAGGTTGCGCCGCAGACTTCGCAGACATCCCCGTATTGATCTTTAGCGCCACAACGTGGGCACTCGCCTCGAATAAAACGATCGGGAAGAAAAATATTTTCAATGGGATCAAATGCTTGTGAAATGGTTTTCGTAAAAATATCGCCGCGCGCTTTTAGCTGTTTATAAATGAATTCGGCTAACTCACGATTTTCGGATGAATGAGTCGTGTAAAAATTATCAAAATTAACAAGAAATGATGTGAAGTCGCGTAAGTGTTCTACCTGCATGTTAGCAACGAGCTCTTCCGGTGAGATGCCTTGCTTGGCGGCTGAGAGCATGATGGGGGTGCCGTGGGCATCATCACCGCAGATGAACAAGCAGTTGTTGCCGCGCAGGCGTTGGAAACGCACCCAAATATCGGCCTGAATGTATTCCACCAGATGGCCTAAATGGATGGAGCCATTCGCGTAGGGCAGGGCTGCCGTGACGAGTATGTTGCGTGTTGTCATGGGATATTCTTCATCTCTGTGAGTCACTGGATGTGACATTATGCTAAAATGCCTACCCTATGACAAATATGACAGAAACCGCTATCAAAGAATTGCTGCGCGAATGGGTGAGCCCCAAGGTCATCAAGCATATTGCGATCCATAATACGATGGTTTTGCTTGATATTGAGCTGGGGTATCCCTTAGCCTATGCGCAGCGTGTGCAGTTGAGCGTGCATATTCAGCAGTCGCTACTGAAGTTATGCGGCATCGATCGTGTTGAGATGAACCTCACTTGGAAAGTAAAAGCCCATGCGGTCCAAGCGGGTCTCAAGGGGATTGACGGGGTTAAGAACGTTATCGCCATTGGCTCAGGCAAAGATGGAGTTGGAAAATCTACCACAACCGTCAACCTTGCGTTGGCCTTATCGAGCCTCGGTGCACGTGTCGGCATTTTAGATGCTGATATTTATGGGCCCAATCAGCCCCAAATGTTGGGTGTGCAGCAAAAGCCTGAATGGCGAGAGAATAAAAAAATTGCACCGGTTGTGGCTCACGGTATTCAATCCATGTCGATCGGTTACCTTATCGATATCAACACACCGATGATTTGGCGCGGCCCGATGGTGAGCAAGGCGCTGCAACAGTTATTGCACGATACTGTCTGGGATAACCTCGATTATCTTTTCATCGATTTGCCACCGGGTACGGGAGATGTTCAACTCACTTTGGTGCAAAAAGTGCCGCTTTGCGGTGCGGTTATTGTGACAACGCCGCAAGATGTCGCGCTATTGGATGCGCGCAAGGGCTTGGAGATGTTCAATAAAGTGAAGGTGCCGGTGCTTGGAGTTGTCGAAAATATGTCGACCCATATTTGTTCGGCATGTGGAGATGAGGAAGCAATTTTTGGAACGGGTGGTGGTGAGCGCATGTCGAAGGAATGTGGTGTGCCATTGTTAGGGCGATTGCCGCTCGATAAAACAATTCGCGAGGATGCCGATGGTGGTCATCCGACAGTTGTTGCGCATCCTCATGATGAAGTAGCACAGCGTTATCGTGAAACAGCGCAGTGCTTGGCAGAAAAATTATCCTTGCAAGGCCTGAACTATGCCGTAAAATTCCCGAAGATTGTGATTGAATAATGAAGGAGAGCAATCGTGTCCATTAAATCTGACAAATGGATCCGACGCATGGCGATCGAGCACAACATGATTTCGCCGTTTGAGCCAAATCAGGTGCGTGAGAATGCTGGCGGAAAAATCGTTTCCTACGGTACGTCGAGTTATGGCTACGATGTACGCTGTGCCGATGAGTTTAAAGTGTTTACGAATATTTATTCAGCGGTTGTTGATCCGAAAAACTTCGATCCCAATAGCTTTCAGGATGTTAAAACGAATGTTTGCATCATCCCGCCGAATTCCTTTGTATTAGCACGGACGGTTGAATATTTTAGAATCCCGCGCAATGTTTTAACGATATGCCTTGGTAAATCAACCTATGCACGTTGCGGCATTATTGTGAATGTCACGCCGCTGGAGCCGGAATGGGAAGGGCATGTGACACTCGAATTTTCAAATACCACGAACTTGCCCGCTAAAATCTATGCGAACGAAGGAGTCGCGCAAATGCTCTTTTTAGAATCTGATGAAGTTTGTGAAACTTCTTATAAAGATCGCGGTGGCAAGTATCAAGGGCAGCGTGGTGTGACACTGCCGGTTACCTGAGGTTCGTTTGCCACATTTGTATTCAGGCAGCTTTTCTAACTTCTACTTCAAAGCGGAGTCCTTCTCGATTTACTGCATCTTGAAGGGCTAACCGAATAAATTGCTCTTCTGAATAACCCAGTTTTTTTGCTAAATTCGCTGCTTTTTTTAAGCTTAATCCTCGTCGGTTATGTTCAAGATCACACAGATATTGACGCGATAATCCGATTCGTTTTGCAAAAGCAGTCTGACTCTCTTCTTCGCATTCGCGAATAGACCATAATACATTGCCTAACGTTAATTTCTTGCCTGAGATTGTTTCTAACAAAGTAAGACTTTTTTCGGATCGTTTAGTATTCATGTTTATTTACCTCCATGATTTTAGCGATATGAATAAGGCCACTGGTATCAATAAGATAAATAGCCCGATAAGCTTTATTCAATCGTATTGAGCGTTGGCCTTGCCTTTTTCCTTTTCAAAGACTCGTCATGAAACCCTGGGATCTTTCGAACTTTTGAAAGGCCTTGATGTTTAACAAAGTCTATCCACGTTCGATGCGCGCCATGGAGAGCGAAGCGAAGGCGCGTATTCCGCGGTAGGCTCGGATTTTTTGCCGAGCGTAAGCGACTGCAAAAAATCTTTACGAGCCGTCAAGTCATTTGAGAGCCCGTGCGTAGTCGAGCCGTGAGGTCGCGGAGCGCGGGCGACGAGGACGTCCGCGGCTATTTAAGTTGTCGCGTATTGCGAGTCGATTATTGACAGGGATGGCAATAATCTATCACGAGCATCGCGACACGCTTGTGGAGCTTTAGCACAATATAAGCTGGTAACGTTCGAAGCTGTTTTTCAGCTTGTTTGGTTACAGCAACCTCAAAAATTTCCATACCAGGCCTCTTAAAAGTACCCTTAAAGAGGGTACATCGAGCAACTAAATTTGTCAATATTTTAGGCATTCATTATGGCCAAGCCAGAAGATTCTGAATAGGTACTTAAGGATCCCGCCCGCAGTTGCGCGAATTTCAACGATATTGTAAACTCAGATCGTAATTTTGCGCCGATTTGAGCAATCAGCTTGCGGGCGCTTAAGAAATGCAGCTAAAGCGGAAGAGGCAAACCACCGACTTTAGCGGTGGTTTTTTTTTGCATTTTTTTGGTATTTCCGCTTTCAAACGCTCGCTTATTGTCAGGTGCAGATTTGTTCGAGCCATCTTTGAAATTGTAAAAATGATTGAGTTAAAAAACGTTACTAAAAGTTATCATTCGAAACACGCCACGGTTGAGGCACTCTCAGATATTAACCTCAAGGTGAACGCAGGCGAGATTTTTGGCGTCATTGGAAAAAGTGGGGCTGGGAAAAGCACATTGATCCGCTGCGTTAATTTGCTTGAGCGCCCAACAAGCGGTGAGGTCGTCGTGAATGGTCAAGAGCTCACAGCGTTGTCGCAAAAACAATTACGCCTGGCGCGTCATCATATCGGCATGGTTTTTCAACATTTTAATTTATTGAACACTCGCACGGTTTATCAGAATGTGGCATTTCCACTCGAATTACTTGGTGTGAAAAAGCAGGAAATCGAAAGACGCGTCATGCCATTGCTGGAATTAACGGGACTTGAGCAGAAAGCAAAAGTTTATCCCAGTCGTTTGAGTGGTGGACAAAAACAACGTGTTGCCATCGCGCGTGCGGTCGCAACTGACCCTAAAGTTTTGTTATGTGATGAAATGACATCCGCGCTCGACCCGGAAACAACCGCTTCTATTTTGCAATTAATTAAAGATATTAATCGAAAACTAAATTTGTCGATCTTATTAATTACCCACGAAATGGATGTGATTAAGGCGATTGCTGATTATGTGGCGGTTTTGGATCACGGTAAAAGCATAGAGCAAAGTGACGTCGCTACTCTTTTTAAGCAGCCTAAGACGGCTGTAGCAAAGCGTTTAACGCAATCTGCTTTGAAGGTAAATTTGCCGCAATCCTTGCAGGATAAATTATTGCATGATCCAATTGCAGAGGGATACACGTTGCTTCGCATTGATTTTCTCGGGGAAACAGCAGCCGAGCCTATCATTAACGCGTTGATTAAAAAATATGATGTAAATATTAATATTTTGCAGGCAAGTTTAGAGCTTGTTCACGATGAAACAGTCGGAGTCATGCTGGTTGCTACTGACTCAAGCGATGAAAAAATTCAGGCAGGAGCACATTTTTTACGGGAAAAAGGTTTGGATGTTCAGGTGTTAGGTTATGTCTCAAGAAATGATTGGCTTTATCATTGATGCATTTTGGCAAACGTTAGAGATGGTGTTTATCTCTGGCGTTATTGCAGTTTTGATTGGGCTGCCGCTCGGTGTTATTTTATTTACGACGCAAAAAAATCAATTATTAGCGCGTCCAAATTTACATCGCATTTTAGCCGCCATCGTGAATGCGATGCGCTCAATTCCCTTTATTATTTTGATGGTGGCGATTATTCCGTTAACCCGATTTATTGTCGGCACATCGATCGGTACCATTGCAGCCATTGTGCCGTTGAGTTTATCGGCAATTCCGTTTTTTGCGCGCTTAACCGAAACAGCGTTAAGTGAAGTATCATCTGGATTAATCGAAGCATCGCAAGCGATGGGGGCTTCACCGTTTCAAATTATTTATAAAGTGTTAATTCCTGAAGCGCTGCCAAACTTAGTGCGCAGCATTACCTTGATGGCAGTAACATTGGTCGGTTATTCAGCAATGGCGGGAGCCGTTGGTGGTGGTGGATTGGGTGATTTAGCGATACGCTATGGTTATGAACGATTTGAAGTGAATGTGATGATTATCACGGTGGTGGTATTAATTGCGTTGGTACAGTTGATGCAGTATTCGGGGGATTGGATAGCCGAGCGAATTTCGCATTTTAAAAATTAAATTAAAATTTCTAAAATACGCTAAAAGGGGAGAAGAAATGTTAAAGAAAATATTAATAATTTCTGTGTTGCTCGTGGCAGGGTTAGCGCTTGCTGCTTGTCACAGTAAAGAAGCAAAAAATACCATCAAGGTAGGGACTATTGCAGGGCCTGAAACACAGCTAATGGACGTTGCTATAAAAGTTGCGAAAAAGCGCTATGGGTTGAATGTTGTTGATGTGCCTTTTTCGGATTACAACACACCGAATGAAGCGCTGAACGATGGCAGTCTCGATGCAAATATGTTTCAACATGTGCCGTATTTAAATGCACAAATCAAAGCGCATGGTTATAAAATTGTACCTATCGGAAAAACGTTCGTGTATCCGATGGGTATTTACTCCAAAAAAATTACGTCATTGTCGCAGCTTAAAGAGGGCGATAAAGTTGCCATTCCTAATGACCCAAGCAATGAGGCACGCGCATTATTGCTGTTGCAAAAAGCAAAATTAATTCGCTTGAAACCGGGGGCAGGTTTCAATGCAACGCCGATCGATATTGCAAGCAACCCGAAACATTTACAATTTGTAGAATTGGGTGCTGCGCAATTGCCTCGGTCGTTAAGCGATGTAACCATTGCGGCGATCAATACAAACTATGCGATTCCGGCTGGACTCTCGCCTGCCAAAGATGCATTCTTCGTTGAAGGTCCAGATTCGCCCTATGCAAATATCGTCGCGGCGCGCGAGGAAAATAAAAACGATCCGCGGTTAAAGGAGCTTGTGGAGGCCTTGCACTCGCAAGAAGTATTAAAAGCGGCTAAGCACATTTTTGGTGATGGTGCGATTGCGGCCTGGTGCTAGGCGTTAGGAAACGAGTATACTATAGAGTAGAGCCAGCTAAACAGTCGCTTCGACGCAGGCAAGCAGTTAACCAATTGGGGCTGTTTTGTTACGTTGGGGAGGAAAGTCCGGGCTCCAAAGGGCAGGGTGCCAGGTAACTCCTGGGAGGTGCAAGCCTACGGCAAGTGCAACAGAAAATATACCGCCATGCTTTATTTTATAGAGCAGGGTAAGGTTGAAATGGTGCGGTAAGAGCGCACCGCGTTGGTGGTAACATCAATGGCAAGGTAAACCCCACCCGGAGCAAGGCCAAATAGGAATCCAGTGCGGCCCGCATAGTGGATTCGGGTAGGCTGCTATGAGTCCGCTGAATTTGACGGCGGATTCTGAGATGCGTGGCGACGCGTATCCTAGATAGATGACTGTTCTCGACAGAACCCGGCTTATCGGCTGGCTCATTTTTTTTAATTCTTTTCAATAGGTATCTTTCCAGTAAAAAATTCAGTGGGCGTGTCGAGACGAGAGGTGTGTTTGCTTGTCTGAAAAAGCCCACTCGGAGTATAATTCGCGCTAACTGATTTTCCTACCGGATAGAGAGAGGCCCAGTCCGAGGGTCTTGTATTATTTAAACAGCTTCAGGAGGCAGCCATGCATGAAATGCTAATCCAATTGCAACAGGATATCGAAAAACTAAAAGAAGATGGTCTTTATAAGGCTGAGCGTATTATTAAATCCCCGCAAAGTGCCGAAATCGATGTAATGCCCGATGATCAGGTGCTGAATTTCTGTGCCAACAACTATCTTGGTTTGGCTGATAATCCTGAGCTGATCAAAGCCGCACAAGTAGCAGTTGCCGAACATGGTTTTGGAATGGCATCCGTACGATTTATTTGCGGCACCCAAACAATTCACAAACAGTTGGAAGAGCGCATCAGTCAATTTTTAGGAACCGATGATACCATTTTATATTCTTCGTGTTTCGATGCGAACGGTGGTTTGTTTGAAACGTTATTGGGTCCCGAAGACGCTATCATCAGCGATGAATTAAACCACGCGAGTATTATCGATGGTGTGCGTTTGTGTAAGGCCAAACGCTATCGTTATAAAAATAACGACATGCATGACCTCGAAGCAAAATTAAAAGAAGCTGACAAACAAGGTGTGCGTTATAAATTAATCGCTACCGATGGTGTTTTTTCGATGGACGGTATTATCGCTGACTTAAAATCGATTTGCGATTTAGCCGATAAATATAATGCACTGGTGATGGTCGATGATTCACACGCCGTTGGTTTTATCGGTGACAACGGTCGCGGCACGCCAGAATATTGTGGTGTTGCCGATCGCGTTGACATTATTACGGGAACTCTCGGTAAGGCATTAGGCGGGGCATCGGGTGGTTACACATCGGGTCACAAGGAAATTATCGAATGGTTGCGCAATCGTTCGCGGCCGTATTTATTTTCAAACTCCGTTGCACCTGTTATTGTCGCAACCACGCTCAAAGTGCTCGATCATTTAGATAAACACGGTAAAGCACTTCGCACGCGAATTAAAGATAACAGTGCCTACTTTCGTGCGGGCATGGAAAAATTAGGTTTTAATTTAGTCCCTGGCGATCACGCAATTATTCCAGTGATGTTGGGCGATGCAAAATTGGCGGCAACCATGGCTGATCGCATGTTGCAAGAAGGTATTTATGTTATTGGCTTTTCGTATCCCGTTGTCCCAATGGGCAAGGCGCGCATTCGTGTGCAAATGTCGGCAGCACATACGAAAGCTCAATTAGATCGTGCCATCGATGCTTTTGGTCGAGTGGGTAAATCGTTAGGAGCATTATGAAAGTCCTTTCAAAGTTAAAAAAAGAACCCGGATTGTGGTTGCATGAAGCGCCAAAGCCAGAACTCAAACGCAACGAAGTGCTCATTAAAATTCGCAAGACTGCTATTTGTGGCACCGATTTACATATTTATAAATGGGATGAGTGGGCTCAAAAAACGATTCCTGTTCCGATGCATGTCGGTCACGAATTTGTTGGTGAGGTAGTTACTTGCGGTGAAGATGCCAAAGGATTTACCGTCGGCGATCGCGTGTCGGGTGAGGGGCATCTGACTTGCGGGCATTGCCGCAATTGTCGCGCGGGAAAACGGCATTTATGTCGAAACACGCTAGGTTTAGGTTGCCATTGTCCGGGCGCTTTCGCCGAGTATTTAGCGCTTCCCGACATAAACACGTATAAAATTCCAGACGGTGTGAGCGATGACCTCGCTGCGATTCTGGATCCGTTTGGTAATGCCGCACACTCTGCGCTGGAATTCGACATGGTCGGCGAAGATGTTTTAATCACCGGTGCAGGGCCAGTTGGTTTGATGGCCGCGGCGATTGCGCGAAATGTCGGTGCGCGTCATGTAGTTGTGACCGATGTGAACGACTATCGTTTGTCGCTCGCTAAAAAAATGGGTGCAACACTCGCCGTGAATCCGAAAAATATTTCATTAAATGATGTGATGACGCAACTTGGCATGAGGGAAGGGTTTGATGTGGGTTTGGAGATGTCCGGAAACCCCCAAGCGTTTCGCGATATGCTAGCCCACATGAATAACGGCGGTAACATTGCTTTTCTCGGTATTCCGCCAGAAGATTTTGCGATCGATTGGCATCGTGTCGTTTTTAAAAGTCTCACCATCAAAGGTATTTACGGTCGTCGCATGTTTGAAACGTGGTATAAGATGATCGGCATGTTGCAAAACGGTTGTGATATTTCGCCGGTGATTACCCATCAGTTTCACGTTGATGATTTTCAGCAGGGGTTTGATGTGATGTTGGGTGGGCAGGCCGGCAAAGTGATCCTAAATTGGTTGTAATGCCATTAACGGCCAATCTCTGTGAAAAAAAATCGCTCGGAATGCTCATGTAGCTTTTGAATTTCAATTGCTTGCCAGTACGAGAAAGAGTCCGCGTTTTTCGGGAATCGCCATCCCTAGCTGCTTAGTGCCATCCTGGCACTAACGCCCTAAAACACGGACTCTTTCTCTTTGCCGCAATTGAAATGCTGTTTGAGAGTGGATGACTCAACCTAACCTCGTCATCCCGGAAATTTTGCACCAGGATGTGCAAAATTATCCGGGATCCAAACCGTTATCAGGGATGGAAAAATCATGTCACTCCAAGTGAAGCGAGGAGTGACACGTGATCTTCGGAGTGTCAGTTGTGATGGGATTTATCGTGAAAAATGAACGAGCCAGCGGAATGTATAGATAATACATGAGCATGGCGAGGCTCGTTTTTCGCGGGAAATCACCCACAAATGGCGCTCCGTATCCCGAGGGCACGTAGCCTTGAATTTCAATTGCTTGCCAGTACGAGAAAGAGTCCGCGTTTTTCGGGAATCGCCATCCGTGGCTGTTTAGTGCCATCCTGGCACTAACGCCCTAAAACACGGACTCTTTCTCTTTGCCGCAATTGAAATACTTTTTAGTTAGCTCAAAATGGATTTTTTTATTGATAGGTTTTACTTCAATGTTGGAATGTTTGTACTTCCTTCGCTTGGGCTTTCTTCTTGTCGTGTTTCAGCACTACTTTTATATCGTGAAGGCATAACCCCAAAGGCGTTAACAGCACTCGATACAGTACGAGGATTTTTTGATTGATTTTGATGTGCGTTTGCTACGGCCTGCGCTGAATTTTTGAGTCCCTCTTGCGTTCTTGTTGCATCGGTATGTTCTGCTGCAATTGCTCGCTCAATGATCTCTAAAGTACTTACCAAGCCCGATGCTTTTTTATTTTCATCGCCCTGCTGTTGTTTTCGATTATCTAAAGGTGTATTTAATGCAAACAATAGGCTATTAGGTTGTTTTGCCGGTGCCGCCATTTGATTTCCCCTTAAACTTAAATAATTTGGCTAATATAATGCAATTGGATTACTACAATTATATTACATTTTCTAGCGAGAGCCTAAGCATTTCGTGTATCATTTGCTTTTTTGGTCAGTGAGTTACGAGATAGACGTCAGCCTATTATTTAACTTTTCCTTAAGGTTTATCTTGCCTGTATTTCGGTGTTAAACTTTTACCGCTGGGAACTCAGCCTAAAATCATTAACTTGGAGAAGCGCCATGCCGTCATTTGATATTATGTGTGAACTGGATAAACACGAAGTTGCGAATGCTGTGGATCAGGCCAATCGGGAAGTTACTACACGTTTTGATTTTAAGGGCAGCAATGCCAGTTACAAATATGAAAAAGACACGATAACGCTAAAGGCTGAGGCCGATTTTCAATTGCAGCAAATGTTGGAGATCCTTCGCCATAAATTTACTAAGCGTCAGATTGATCTTGCACACATGAAAGCAGCGGATCCTGTCATTCAACATAAAAATGCTCAGCAGGTCGTCACTCTTGAAGAAGGTATCAAGCAAGATGTGGCAAAAAACATTATCAAGTTAATCAAAGATCAAAAAATGAAGGTGCAAGCGGCGATTCAGGGTGACCAAGTTCGAGTGACGGGTAAAAAAAGAGATGATTTACAAGCAGTTATCGCCTTGCTCGAAAAAAGCGAGATTGGGATTCCTCTCCAGTTTGGAAATTTTAGGGACTAGTAAATTGTAGCGGCAGTCCCCACACCAAAGCACAAAGCACCTCAATATATTCACGAGATCCTTCGACTCCACCTGTGTTGCCCGCTTCACTCAGGACGACGGTGCTTTGCTGCGTTTGGGATGACGATTGTTGTCATCAGAATAGACTCTTCGTGTAAAAAAGTGGTATAATGTGGACAAATGTGGGAGTAAAAGAAATGTTCCGTGGGCTTACAGCCATCAATATCGATGCCAAGGGACGGCTAGCAATCCCTTCACGATATCGAGATCTGGTCAAAAATGAAGCAGACCGTATTGTTGTGCTTACAATTGACACAGAAGAACGTTGCTTATTGATGTACCCCTACCCACATTGGGAACATATTGAGCGGAAGTTGGAAGACCTGCCCAGTTACCATCCGCTCAGCAGACGAATTCAACGATTACTCATTGGACATGCCACCGAGGTGGAATTAGATCGCACAGGTCGTGTTCTAATTCCATCCGTGCTACGAGAATATGCCGGTCTTGGTCCGACCGTCATGTTAGTAGGACAGGGTAAAAAATTTGAAATCTGGGGTGAGTCGCAATGGAATATGGCTCGTGAAGAGTGGTTGGGAGAGAAAGTTAACGGTGAAGATAAAGGTGATCTTCCACCTGAATTAAAATTGCTTTCACTCTAATGGGGCGAGGCGATCACCAACCAGTGTTATTGAATGAAGTGGTCGAGGGTTTGGCCATTAAGCCAAACGGTATATACGTCGATGGGACGTTTGGACGAGGAGGACACAGTCGAGTTATTTTGCAGCGCTTAGGGCCCGATGGTCGATTAATAGCATTAGACAAAGATCCATCCGCTATAGCGATCGGGAAAGTCGGGCCCTTCCGTGATCCGCGGTTCTGCATCGTGCACAAATCGTTTGCAGAGTTAGAAGCGGTGATGCAGGATCGCGGTTGCCACGGAAAGGTAGATGGAATTTTATTGGATTTGGGGGTTTCATCCCCTCAACTGGATGATCCAGAACGGGGATTTAGTTTTTTAAAAGATGGACCTTTGGATATGAGAATGAATTCTGAGCAAGGCATGGATGCTGCGACTTGGATTAACCAGGCAGCAGAAAATGAAATTAGTCGGGTACTCTTTGAATATGGCGAAGAGCGGTATTCGCGACGCATTGCAAGAGCAATCGTTGCAGAAAGAGCGATACAGCCCATCACGAGAACAAAACAATTGGCCGACATTATTGCAAAGTCGAGTCCCACTCGTGAATTAAAAAAACATCCAGCAACGCGCAGTTTTCAAGCCATTCGGATTTTTATTAATCGCGAGTTAGAAGACTTGCGCGAAGGTTTGCAACAGTGTTTAGACAGTTTGGCAGTGGGTGGACGCTTATGTGTAATAAGCTTTCACTCGCTAGAGGATCGTATTGTAAAACGTTTTATTCAACGTGAAGTGCGGGGAGATGATTACCCGCACGATTTACCGATTCCAGATAAGCAAATTAGGCGCCGTTTACGTAAGGTTGGCTCCCTGATTAGACCAAGCGAAACGGAAATTATCTATAACCCGCGGGCGCGCAGCGCCCGCTTACGCATAGCGGAGAAATTAGCATGAACACGGCAATTCGCGCCATCGCAGCCCAAGGAGTTCGAGTTCGGCTTGGCAAGATAGGGGTTTTCCGAGCTACATTACGTGGCGTCGTTGTTACGTTTTTTGTGTTCGGGGTTTTATTGTCGGCGCTCGGTGTTATTTACATGAAAGATTTGAATCGGCGCTTGTTTATACAATACCAAGCGTTGCAGGCAGAAAAGGCTCAATCGTTAATACAATGGGGGAAATTATTGCTGGAACAAAGTACCTGGTCTACCCAGTTGCGCATACAACAAATAGCACAAAAACAATTAGGAATGATTGTTCCCAGTGCTAAAGACATTGTCTTAGTTGAGAGTAATGATGCAGATGCGGCTCGATAGATGGGTTCTTCGTGGCGACTATATACATTATGGTTATTGTTGTGCGTCGCGTTAGCCGGACTATTATGGCGTTTGATAGATTTAAACATCCTAGATAGATCCTTTTTACTGAGACAAAGTAAGGCGAGGATCCTCCGTAAAGTCAATATTCCGGCTTATCGCGGCATGATTACTGATCGACTGGGGTCTCCGCTGGCTATAAGCACCCCAGTCGACTCAGTATGGATTAATCCAGAGCAGTTTCAGGCAACTCCTCAACAGTTGCAAAAACTTTCAGCTATTTTGCAAATTCCCGTGAGTTTTATTCAACGGCGTGCACGTAAAGTTGGTGATCATGAATTTGTATATTTAAAACGTGGGAACCCACCATTTATTTCAGACCAAATAAGAGCACTAAAAATTCCGGGCGTGCATTTTCAACGAGAATATCGGCGTTATTATCCAGAAGGAGAAGTAACAGCGCATGTGGTGGGGTTAACCAACATCGATGATCGAGGTCAAGAAGGTTTAGAACTTGCATTTAATAAGTGGTTAGGTGGGATGCCTGGAAAAAAAGAAGTGCTAAAAGACCGTTTGGGCCATGTGATTGCTAATGTTGCGTTTTTAAAAAAACCACAACAAGGTCACGACTTGGTGTTGAGTCTAGATCATCGAGTTCAATATTTAGCGTATCGCGCCTTAAAAGAAGCGGTAACTAAATATCAGGCGCAGTCCGGTTCAATTGTCGTATTGAATGTAAAAACCGGTGAGATTTTAGCGATGGTGAATCAGCCTTCCTATAATCCAAACAATCGCCCTAAAGATCACGATGGCCGTTATCGCAATCGAGCCGTAACGGACATGTTTGAATTGGGTTCCGTCATGAAGGCATTTACGATTGCTTTTGCTCTAGAGAGCGGAAAATACACGCCTGATACAAAAATTGATACAGATCCTGGTTGGATGAAAATCGGAGGTTACCGAATCAGCGATGATGGTTTAAATTACGGTATAGTGACGTTAACAGAGTTATTGCAAAAATCCAGTAACATCGCTGCGGCGAAGATTTTATTATCACTACAACCCGCACATTATTACGATTTATTAACCGAGCTTGGATTTGGGGAAAGAACTCGCAGTGGCTTTCCAGGTGAAGCAACAGGTACGTTAATTCCACATCAGACCTGGGTGCCGAGTGTTGTTGCAACGTTAGCTTATGGTTATGGTGTTGCCATAACAACATTACAGCTTGCACATGGCTATGCAATTTTAGCCGATGGCGGTATTAAAATTCCTGTGACTTTTATAAAACGGGATAAGGTGCCAGCGGGTATTCGCGTGCTGCCACAAGACGTTGCTAATACCGTTATTAAAATGTTGGAAACGGTTGTGCAAAAAGGTGGGACGGGAACACGGGCTGCCGTGGCGGGTTATCGTGTTTCCGGTAAAACTGGTACAGCTTATATCGCTGGGCCAAATGGTTACTATAAGCATCGCTATATGTCTTCGTTTGTCGGCGCAGCGCCGGCGAGTGATCCAAAACTTGTTGTTGCGGTGGTGTTACGTGATCCACAAGAGCGTCATTTTGGGGGTATCGTTGCAGCGCCAGTTTTTTCAAAGGTAATGAGCGGTGCTTTGCGCTTATTGGATATTCCGCCGGACGATTTAAAGTCTGCGTACAGTAAAGCAGGGTTAATTCCGCTGGCCTCGCCAAATGGGAAAAAATGATGCAACCTCTCTTAGGAGTGATTCTATAACTTATTGATCATTATTGTTTATTTAGATTGGGTTTCACCAGACAATTTTGATATAATGCCGAACAATCGAGTAGTTAAAGTTATCTAAAAATTATATAAATATATATGTATTTACTTGCCATTGTTGCTGCGTTAGCGGGCTTATTGTTCGGTTATGATACCGGAATCATTTCTGGCGCAATGCTATTCCTCAAAAAAACATTTCTAATGACTACCACTGAACTCGGTGTTGTTGTTAGTGCCGTGCCTTTTGGTGCGCTGGTTGCGGCTGCGTTTTGCGGTCGGCTAAATGACGTCTTGGGCCGAAAACGAATTTTATTTATTACTGCGCTTCTTTATTTCATCGGTTCGATTACCAGTGCATTATCACCCAATGTTGAAGTGTTAATTGCTTCGCGTCTTATTTTAGGTTTTGCAGTGGGTTTGGGCTCTTACTCTGCACCGGTATATATTGCTGAAATTGCTAAACAAGAGAATCGTGGTGCTTTAGTGACGTTGAATCAATTGGCAATCACCGTTGGCATCATGTTGTCTTACCTTGTGGATTACATTTTTGCTTCACAGGGGCAGTGGCGTTATATGTTGGGCTGTGGTTTCATCCCGGCATTAATTTTATTAATATGCATTTTCTCATTGCCTGAAAGTCCACGTTGGTTAGTGACAAAAGGTAAGATTGCTCGAGCGAAAGAAATTTTGGGGGCAATACATGGCGATGATTCTAAGCAAGAGTTTAATCAAATTAAATCGGTCGTGTCACAAGAGCCACTCACGTATCGTCAGTTGATAAATTTAGGATTTATGCGCGTATTACTGCTCGGTATTGCGGTGAGTATCTTTACGCAAGCGGTTGGAATTAATGCCATTATTTACTATGCGCCGACTATTTTTCAGACAGCGGGTTTAACCAAAGCAACGAGTTTGATTTTAGCCACCGCCGGTATCGGTATGGTTAATGTTTTATTTACCTTAGTTGCGGTGCGTTATCTCGATCGATTGGGTCGACGTAAGATGTTATTGTTTGGGCTTGGAGGAATATTATTTAGTTTGGCTGTTGCAACCACCGCTTTTGCTCATACAGCAGTCTCCATTGAATTAGCTTGGGCCATCATGGCAAGTTTTGTAATCTTCATTGCAAGTCAAGCAATCGGTACTGGGCCTGCCTGTTGGTTGATTCCTTCTGAAATTTTTCCGACTGAAGCGCGTGGGCTCGGCAT
The DNA here is from genome assembly GCF_049348705.1 of Candidiatus Paracoxiella cheracis. Taxonomy (GTDB): domain Bacteria; phylum Pseudomonadota; class Gammaproteobacteria; order Coxiellales; family Coxiellaceae; genus Paracoxiella; species Paracoxiella cheracis. The sequence goes on along the minus strand of NZ_CP186485.1, from coordinate 2,055,897 downwards.
GGGATTGGCTGTAGCATTTAATTGGGCTACCAATGTGATCGTCGCCTTCTTCTTCCCAATAACGCTCACTCATTTAGGCCCATCCATTACTTTCGGAATCTTTTTAGCAATAGCGTGTGTCGCATTTATAGTATTCTTTCTGTTCGTTCCTGAAACCAAAGGTGTTTCGCTGGAGCAAATCGAAAAGAATATCGAAGCAGGCAAGCCGTTACGCCAGTTGGGTGATGCCTAGTCCTTGTGTTGGGTCACAGGGTCCGCGTTCTGCGTTTGTCACCATTTGAGTAATATGCCATTGCGGATGGAACCCCACTTTGCCTCTCCTTGTGAAGCACTTTGAACCACCCAATAAGTACCTTGATTATGTGCAGCAAACTTAGCGTGGTTGTATTGGCAGAGCTCAAACATGTTTGTGCAATCAATTTGCTCACCGGTTCCAGCCGCAGCGCAGGTGAATTGGAGTTCTTTCTGGTTGATCGCTAAGGCAGCCCATTGGTTGGGGCGAATGGTGTTTTCATAGGTTGGACTAAAGGGTACATCGGGTAATTTTTTGGTTTTTAAATAAATAGATTGTCCCGATAAGTTGTGAATGAGATAGAGTGTCTGAATGGGAACTTCTACCGGCTCCGCGGATTTCTGTTGTTCGCCGTTAGCAGCCGTTTGAGGTGTTTTGGGCTTAATGGAGTCATTAGGAACGGGCTTCAAAATTAACAAACCATCTTTATAACCGTAACCCATCTCCCGGCAGCCATGAGGGAATCGGCGTTCTTTTTTAGCGGCGAAGGCATCATGGGTGAATGTGGTGCCTGCTATAAACGTAGCTGCGGCAGCAAAAGCAATGGCGGTAGAAAATAGTTTCATGAGAGTCCTCCTTGAAAATCATTTTAAGTTATTATTTTACTTGGATTTTGGTTCTTGTAAAGAAAAGTGAAGCGAGTAATATTTTGAGTGTGACCTCGGGCTCCCCGCGCTCCGTGTCACCCCTCGGTATGCTGTAAAAAAAGGTGAGTAGGTAGTATGAGCGAAATTCATCTAAATCATTTAATCGCCGGCTTTGTTGCCGATGTGGGCGAAGATGTTGTCGTTCGTGGAATTGAAAGCGACAGCCGTTGTGTGAAGCAAGGTGACGTTTTTGTTGCCTATCCGGGATTGACCGTCGATGGCCGTGATTACATTCAAGATGCGATTGCGAAAGGTGCCGCTGCGATCATTTATGAAATGCGTGAAGATAAAAGCATTTCGTCCAATGGCGCTGTTCCGTTTATTCCCGTTTCAAACTTGCAGCATCAATTAGGAAACATTGCTGCTCGATTCTACGGCAACCCATCGCAATCAATGCGGTTAATTGGCGTTACTGGCACAAATGGGAAAACTACGGTCTCTCAATTTATTGCGCAATCACTGAGTCATCATGATATTCGTTGTGGTGTGATGGGTACTTTAGGTAACGGATTTTTACCAAACTTACAAAAAACAACGCACACAACGCTCGATCCTATTCAATTTCAAAAAACATTAGCACGATTGCGTGATGAAGGTGCAAAAGCGATCGCACTAGAAGTGTCGTCGCACGCGTTAGATCAAGGTCGAGTGGAAGCTGCACAGTTCGATATTGCGGTGTTAACGCAATTATCCCGTGATCATCTTGATTATCATGGCGACATGCAGCGGTATGCCAATGCAAAAGAATTATTATTTCAGCAGTCGGGCTTGCGATATGGTGTTGTTAATTTAGATGACGACTTAGGAAGAAAAATTGCAAAAACGTATCAACGTCAATTAAAAATAATAGGCTATTCTGCCGAAAATATGCATTTTGATGTTTCCGCAGTTGTAGCTAAAACAATAAAAGCGACTCAGCAGGGCTTCGACATTGTTGTGCGCTCACCTTGGGGCGAAGGTCAATTTAGCACGCCTTTATTGGGACGTTTTAATATCAGTAATTTATTGGCCGTAGCAGCAGTATTGAGTTTATTTGAAATACCTTTCGACGATGTGCTTTCGGGGCTATCAACATTGCGAAGTGTTAAAGGAAGAATGCAGCGTTATGGTAATCTCAATCAACCGCAAGTTATCGTTGATTACGCGCACACGCCCGACGCTCTGCAAAAGGCGTTGTGCGCATTGCGTGAGCATTGTGCGGGAAAACTTTATTGTGTGTTTGGTTGTGGGGGCGATCGTGACCGAGGTAAGCGGCCAGAAATGGCAGCAATAGCCGAACGTTATGCGGACGTGATTGTGATGACGAATGATAATCCCCGTACTGAAGCGCCGGAAAAAATTATCGAGGATATGCAATCGGGGTTGACGCGATCGTGGAATGCAAAAGTAGAGTTGGATCGCGCTGCGGCTATACGTTACGCTGTTCAATCAGCAGGTGTTGATGATATCGTATTGATTGCTGGCAAAGGCCATGAAACGACACAAACTATTGGCAAGACCCTATTACCATTTGATGATGGTAAAATTGTTGAGGAGACATTGGCACACTATCAGGAGTTTAAAAAGCAATGAAATTGTCAGAAATTGCGGAAATACTCCATCGCCCTTTTGAAGGAAACGATGCAGAATTCGAATCGATTAGCACAGATACACGGACATTAGCGCCGGGACAATTGTTTATAGCATTAAGTGGACCCAATTTTAACGCCAATGATTTTGTAGTAGACGCCGCTCAAAAGGGAGCCGCTGCTGCCATCGTCAGTCAACCACTTTCAGTCTCAATACCAACGATCAAAGTTGATGACACTCGAATTGCATTGGCACATTTAGCGCGCCATCAACGTGAAGAAGCTAACGTACCTGTCATTGCGGTTACCGGAAGTTGTGGCAAAACGACTACCCGCGCCTTGCTGGCCAGTGTGTTTGGTCAAATGGGGCAGGTGTTAGCGAGTGAAGGCAGCTTCAATAATGATATCGGTGTGCCACTGACCTTACTTCGTCTGACGTCAAATCATGATTATGCCATCGTGGAAATGGGTGCCAATCATCCTGGTGAAATTGCCAATTTAACTGAACTTGTTCATCCGAATGTGGCGATCATCACCAATGCGGGCCGAGCTCACTTAGAAGGTTTTGGTGATTTAGAGGGGGTGGCCTGCGCGAAAGGAGAAATTTTTCAAGGACTTTCCTCCGATGGTGTCGCTATTATCAATAACGATGATCGCTATGCGGATTTGTGGCGAAACTTAGTGGGCTCGAGACGGTTGGTCACATTTGCCATCGATCATCCAGCGGACGTAATGGCCATTGATATTTCACTGAATGAGCAATCATTACCGTGTTTTCAGTTGCGTCTGCCAGAGCATGAGGTAGAAATCAAACTGCCGTTGATGGGTAAACATAACGTGATGAATGCATTGGCAGCAGCAGCAGCAGCTTATGCGTTGGATGTGCCAATCAATTCTATTAAACGCGGACTTGAAACCGTGGCGGCAGTTAAACGACGACTGAATGAATACAAAGGATATAAAGGTGCAACCATAATCGATGATAGTTATAATGCCAATCCATCATCGGTTGCTGCGGCGATTGATGTGCTTGCCAAGCGTCCCGGCGATTCGGTATTGGTCTTTGGTGACATGTTGGAATTAGGTGAAAGCGCTGATGCGTTGCATGCTGAAATTGGCGCTATAGCATTACAGTCTGGCATCACCCGATTATACTGTTATGGTAATCACAGTCGTTATGCTGCCAAAGCATTTGGCGAACACGGTTATCATTTTGAAAATCAAGAATCTTTATTGCGGGCATTGCGTGATTATTTACATAAAGACGCAACGGTATTAATTAAAGGGTCGCTTGGCATGAAAATGAATAACATAACAGCAGCACTTATAGAGGAATAAATTTCATGTTACTTTGGTTGACCCAACTTCTCAGTAATCATTTTCACGTTTTTAGAGTCTTTCAATATCTAACGTTCCGGACAATCATCAGTGCGCTAACAGCCTTAGTTATCGTACTTATGGTAAGTCCGCGCTTAATTAATCGCTTAATCTCAATGCAGATTGGTCAAATGGTGAGAGATGATGGTCCGCAAAGTCATTTGAAAAAAACGGGAACGCCAACCATGGGTGGCACCCTGATTATTATTGCGGTCGCGATTAGTGTTTTACTATGGAGCGATTTAACTAATCGTTTTATTTGGACGATTCTCATGGTGACGTTAGGATTTAGTGCGATAGGTTGGGTGGACGATTATCGTAAAGTTATTAAGCGCAATAGTGTGGGATTGCCGGCTCGTTGGAAATTCTTTTGGCAAACTATAGTTGCAGCGGTTGCCGCGATTTACCTTTATTTTACGTCAACGCCAGGCCCAGAGACACAGTTGATCATTCCGTTTTTCAAGAATATCGCTCCGAACTTAGGAGTATTTTATATTTTGTTGGCCTATTTTGTGATTGTGGGTAGCAGTAATGCAGTTAATTTAACGGATGGCTTGGATGGATTGGCGTTAATGCCAACCGTGATGATCAGCGGTGCGTTGGGTGTGTTTGCTTACTTGACTGGTAATCATCTCTTTGCTGAATATTTAACAATTCCTTATATTTCGGGCGTTGGTGAAGTCGTTGTATTTTGCGGTGCGTTAGTAGGCGCTGGGCTTGGGTTTCTTTGGTATAACACCTATCCCGCGCAAGTATTCATGGGCGATGTGGGTTCATTGGGATTAGGTGCAGCGCTTGGGGTCATTGCCGTTGTGGTGCGTCAAGAATTGGTGTTTTTGTTAATGGGTGGTATTTTCGTTGCCGAAACGGTATCTGTTATTATACAGGTGACTTATTTTAAAATTTCGGGTGGAAAGCGAATATTTCGAATGGCACCGTTGCATCATCATTTTGAATTAAAAGGGTGGCCTGAACCACGCATCATTGTCCGATTTTGGATTATCACGTTTATTTTAGTACTGTGTGGATTGGCGACGTTGAAGCTCAGATAGATTTCAGGTATTCCATGAACAATACGGATGGATTAAAAATAGTTGTAGGTTTAGGTGATACGGGTCTGTCATGTATTCGTTTTCTGGCGCATCAAAATATTCCCATCGCTGTCACCGATAATCGAAAAGAACCTCCACAGCTTAAAAATTTTAAAAAAGAATTTCCTGCTGTTGAAATAGTGTTAGGCTCATTTTCTGAAGAGCTATTAAATAAAGCCGCTGAGATTGTGGTGAGCCCAGGCATTTCATTAAAAGAACCGGCCATTGCGCATCAAGTTGATAAAGGGAAGTCGGTTATTGGGGATATCGAGCTGTTTAGCCGTTATATTAAAAATCCTGTGTTAGCGGTTACAGGTTCTAATGGTAAAACAACGGTAACCACTTTATTGGGACTCATGGTAAAAGAAGCAGGCCGAACGGCAGCAGTTTGTGGCAACATCGGTGAGCCGGTATTAAATCAATTGACGGTGCCTGAACCGGATTATTATGTCACTGAATTATCCAGCTTTCAGTTAGAAACAACTTACTCTTTGAGTCCGATGGCTGCGACTATTTTAAATGTGAGCCCAGATCACATGGATCGTTATGCGACCTACCAAGAATATTTAATAGCTAAACAACGTATTTATCAAAACTGTCATCATCCTGTTGTGAACGCGGATGAACCCAGTATTTGGCAGAATATAAAATTCTCGACAAGGCCAATTCAGTTTAGTTTAACGGATGTGAATGCGGATTTTTCATTAATTGAATGTAAGCATCAGTGGTATCTTGCGCATCAAGGAAAGCCGTTAATCGCGACGAATGAATTAAAACTAAATGCAGGACACCATTTGCAAAACGCATTAGCTGCATTAGCTATGGCAGAAGCGATTCAATTGCCGATGGACAGTCGGTTAAATGTGTTACGTCAATTTACAGGTCTGGCACATCGTTGTCAGTGGGTCAGAACACTCAACGAAATAGCGTGGTATAACGATTCCAAAGGCACAAATGTTGGTGCGACACAAGTAGCTATTGCTAGTTTGGGTGCGCATCTCAAAGGCAAATTGATTTTGATCGCAGGTGGTCAAGGTAAGGGTGCTGATTTTTCATCGTTACGTGAACCTGTTGAGCGATATGTGAGGCAAGTGATTTTGATCGGTGAGGATGCGCCTATTATCGAAAAAGCGTTGATGAACGCCACAACGATATCACATGCGGATTCAATGGATGCTGCGATCCAGCTTGCAAACGCCGCAGCAACAGCCGGTGATGCTGTTCTCTTGTCGCCGGCCTGTGCGAGTTTCGATATGTTTAACAATTTTGAGCATCGTGGTGAGGCTTTTATTAAAGCAGTGGAAGCCTTATGAAAATACATTATGATCGATGGATTTTGGTCAGCACGTTGGCTTTGCTGACGATCGGATTGTTGATGGTCGCCTCTGCATCGATGGTTATTTCGGATCAACAATATGGTTATCCTTTTCATTATTTTATTCATGAATCCGTGTATTTAATCATTGGTTTAACGCTCGCGTGGGTTGCCACAAAAATTCCCATCAAATTATGGAAAAAATATTCGGGTTATTTATTAGTTCTCAGTTTTTTATTACTCATCGCTGTGTTAATTCCGGGTATTGGGAAAGTGGTGAATGGTTCTCGTCGTTGGCTCAATTTCGGTATTATTTCATTACAAGTTTCCGAAGCTGTTAAGTTTAGCGCCATACTATATCTAGCAAGCTATTTACAACGTTATCAAAATCAGGTGCGTTACGAATTAAAGGGGTTTATCAAACCGATGGTGCTGCTCGCACTAATGGCTATGCTGCTGCTCTTAGAGCCGGATTTTGGAGCCGTTGCTGTCCTCACGGTGACCTTTCTCGTGTTGTTATTTCTAGCGAATGTCCGACTATGGCCCTTTTGCGTACTGTTTTTAGTGGTCGTGGTTGCGTTGTCTGCGCTAGCCATTTTATCACCCTATCGTCTAGAGCGATTAACCACCTTCTTAAACCCGTGGCACACGCAATACGGTTCAGGTTATCAGCTCACTCAATCGCTGATTGCGTTTGGGCGTGGTGGATTATTTGGTGTGGGTTTGGGAAATAGTGTGCAGAAATTATATTATTTACCCGAAGCTCACACTGACTTTTTGTTTGCCGTGTTGGCAGAAGAGCTGGGATTGGTGGGTGAGCTTATCGTTGTTGCATTGTTTACGGCTCTCGTTATTCGTATTTTCATGTTGGCGCGTCGTGCGCAATTAACTAACGATCCGTTTTCTGCTTACGTTGCTTACGGCGTAGGATTATGGATTGGCTTGCAAACCATGATTAATATGGGGGTGAATGTAGGCATATTGCCGACGAAAGGATTAACGTTGCCTTTTATCAGCTATGGTGGCAGCAGTATGCTGGTCAATTGTGTGGTGATAGGAATTGTCTTGCGCATAGCCTATGAGACTAGTGTGAGTGATGGTAATATAAAGAGCAGAACAAAATTGACACAATACCAACAACGGAAAGCGAGATGAAGCGGATACTGATCATTGCGGGAGGCACAGGGGGGCACATTTTTCCTGCGCTCGCAGTGGCCCAATCGATGTACCATAGCGGTGTTGATGTTTACTGGCTGGGGTCTCGAGGAGGATTAGAAGAGCGTCTTGTTCCTTCCCAGTTTCCTATGTCCTCGATCTCCATCAAAGCTTTGCGAGGCAAAGGGCCGTTAAGAAAATTATTGATGCCATGGCAGTTGCTTCGTGCCATTTTTGTGTCCTATCAAATTATCCGTCGACTGAAGCCAGAAGTGGTATTGGGTATGGGGGGTTATGTATCCGGACCCGGTGGTATTGCAGCTTGGATGGCTCGAGTTCCGTTAATCATTCACGAACAAAATTCGATCGCTGGTCTTACCAATCGGTTGTTATCTAAATTTGCAAAAACCGTATTACAGGCTTTTCCTGAAACATTTCACAATAAACTCAATGTCGAAACAACGGGTAATCCTGTGCGCCAAGAATTAATTGCAACACCTTCACCGAGAGAACGCTTTGCAAATCGACAAGGTCCGCTGAGAGTGTTGGTGTTAGGTGGCAGTCAAGGTGCGCGTCCTATCAATCAACATGTCATCGGTGCGCTCGCCAAATATCCTAACAAGAATGACATCATCGTTTGGCATCAAACAGGACAAGCAGACTACGATCAAGTGCTCAATGCATACAATACGATTCCTGTTGAGGTTAAAGTGAGCCCTTTCATTGAAGAGATTGCACACGCTTATTGTTGGGCAGATATCGTGATTTGTCGTGCGGGTGCATTAACTGTGAGTGAAATTGCGACAGTTGGTGTCGGGGCAATTTTTATTCCTTATCCCTACGCGGTTGATAATCATCAGTTTCACAATAGTCGCTATTTAGAGCAAGCAGGGGCGGCTATTATTATCATGGAAGCATCATTGAGCGAACAAAAATTAATAGATTTATTTCAGCAGTTTTCACACGATCGCAATCGACTGTTAACTATGGCGGAATGTGCACGACATTTGTCACAACCCAAAGCTGTTGAGCACGTTGTTGCTGAATGTCATAAACTAACAATAAACGGGTTGAGTGATGGTGTTAGGCGATAAAAATATTAAGCATATACATTGTATGGGGATCGGTGGTATCGGTGTGAGCGCGATCGCGGAAATTTTATTGCACAAAGGCTATCAAGTGAGTGGGTCTGATATCGCTGAAAATAAAAATATCGCGCGACTACAAAATTTAGGAGCTCAAATTATTTTGGGGCATCAGGAATCAAACATTCAAAATGCCGATCTTGCTGTTTATTCCAGTGCGATATCAAAAGATAACCCAGAATTTATTGCCGCAAAAAATGCGGGGATTCCTTTGTTTCAGCGTGGACAGATTTTAGCAGAACTCATGAATACCTACTGTGGGATTGCTGTTGCTGGGACACATGGGAAAACAACAACAACGGGGTTAGTCGCATATACTTTATTAAAAAGCGGGTTAGATCCTTCTTTTGCAGTGGGTGGAATATTAAATGATATAAATAGTCCCGTTCATATTGGCAAGGGTCGTTATTTTGTCGCTGAAGCAGATGAAAGTGATGCATCTTTATTATTTATGGATCCTCATTTTGTTATTGTAACGAATATTGATGCAGATCATCTTGAAACATATGGCGGGAATTTTAACCAATTAAAGCAGACATTCATCGAGTTTTTAGAAAAATTACCTGAAAATGGAGCTGCGATACTCTGTATCGACGACCAGCATGTTCGAGATTTAATTCCTGATCTTAAATGTAAAATCATCACGTATGGATTCGATAAAAGTGCAGATTTTTCTGCAAGTGATTTTTCGCAACAAGGTATGCGAAGTTTTTTTAAAATTAAAAGACCCAATGGGTTACCACCATTGAGCATAACATTAAATATGCCTGGCAAGCACAATGTGCTAAATACATTGGCAACCATTGCTGTAGCGCATTGCGTTAATATTAATGATAATTTATTGCTAAAAGCATTGGCTGAATTTCCAGGTGTAGGGCGTCGTTTCCAATGTCATGGTGAAATGGCGGTGCCGGGTGGCAGTGCATTAGTCATAGAAGATTATGGTCATCACCCGAATGAAATTAAAGCAACGTTAAGTGCAGCGCGTGAAGCATGGCCGGATCGTCGCATCGTATTAGTTTTTCAGCCACATCGTTACACGCGGACACGAGACCTCATGCGTGAGTTTTCTGACGTGTTAAGTGAAGCCGATATATTAGTTTTACTCGAAGTTTATAGCGCCGGCGAAGAGCCTATTCCAGGTATTAATAGCCAAGCATTATGTCAAATGATTGAAAAAAATGGACGCAAAAAACCGTTCTTTGTATCTGAGTTAAACTCATTACCAACCGTTTTAAAAAAAATATTGAAAAATGACGATGTGGTTATTTTGCAAGGTGCTGGTAGTGTAGGCACGATGGCCCTGACATTGGCGCAGGAGACGCATTGAAATGAAAAAACAGGGAAGCAAAAGTGAAACTAGTTATAAGCGGAATATTCAAATAGCAGCTCCCATTTTTTTTATTTTTATTATAATGACCGCAATGATTTGGGGCATTGCTGTTTTGAAAAATCCAAAAACATTGCCATTTCGTCACGTAAAAATCAGCGCTAACAATAATCACATTGAGATGGCAGTGCTTCAACAAGTGGTCGTCACTCATCTTAAGGGTGGTTTTTTTTCATTAGGTGTCGATCAATTGCGTCAAGCCTTATTGACACTGCCTTGGGTTGCAGACGTATCATTTCGCCGAGTCTGGCCTGATCAATTAATGATCGATATAGAAGAGCAGCATGCCATTGCGCGTTGGGGTGATCAGGTGGTCAATGCGAAAGGTCAACTTTTTCAGCCGTCATTGTCGAGTATTCCAAAAGGGTTGCCCTATTTGTCTGGGCCTATCGATAGTTTAAAAGAAATATTGGAGCGATATCATCAATTTAGTCCGGCTTTATTAACTATTAATGTAACTCTTAGTGAGCTTAGTCTTACAGAACGGCATGCGTGGGATATGGTATTAAATGGTCATATTAATGTCATGTTGGGTCGTGATGATGTTGATCACCGCTTCAAACGACTTCTTTCATTGTATCCACGTATTATCGGTGCTCGTGGACAGGACGTTGCTAAAATCGATTTGCGTTACCCGAATGGCCTGTCGGTCAAATGGAATCCGAAAAAATCACAAGTAACATTAGAATAATAGATTTCCAGTCAATTTTTTGTTCCAACTTTTTGATCTTTAGGGCTAAAAAAAATAGTCTAAAAAGTGTTAGAATTAGATAAATTTTTGATAGTGCTCTTCACATTTATAGCTTATACTAATGATTTATAGAGCATATCAAATTTATATAGTGCTTCTAGAAATTCAGTTGTGAGGTAGGTTGGAATGAAAGTTCGACGAAAAAGCAGAGTGTGCACTCGTGTACATGAGCATTTTGAGAAGAATTTTCACTTTGGATCGGCCACGAATAGATTTCTAGGGGTGCCCTAAAACGCCCGTCGTGGGGTTGTAGTATACAGGGAGACCGGGACGGAGATGGCGAAAAAACCCGATAAGAATCTCATCGTTGCATTAGATATTGGCACCAGCAAAATTGCTGCTCTGGTTGGGGCACTTGGCCAGGATAACCAAATCGAAGTCATTGGTTTTGGTTCCCATCCTTCACGCGGCTTAAAGCGCGGTGTTGTGGTCAATATTGAGTCAACTGTTCAGTCTATACAGCGTGCAATTGAAGAAGCTGAATTAATGGCAGGCTGTGATATACATTCGGCTTACACGGGAATTGCCGGTAGTCATATTCGCAGTTTAAATTCTCACGGCATCGTTGCCATTCGCGATCGCGAAGTGAATCAATCGGATGTTGATCGTGTGATTGATGCAGCAAAGGCAGTTGCAATTCCGGCCGATCAAAAAATTCTTCATATTTTGCCGCAAGAATTCATCATCGATAATCAAGAAGGTGTGCGCGAACCGGTTGGTATGTCAGGTGTTCGACTTGAAGCAAAAGTACACATTGTGACGGGTGCCGTAAGTGCTGCACAAAATATCACAAAATGTGTTCGTCTTTGTGGATTGCAAGTGGGTGATATCATCCTCGAGCAACTAGCATCGAGTCATGCTGTGTTAACTGAAGACGAAAAAGAATTAGGTGTGTGCATGATCGATATCGGTGGCGGAACAACCGACATCGCTATATTCACAGACGGCGCGATTCGTTATACCTCTGTCATTCCTATTGCGGGTGATCATGTGACTAACGACGTTGCTGTTGCACTGCGAACACCAACACAGTACGCTGAGCAAATTAAAATTCAACATGCTTCCGTTTTATCGGATGAAGTTGATTTAGAAGAAACCATACAAGTGCCGAGTGTTGCAAAGCGGCCGCCCAAAAAAATTCAAAAAAGAGCCTTAGCGCAAGTAGTTGAAGCACGCTATCGTGAACTATTTGAACTCGTGATGGCTGAATTGCGTCGCACCGGTTTTGATCAACTTGTTGCGGCTGGAATAGTTTTAACGGGTGGTGCGTCTAAGGTGCCAGGCTGCATTGAACTCGCTGAAAGTATTTTCCAAATGCCGGTGCGATTGGGATTGCCCCAATATGTTAATGGGTTGATTGATGTTCGCGATAATCCAATTTATGCAACGGGTGTTGGTTTGTTAATTCACGGGCATCAAAATCAAATGAACAACATGCCGAGTTTTAATTTAGAACATACGGCATCGAGTTTGTGGCAAAGAATGAAAAGTTGGTTTCATGGTAATTTTTAATGGAGAACAGACATGTTCGAATTAGGTGATGCTTCGCCCAAAAATGCTCAGATCAAAGTCATTGGAATTGGTGGCGGCGGTGGAAATGCCATCGAACATATGATGGCGGAAAATATCGATGGAGTTGAATTTATCTGTGCGAACACAGATGCGCAAGCGTTAAGTCGTTCCAGTGCTCGCACGGTTTTACAACTTGGTGAAGAAATTACAAAAGGGCTTGGTGCCGGTGCTGACCCTGAGGTGGGTCGACAAGCCGCTGAAGAAGCCCGGGATCGCATTCGCGAGGTATTGCAAGGCACTGATATGGTTTTCCTAACGGCCGGCATGGGGGGTGGAACAGGAACGGGTGCTGGGCCAATATTTGCAGAAATCGCTAAGGAATTAGGTATTCTGACGGTGGCCATCGTCACAAAACCATTCGCCTTTGAGGGGCGAAAGCGATTGGACGTGGCAGAAGAGGGAGTTAAGGCGCTAAGTAAATACGTTGATTCATTGATTACCATCCCAAATAATAAATTGCTTACAGTATTAGGAAAAAATATCTCTTTATTAAATGCATTCAAAGCTGCTAATAATGTGTTACTCGGTGCGGTTCAGGGAATTGCTGATTTAATTACGCGACCAGGCTTAATTAACGTTGACTTCGCTGATGTTCGCACGGTGATGTCCGAAATGGGTATGGCGATGATGGGTACTGGCATTAGCAGCGGCGAAAATCGTGCACTGGAAGCTGCGGAATCTGCGATTGCGAGCCCACTTTTAGAAGATGTCGACTTCAATGGTGCCAAAGGGGTATTAGTTAACATCACGGCAGGCATGGATATGTCGATCGGTGAGTTTGAAATCGTGGGTGATGCGGTGAAAGCATTTGCTTCAGAGAGTGCCACAGTCGTGGTCGGTACCGTCATTGATCCCGAGATGACCGACGAACTACGCGTCACGGTCGTGGTAACAGGATTGGGGGCAAGCGCCAGCGGGGCGAGTGTCCCACTAAAAGGAGCTAAAAATACCAAGAGTGATGGAACGCTCGATTATCATCAATTGGACCGTCCAACCTATATGCGAAACCAAGAGCCTCAAAGGCGTGGGACGGTTGAGATGGATGAGCAACGAGAGCGGGACATTGAATATCTTGATATTCCCGCGTTTTTACGACGCCAGGAAGATTAGCATTTGTTTATTAACAAGGATGTGCTATGATGCGCGTCTTTTTCGGTAAGGGAATGATTACCTATGATTAAACAAAGAACCCTGAATAATGTGGTGAGAGCCACTGGCGTCGGTGTGCACACCGGAGACAAGGTCTATCTCACCTTGCGTCCTGCACCCGTTGATACAGGTATTATCTTTCGTCGTACCGACTTAAAACCAGCCATTGAAATCCCAGCGAGCGTTCAATACATCGGGGACACCAGTTTGTCGACGTGTCTTGCAAGAGATGGTGCGCGTGTGGCAACTGTCGAACATTTATTATCGGCCTTGGCAGGTGTTGGTATCGATAATCTTTATATTGATATTACCTCACCTGAATTACCGATAATGGATGGTAGCGCTGGTCCATTTATTTTTCTAATTCAATCAGCGGGTATTGAAGAACAAAATGCCGCGAAAAAATTTATTCGTATCAAACGAAAAATCAAAATAAACGATGGCGACAAAATTGTAATGGTCGAACCTTATAATGGTTTTAAAGTGAGTTTTGGTATCGATTTCGACCATCCCTTGTTCGATGAAACAAATCAGAGTGCCACCATCGATTTTTCAAGCACATCCTATGTCAAAGAAGTCTCTCGTGCGCGTACGTTTGGATTTTTGTCAGATTATGAATATATACGCAAAAATGATTTAGCTAAGGGTGCAAGTTTGGATAATGCTATCGTATTGGATGAGTTTAAAATTTTAAATCAAGATGGTTTGCGTTATCCGGATGAATTTGTGAAACACAAAATCCTTGATGTGATTGGTGATCTTTATTTATTGGGTCACAGCTTAATTGGTTCATTTAGTGGTTATAAATCAGGACACGCGTTGAATAGCCGCTTGTTAGGGCAGATATTAGCGCGAGAAGATGCGTGGGATATCGTTACCTTCAAAAATCCTGAGGAATTACCCTTCGCGTTTATTCCGGCCGCCGCTGACGCCTGACGCCTGCATGGGTCTCACACGACAATAAATGTCGGTTACTTGATTAAATTGGGGATCCTGCTGCAACTCCTCTAACAACTCTGGAACAATATAACGTAAGCGTGTGCCCCAAACGGCAGTATCGACCTCGATGATTACTGTACTCGTAGTGACGTTCATGGTGCGGCAATGAGAAGCAAGCTCAGCCGGCAACAAGCGATATAATGTCTCATCGGCGGCGAGAATTTGCCGGGCCTTCATCACCAGATATTTCAAAGGGCTACGTTCAAGCAAATCCTCGAGCGGCTTGGGATCGAGCTGGTTTTCTTTATTTTGATCATCACTGGTTTGCATTTGATTCATTCTATGAGAAAATTCCCCTTTTCTTAACGGATGATATACAATTCCTGCTATGCTAAACAAGATATTCAAGAAAGTATTCGGTACTCGTAATGATCGACTTCTCAGGAGCTACTCCAAAGAAGTTAAAAAAATCAATGCGTTAGAGTCTGATCTGCAGAAGCTCTCTGATGATGAGCTGCGTGCCAAGACCCATGAGTTCAAACAGCGCCTGAAAGAAGGTGCTTCCCTCGAATCCCTGCTTGCCGAAGCCTTTGCGGTCGTTCGTGAGGTGAGTGTTAGAACATTGGGCATGCGCCATTTTGATGTTCAGCTCATCGGGGGCATGGTTTTACACTATGGCAAAATCGCCGAGATGCGTACTGGTGAAGGTAAAACCTTAATGTCGACGTTAGCAGCGTATTTAAATGCGCTAACTGAAAAGGGTGTACACGTCGTCACTGTCAATGATTACTTGGCAAAACGTGATGCCGAATGGATGATGCCGGTTTATAAATTTTTAGGCCTGACGGTGGGTGTCAATGTTCCAGGTATGGAGCCCGACGAAAAACAAAAAGCGTATACGGCTGATATCACCTATGGCACGAATAATGAATTTGGCTTTGATTATTTGCGTGACAACATGGTTTATAGCCTGGATCAACGCGTGCAGCGTCCGCTGCATTACGCCATTATTGACGAAGTGGACTCCATTTTAATTGACGAAGCGCGAACACCGTTAATCATTTCGGGTCACGCCGAAGAGTCGTCAGACTTATATCCAAAAATCGATAAACTGATCCCTTACCTAAAACTTCAAAAAATGGAAGAGGATCAAAAAGAAGAAGAAATACCCGAAGAAGATCGGGGCGACTTCACGTTAGATGAGAAAACTCGCCAAGCCTACCTCACTGAGCAAGGCCATCAAAAAGTCGAAGCGTTGATGGTGAAACAAGGCTTAATGAAGGAAGGCGAAAGCTTATATGATGTATCGAACATTACATTGATGCATTATTTATATGCGGCATTACGCGCGCACAAGTTGTTTCAACGGGATGTGCACTATATCGTAAAAAATAATGAAGTGGTCATTGTCGATGAGCATACCGGCCGTTTAATGGCGGGGCGCCGATGGTCGGATGGTTTGCATCAAGCGGTTGAAGCAAAAGAAGGTGTGCAAGTTCAATTAGAAAATCAAACGCTAGCCACTATTACGTTCCAAAATTACTTCCGACTTTATGAAAAACTATCCGGTATGACAGGTACGGCCGATACCGAAGCTTATGAGTTACAAAAAATCTATGGCTTGGAAGTTGTTGTTGTTCCCACAAATAAGCCAATGGTTCGTAAAGATGCCGCCGATCAAATTTATTTAACGGCCAGCGGAAAATTTAAAGCGATTTTAGAAGAAATCAAAAAACGCAATGAAGTAGGGCAACCGATTCTGGTAGGCACTGCATCCATCGAGGCCTCTGAATTAGTTTCTAGTTTATTAAATAAAGCAAAAATCAAACATGAAGTGTTAAACGCAAAACAGCACGAGCGTGAAGCGAGAATCATTGCGGAAGCTGGCCGACCGGGCGCAGTGACGATTGCCACTAACATGGCAGGTCGCGGTACCGATATTGTGTTGGGCGGTAATTTAGAAGCCGACCTAGCAGAATTAGATAATCCGAGCGATGAAGAAATAGCAAAGCACAAAACGGAATGGCAAAAGCGACACGAAAAAGTCTTGTCTGCGGGTGGATTACACGTTCTCGGTACTGAGCGTCACGAATCTCGTCGTATCGACAATCAATTGCGTGGTCGATCTGGCCGTCAAGGTGATGTGGGCTCTTCACAGTTTTATTTATCGATGGAAGACAATTTATTGCGAATTTTTGCTGCTGAGCGCATGTCGAACATGATGCGAAGATTGGGTGTGACCGAAGGCGATGTGATTCAGCATCCTTGGATATCGCGTGCAATCGAAAAAGCACAGCGCCGTGTGGAAGGGTTAAACTTCGACATGCGTAAAAATTTATTGGAATACGATGATGTGGCGAGCGATCAACGTAAGGTCGTGTATCAACAGCGATTTAAACTGCTCAGTACGGAAGATATTTCAGACTCGATCAAAGAACTTCGTGAAGAAGCCGTCACTGAACTCGTGAGCATGTTTGTGCCTCCACAAAGTCTCGAAGAGCAATGGGACATCGCGGGGTTAGAAAAGCAAATTCAGGAAGACTTCGGCCTGACATTGCCAATTTCTAAATGGCTCGAAGAAGACCATGCGTTGCATGAAGAAACATTGCACCAACGCGTTTTGGGTGAAATTGTAAAAGCGTATGAAGAAAAAGAAGCGAAAGCCGATCCTGCCGTGATGCGCGAAGTTGAAAAAGCCATTATGTTGCAAACATTGGATCAACATTGGAAAGAGCATCTTGCGGCGATGGATCATTTGCGCCAAGGCATCCATTTACGCGGTTATGCGCAAAAAAATCCAGCGCAAGAATTTAAGCGCGAATCATTTGATTTGTTTACACAGATGATGAACAAAATTAAATATGAAGTCGTTGCAACACTGAGCAAATTGGAGTTAGCAACGGAAGAGCAGCTTGCCGCGCAACAGCAGTATCAAATGAGAACAGCTCCTGAGTTGCATTATCAGCACGAAGAAATGTCAGCCATGCTACCCGAAGCTGAAGAAGTAGCTGTGGCAGAAGCCGAGGGTGAAGAGTCACAAAGACCATTTATTCGTAACGAACGTAAAGTGGGTCGCAATGAACCTTGTCCTTGCGGAAGCGGCAAAAAATTCAAGCAATGTCATGGAAGATTATCGTAATCGCGATTCGATTCACGTGGCCGTTGGTGTTATTTTTAACTCTGACAATCAAATTTTAGTGGCGCTTCGGTCGGAAGATGTTGATCAGGGCGGTTTGTGGGAATTTCGCGGCGGAAAAGTTGAGCCGGATGAAGACAGCCTCCAAGCTTTATGCCGCGAGTTGAAAGAAGAGGTTGGAATCGAGGTTATAAAGGCCGAACCCTTTCTTCAGTCTTTGCACGATTATAAAAATTATCATGTCACGTTACATACTTACGTCGTGTCGAAATTTTCGGGTAAACCTAAAGGATTGCTGGGGCAACCGTTGCAATGGATTGATATTTCCGAACTCTCGCGATTAAAATTTCCTGATGCTAATCGAATAATTATTGATGAATTAAGCTCGTCATATACGACAACAGTTTAATGTAAATTCAAAATCATCACGTATCTGTTGCGCGTGCTCATAATTGTCGAAGTTTAATTTTAAAAATCGTATTGCCATGCGATGCTTTCCAACGCTAATCTCAGGATAAGCGCCTAATGCCATGGGCAGGGTCACTCGGATCATTTGGCAGGGCAAGTTAGCATCTAAAGATTGTTGATAAAAGCCATTGCTTGCGGTGAGCTTTTGTTTGTTTGTACTTTCACGTGTTAATTTTAAAATTATTTTTTCGATGCTATTAAGCTGAGTTAAACCTTGTGTCCATTTTTTTAAATCATCGATACGCTTTTCGCTAGGCTGCTGTAACCATAGGGCGTAAGCAGGAGTGCTAAAGCTACAAGGTCCACCAGGATGACTCAAATGCATGCGAATTTGATTAAGAAACGGATTATTGCGTAAAGGGTCTCCGATTTTACCGGTAACATGGTGGAGTTGATCATTTAACGTGTCCAATTGATACAGTGTGTCTTGCAGTTTATCGGTATCGACATTGGGTGCAGTTTCAAGTTGTGCTAATAGAGAGGCTTGCTGTGACAGTGTTTGAGACAATTTTGATTTCAAGTCTGGCCGATTGGTCACATTTAAGAGCTTCATTAGGGTGATCATCGCCTGGTGACTATCGGGTACGGAGGGGTTTTCTAGATGTAGGCGCAGTTGTTTGAATAAATGCTCAAGTCGCAAACAAATGCGGATTTGTTCGTTGAGCGGTTGTTCGTATGTGATGGTAGCTGCTGTCATTGGGCCAAATCCCCTGGCCAAAATTTGAATTCATCATACCATGGTTTCGGCTGTTCAGAAAGTGTAAGAGCCAGTTCAAAATCCGTTGATTTTTTGCGCTCCGTTGCTCAAAAATCAACGCTCTCTGGCACAAGCTGGAAGATATTGACAAGCGTGTCGCGATGCTCGTGATAGATTATTGCCATCCCTGTCAATAATCGACTCGCAATACGCGACAACTTAAATAGCCGCGGACGTCCTCGTCGCCCGCGCTCCGCGACCTCACGGCTCGACTACGCACGGGCTCTCAAATGACTTGACGGCTCGTAAAGATTTTTTGCAGTCGCTTACGCTCGGCAAAAAATCCGAGCCTACCGCGGAATACGCGCCTTCGCTTCGCTCTCCATGGCGCGCATCGACAGGCCTTAAAAATTTAGGACATAAAATAATAATGGTTAGACAGCGCTTGATAGCTATTTGGAGTTATTTTTCTTTTTGGGTTTGCGGGGCTTTTTGTCGTCATGGTCAGCTAGATGCCACATGACAATACAAAAAGTTGCAAGTAATACACAACCTAAGTAGGGGCTGAGGGTATTAATCATTTTGATTTCCTTTTCGCAATCCATAATAGGATGCGACACAACCGATAGAGAATAATGTTATAACCGGAATTATATCATGATGGGGGCGAAGAAAAAAACCAGTCATGCTGCCGAGTACGGAGGTCAATCCAAGCTGTCTAAAATAATCTCTTAATTTGTGGTAATCAACTGCTTTTAGCATAGTTTCAATGTGCCAACTCCAAATACTTAGAGTGTAACTCACTCACGCCATCCTGCAATACCGTGATTGGCTGATCATTTACGATAACATCATCAGCTATAGCCAGCCGTTTTGTTCGACTCGCTTGTGATTGCATAATTGCATGAATCGTTTTTTCATCGAGTCGGCTACGTTCTTGTGTTCGTTCGATTTGTAATGATTCGGGTGCATCGACCACGAGAACTCGATCAACAAAATCAATATCGTTTGACTCTACTAATAAAGGAATAACGAGAATGCAATAAGGTGTATTGAGTTTTGTGATTTGCGCTTTCATGATCTTGATGATAATGGGGTGTAACGTTTCCTCTAGCCATTGTTTTTCTTGCATGTTGTGAAAGACGATGTCACGAAGCTTGTGACGATTCAACGTCGCATCCGGATTTAAAATAGCTCTCCCAAAATGTTTAACGATAGTATCAAGCGCAAGTTGATGAGGCTCAGTGATGTCATGGGCAATTTTATCGGCATCGATAACGGGAACGCCGAGCTTAGCAAAAAGAGTGGCAACGGTTGATTTGCCGCTGCCGATTCCGCCTGTAATCGCTATTTTTAACACACCGAGTTCCTCATGCGATCATAAGAAGTACGCGATTATCCAATGTAAGAACGTGGGGCCCGTCATCATGCTAATCCAAGCAGAAACCGCGATGAAAGGGCCAAAAGGGATAGGTTTTTGGGTGGTAATTTTTTTAAGTGACAACAAAAAGAGACTTGCGATGAAGGCGAAAATAATCGCCATAATTAAGATATTTATTACCATTTGCGGACCGAACCAAGCGCCGAGCACGGCAAGCATTTTGAGATCACCGTGCCCCATTCCTTCTTTTTTGCGTATTATTTTATAGAGCCAGGCCGCTATCCATAAAATAATATAACCTAATATTGCCCCAAGAATAGATAGATAGGGGGTGACATAGAGACTAAATAAACTGAATAACAACCCCAGCCACAGCATCGGTAGTGTAATGGTGTCAGGCAGCAACTGTTTTCTTAGATCGATAAAACATAAAACGATTAATACCCACGTCATGATTAAAGCTGCTAGCATTTGCCAGGTAATTAAAAAATTGCTGACGGTTAATATGGTGAGTATGCACGTGAGTACTTCTATAATAGTATAAATAGGCGATATTCTTTTTTTACAATTAGCACAACGGCCAAGCAGAATAAAATAACTAATGACAGGAATATTGTGTCGCCATTTTATTGGAGTTTGGCAGTGTGGGCAGTGGGAGCGCGGGATTAATAAATCGAATCTCTTCTTGATATTTTCTATCGGTTGCTTGAGATAACGTTGACACTCTCTGCGCCACTTCGATTCCAGCATGATGGGGTATCGAATGATCACGACATTTAAAAAACTCCCAACAATTAAGCCGAGTATACCCGCGATAATGAGTGGGACATAAAGATGGGTTTGCAAGAATATTTGTAGGTTCATGCGTTTGTTCCTTTTACAAAACTGATCCTAGTTTGAAAATAGGCAAATACATCGCGATAATCAGACTGCCCATGATTATCGCTAACACCAACATGATGACAGGCTCTAACAATTTACTCAAGCCATCTAATAAGTTATCGGCGCGTGTCGAATAGATATCTGCAATCTTGCTTAGCATTGTATCCAATGTGCCAGAATTTTCCCCGAGCGCAATCATGGCACAGGCTTGGTGCGGGAAATAAGGTGTCTGTTGTAAGACATGATGCAGCGGTTGTCCTTGGCTCACTTGATGTTGCACCGAATTTATCGCTTCCTTGATGGCAATATTATTAATAGAATTCTCAGCAGCTTTTAGTGCATTGATTAGAGGCATCCCCGCCATGCTTGTGGTTGCCAAGATTCTCACCCAGCGTGCGATGGTTGATGTGATAATGGTTTTTCTAACAATGGGGATGCTCAGCAGGGCAAGATGCCATAACCGGCGCAGTTTTGCCTGTTTAAGGGCGTGTCGGATGGTCACGGTCATTATTATAAAGAGGCTCGTTATGAATAAAGAATGATGTTGCAATGTATTCGATGCGGAGATTACCACTCGAGTTAACCAAGGCAATTTCGCGCCGAAGCCATTGAATTGGACTTTGGATAAATAAAATCCCTTGCCAGTTAGGACAATAATCAAAAAATGTGAGTTTCTAAATCTTAAGCTGTTTTTTGCAGCAATTCGTAGAATTTCTCAGGTGTAAAATTTATTTTATCCAACCATGATTTTACTATCCCAATCAAATCCTCTATTTTTTCAGGGTCTGAGTTTTGCGTCTTTTCTTCAGTCCTCTGAATCGTTTTAATTTTTGAGTTGCTATTTTTGAAAATAGCAGGATGTCGCGTGCGTTTCCCCTGCGTATCACCTTTGGTTCTGCCTTGCGGATTACCGCGTGGTTTGCAGAGATTAGCAGGCGTGCCAACGGTATCAAGCACCGTAGAAAAACCCCGTTGCGTTTGTGAAGGGGTCGCAGTTATTGATGGTTTTTCGTTATCCACTTGGAAGCTCGGCAAATACCGCTCCCATTTTTTCGGTAAAATCGGGGCAAGATTCCTCGCTAGATAAAGTTGCGTATACGCTAATGCTGTCATCCGCCACCAATCTTCTTCGTGCTTAACATCCGGTGTTTGGTATCGGTCAAATAACAGTTTGTCTTTACCAAAACGAAAGTAGTGTTCAATGTCATAGCGTCTATCGTAATAGTGATAGGCTTCTAATGCTGTGATTTCATTACGTCGTTCACCAGCGAGTCCTAACCAGAGTGGATTTTTATATAAAGATTTACCGTTAGCATCAACCGCAACCAATTGCACAACAGTAACAGGATGCTCATATCCTTTAAATTGCTTTGAACCACGCAGTAATTGGTCACGCCATATTTTAATCTCCAATTGGTAAGTTTTGCCACTGCGGGTTGTAATGGGTTGCTGCACAATCTCATCGGATTCACGGTGAGTCGTGCTGTCGTTTAGTTTCATCGCATCACCATAGCGTTTTATACTTCCTGAGGTATTATCTTCTATTGATGCGGGCGCGAAAACATTACGGGTACTGTTAAAACGGAAAAGATGTACCCAATTGGGATTTTCGCTAACCAGTTTACGGCAAGCTTCTGTACCATATTTTGAATCAGCCACGCTAACCACCAATTTATGAGTAAGCGCTAAGTCTGCAATACAACGGTTAATTTGCTGCATCCCAACTACATTGCCTTTTTCATCGCTTTTAACGCGCCTCGTATCCAGTGGAACTAACCAATGCTTTTCTTGAGCTGCACCATCATTGGGCAATAGTGATACCGTTGAATATTCATGTCCAATGGTAATCGGTTTGTTACCCGGTGCTGGATTAGGGCTGTAAACCACATGGCGATCTTCAACACAGTGTGCACTTTGACGCGACTGTGGTGTCGTATCCGCAATAATGATCACACGGTCATCGCTATGACTCACATGTTCATATTGTATTTTCATCATGCTATCCCAACAATTTGCTACCGACAAACCATCGCTAATCGCATCGGTAATACTACTGTATTCACGTTCAAAGTATGGCGATTCACATAATTCTATGGGTGTTTTGCAGCGATGGCCATGGCTTGAAAGGGCATCGAGTAAATTCATATTGGCATCGCGTCGCGCGGGGAAGATGTTGTAGAGGAATGTACGGAATTGTTTTAGTTTTTCTGTCGCTAACATCGTTTGTTCCTTATTTTATTTTTTCGAACAAACGTTGTTTACAACGTAAAATTTTTTTTCGGTTTCTATGTCAAGCAATTTTTAATTATTTTTATAAATTTATCCAAAGTCCAAATTGAAGACACTTTTAAACTCAGGCACAACGTAGAGTAATAATCCTGTTGTAATGAGAATTGCGGTGCAGAGCACGGTCAGTGGATAAAGCATTGCTTTTCGTATCTTTGTTTTGAGCTGTGTCGATCGCTCGAGGTAGTGAGATAAATCGGCCAGCGTATCGGTCAATGCCCCGGCAGTTTCACCTGCGTTAATCAGGCTACAATACATAGGATCAAAATGTTTTGGAAATTGTTGTAATGCGTGTGTGAGGCTTTTTCCAGATTCAAGAGAGAGTTTTATTTTGGTAATTATTTTTTGAAATGTAATGCACGTTTGACCTTTTAAAATAATGGATAGCGATTCTTGCAGTGGGATGCCAGTTTTGAGCAAGAGTGCTAATTGTTGTGTGAAGTCGACAATTTGCTTATGTGATATTTTTTTATTAATTATTCCAACGATGCGCGCCATGGAGAGCGAAGCGAAGGCGCGTATTCCGCGGTAGGCTCGGATTTTTTGCCGAGCGTAAGCGACTGCAAAAAATCTTTACGAGCCGTCAAGTCATTTGAGAGCCCGTGCGTAGTCGAGCCGTGAGGTCGCGGAGCGCGGGCGACGAGGACGTCCGCGGCTATTTAAGTTGTCGCGTATTGCGAGTCGATTATTGACAGGGATGGCAATAATCTATCACGAGCATCGCGACACGCTTGTGGTCAATGTCTTCAACTGCTAAATAAAGTTGATAGGCGTGGTTCTCAATTTTTCCACAATATTCCGCCCCGCGATCCGTGAGCATACGCAGCAATCGGATACCTTGCTCATTAAACCATGGCAATACACGTTCATTTAATAAATGAGCTGCCGTCATCGCTGTTTTCTCCGTGTATAACTTGGCAAAAGCGATTCTGCTATAGGTATCGACAAAAGTCTGCTCATAAATACGGCCAACACCCTCGATGCGCGCCATGGAGAGCGAAGCGAAGGGGCGTATTCCGCGGCAGGCTGGGATTTTTTGCCGAGCGTAAGCGACTGCAAAAAATCTTTACGAGCCGTCGAGTCAGTTTAGAGCCCGTGGGTAGTCGAGCCGTGAGGTCGCGGAGCGCGGGTGAGGAGGACGTCCGCGGTTATTTAAGTTGTCGCGTATTGCGAGTCGATTATTGACAGGGATGGCAATAATCTATCACGAGCATCGCGACACGCTTGCCAGGAATAAAAACCAACAATATAAAGAATAATTTATACGCAGTTATCCAGAACTGAGGTTAAATTAGTTTCTCTCTTATTGATTCGTAATCAGTAGGTCCGCAGTTCGAGTCTGCGCACCGGCATTTTATAGTCAATAAGTTATGAATCCTTTTACCTGTTTGGTTTGGTATCGTTTTATGTGGACTACTGTGGAAAAATCAGGGCCAATCTATGATATTCGGGTCCGGTTTTTTTAATGGCAATGAACTAAGATCTAGCCAAATTTGATGGCCACCACCTTTTAAATAGCAATTTGTGATTGACATTGGTACTGCTTGAATTGCTGCAATTCCGCCCCACGCTGGCAGGTCATCATTCAATCTCAATTCTACACATCGTGTTCCTTTGTTCCATTGTTCTGAAACTGCTGAGTCAGATCGCCAATTTTTTCGATCAGTTGGTTTAGTTTCAAGCCACCAATGTCCAAGTTTACATCTATCATCTCCAATAATTCGGTAAATTGTTTTATTTTTAGGCAAAAAATAAGGTGTAATTTTTCCAGTAAAATTCAGTGCATGCATTAATGGAAGTGTTGGCCAATTCCGAAATGGCAATTTTGTATTAATTCTTGTGTAATTTACTCCTCCAATCATACATGCGCCATCTTCATGCCGAGTGTTGCACTGATTGATATAAACTTGTAAGACTTGGTAAGCTAAAATAGCAATGTGCTGTATTTCAGAATCAAAAGACTTTAAGGTTGTAGAATCGAGCATGAAATCTAAATATTTTCCGATGCCGAGTTGTATTTCTGCATAGTGAAATGGGTTAGTATAATATTCTCCATGGATTTTTCTAAGGAGGTCATTTACCTCCTGAGGAGCTTTTGATCTGAGTGAATCTAATAAAGTTGAATTTGCTTCAATGAATTGTTTTGAGATGTACTCAAAATCATCCATAAT
Source organism: Candidiatus Paracoxiella cheracis (assembly GCF_049348705.1). Classification (GTDB taxonomy): domain Bacteria; phylum Pseudomonadota; class Gammaproteobacteria; order Coxiellales; family Coxiellaceae; genus Paracoxiella; species Paracoxiella cheracis. The sequence continues at coordinate 2,030,485 of NZ_CP186485.1, read as the reverse complement.
TTTTCCTTATTTCTAGCTATTGATACAGGATTCAATTTTCTCTATCTCTTCAATGCGCTCATCGAATAAAGGAAGGCTTGCATAAAATAGTCTTGACAAGATAATTTGCTGATAATCTCACTCTAATTCTCCAGTTTATCTTAAAAATGGGTACATATGTAGAAATTTTAAGCTTTCTTAAATTTCACCAAATTATTTTGAACCATCCAGCGTTTATCGCAGGGGCCTGTTGCTGGCAGAGAAGGATCTAAACGACAATAATAATGAATAGGCACTTTCAATAGCGGCGTTAATTGTTTGGCAGAAACACCAAAATATTCCAATGCCCAGCCCAATCGCTTAGCAACTGCTTTTTTGTCGTATTGAATAGCATACGTAACTAGTTTTTGTATATCAACCTCGGGTAATGCATTTTCCAATATGCCTAAAGCTTCCCCCATGCCGCCAAACATTTTCGAATAAATAAATAAATCGAGTAGAGTGCGTTCTTTGTCAGTAATAGAGATTTGAAATTGTTCATCTAGCCATAGCTTTTCGATTCCAAAAAAATGTTTAGGTTGAATCTGAATATATTCATAACGAATGCCTGCAATTTCAAACCTATGTTTTGACGGTTTTGCTTGGGCTGTTCGCATAGAAGGAGTTACTACTTTTTTGGGAGTTGAAGCGGTGACTATTTGTGGTATTTGTTCGGTTAATCCATGATGTTGTAAAGCAGACCAGTGACTAATAGCGGATGGCTGGATGAAATAAGCGGACACGACAAAGGGATGAACGTCAGTTTGATTGGCAGTTAAAAACCAGCTGCTCACATATAAACCCCGTCGCAGCCTGAGTATTTGCTTTCGTTTGGCGAGGTTGGAGAGAATCTTTCGAAGTTGATTACTGGGAATCCCCAGCATATGAGCTGCAACTGAGGCGTCTTGCATGGTGAAGATCCGCTTTCCATGGGTAAAAAGCTGCCGTAGGAGCTGTCCTCCTTGGGATTCGCTACTTTCTTTAGTGGCCATAGCTGCTCTCCAGCATATTGTATTTTATACTGCAATAATACCGTAAAATGGGAACTATTGCAGTATATTTTAAAATGAAGTTTCAAGCCAGATTTAGAAAGGTGTGTGTAATTCCTGTGTAATCATGTCGAGAAAAAGAAGGAATTCTATCGAACAATCCAGAGCTGACGGTTAGTAAACGCCAAAACAGGCGCCACTTTGATTCGGTGAGCGTGAGCGAAAAAGTCACTTCAAAGGGTTTTTTCAACTGGCAAGAGCTAGAATCATTGATTACAATGCGTTTCGCGATTTCGACGTGATATAATTACAAACAAGCCTATTTTTTTCAATTTGTTGAGGTGAACTATGGCAGGCGCAAAAAAACGAGAAAAATCAAGAAAAACTAAATCAAAAAAAGCGATGAGCGCAAGATCGCTGGTACAAACTCGCCCCACTAAAGAGGAATTGAAAAAGGCGACAGAAAGTGGCATGAGAAAATTTAAAGTTGCCATTAAAAAACTTTCTCAACGTTAATGCTAAAGAAAATCAAAAAAACTCTTGGAGAACAAGAGATCATTACGATTCATGATGAGATTCTTGCAGAATCGGCTGGCTTACCAGGGTTAAGCAAACAAAGACCACTAATTTCAGCATTAAAACGGATTGATAACCATATCCTGTATGGAAAAATTGAGGATATTTTTGAAGTGGCTGCTTTGTATGGAATTGCAATAGCTCAAGGGCATTCCTTCAATGATGGCAATAAACGAACTGCCATGCTTAGCATGTACAATTTTCTCTATCTAAATGATATTGTGCTTGAAGTATCAGATGAAGAGATCGAGCAGATGATGGTGGATATTGCTGAGAAGAAAGTAGCTAGAATCGAGTTGGCAGAGTGGTTAAGAACTCATAGTTTTCCTTCTAAGCTTTTAGACGAATCTGAGTAACACCGAATTTGCGTCGATATTTTAGATAAAAGAATTAATGTATTGTAGTTAACTAGGAGGGTGGGGAAATGGTGGGACCTGTTGTGATTTGTTGGGGATTATTGTGCAAAGGTAGCGCGCGTTCCGATTAAAATAAATATAAATTAGTTTCTCTCTTATTGATTCGTAATCAGTAGGTTCGCAGTTCGAGTCTGCGCACCGGCATCATTGAAACATTTATATGAAAAGGGATCATTGAGGTTTTCATTAGCGGATAAATGTGAATTTTTTGATGGCAATGTAACAAAATTCTTTGGGTTTTGTGATCGTTGAAATCTTTAAAGTGGAGCCAGCAATGAGATGTAGTTTCTTGCTTGAAATAACACTGTTCCCTTTCTTTAAACTCGTCGCATTGAGCTGAGTAACAAAAGCCTTCAGATTTCCTCTTTTATTGCTTGCAGTCAGAATAACTTTAGAGCCAGTTGGGCATGTGTTGTATGCCACATTAATAATGAATTTGTCTGATGGGGGCAGATTTTTCAAAATATAAGTTATCGATGCTTTATGTGGCGCTAGGGATTTGGCTACATCAAATAGATATGATCCAAAGTAATTAGGAAGATTTTTAGGAAAATAGTTCACAAGACTATTTTTATTTTTTACAGGGTGCCGAATGAGACGGCAGCTTAGATATAAGGGTAGAAAAGGTAGAATTAAAAACTTGGGAAGCGATTAAGAGTTTCGTCGATAAGCTGAGCGGCCTGGAGTTCGGACGAGACTTGTGGGTTTTGGTTAGGGTCGTGTTGATGAGTGGCAAACGCATGGTTGTAAAACACGATGTTAAATTGATATCACGATTTAATTTTAGCGCTGATTTTATAAATGTATTAGCAATTTATCAAAATTAATCTCTGCTTAAGTTTTTTATTGAGAATAGTAAAAGGGCTGGGCAGATGTGATCGGGGCGGAATGAGAATAAAGGACAGTGCAAAAATCGTCCAAAAAAATAACAATATAGAGGCTGTGCGCTTTCATGGGGAATAGTGACGATTTCGGATTACGCTTCTTCCTGCATCTTGATATATAATAGACCCTCTTTTGCAGAGGACATGTTAATCAGTAAACTAAGGAAGAGAGATCCATATGTCAGATTATCGAGCAATGATTGAAAGGATGCTTTCTGGAGCGCAGGTTCGCATCAATGGCGATCAGCCGTGGGATATTCAAATTCATAACCCCGAGGCTTATCGACGGATCATGCATGAACCATCCGTTGGAGCTGGCGAGAGTTATATGGATGCGTGGTGGGATTGTGATCGATTGGATGAGTTATTTTTTCGAATCACGCGGCATCTCGATCCTAAGAATATATATAAAGCATCAACGTTGATTGGTGTCTTGATCAAACATTTTTTCTCAAATCAACAGTCCAAGTTGCGCTCATTAAGGGTAGCCAAGCAACATTATGATTTGGGTAATGATTTGTATCAGCCGATGTTGGGTGAAACCATGGCCTATACGTGTGGCTATTGGCGCGATGCTGCGACTTTGGATGAAGCCCAAAATGCGAAGTACGATTTGGTGTGTCAAAAATTAGAACTACAACGCGGTGAGCGAGTTTTGGAATTAGGATGTGGTTGGGGCGGTTTTGCGAGATTTGCAGCAGAGAATTATGGCGTTTCTGTCACCGCCGTAAATATTTCGCAAGAACAAATGAAATATGCTAAAGAAAAATCAAAAGGGCTTCCCATCGAATATGTGATTACCGATTATCGTAATGTTGAAGCCTATAATCCTAAAGGCATTAAATTTGATAAGGTAGCAAGCATTGGCATGTGTGAGCATGTGGGGCATCGCAGCTATAAGCGCTTTATCAAAATTGCACACAACAATTTAAAAGAATCCGGATTATTTTTAATGCACACGATTGGAAAGAATCGCACAATGCATTTTGCAGACCCTTGGATTCGTAAATATATTTTTCCACAAGGAATGTTGCCGAGCATCAAACAGATTGCTGGTGCGTGCGAAAATTTATTTGTGGTGGAAGATTTACATAATTTTGGCGCTGATTACGATAAAACACTTATGGCATGGTTTGATAATTTTAATCAACATTGGCCTCAGCTAAAAGATAAATACGGGGAGCGTTTTTATCGTATGTGGAAATATTATTTGTTGTCATGTGCGGGTGGCTTTCGTTCGAGAAGCATTCAATTATGGCAGTTTGTATTATCACCGAAGGGAAAGATGAATGGTTATCGCAGCATTCGATAGGCAACAAGCGTATCAACAAAAGAAGGAACGGTTGTCAGCGCAAATTAAGCAAAAGACACAGCATTCCGGCGAAAATATTACGCTTCGCAAGAAAACGTCTAATTTATTTCGTCATCGGCGCAGTCGTTCAAATCGCATCGATGTTCGTGCATTTAATCAAGTGATTTCGGTGGATGGTGACAATCTGATCGCCGAAGTTGAGGGCATGACCACCTATGAAGCCTTGGTGGCTGAAACATTAAAGTATGGTTGCATGCCAACGGTTGTGCCTGAGTTGAAGTCAATTACGATTGGTGGTGCGCTGTCAGGACTTGGCATTGAGTCTTCTTGTTTTCGCTATGGTTTAGTTCACGAAACGATTATTCAGTACGACATTTTATTGCCGGATGGGCGAGTTGTGGATTGTCGTCCTGATAACGAGTACAGCGATTTATATTATAGTATTCCCAATTCGTATGGCACGTTGGGTTATGCGTTAAAAGTCACAGTAAAATTAGTGCCTGTAAAAAAATACTTGAGGCTAAATTTTCATCATTTCGAAAATCCTCATGATTTTTTTGTCTGCACAAAAGAAATATGTTTAGAAAATCGATTAAATGGAAGTGTTTCCTTTGTGGACGGTGTTATTTTTCAGCGTGACCATCAAGTCTTGGTTGTAGGGGAAATGGTAGATGAGGTGCCAAAAGCCAATAATTACAAATTCATGAAGATTTATTACAAAGCAGTGGAATCAAAAGAGCAAGATTATTTAACTATTGAGGATTATATTTGGCGTTGGGATCCGGATTGGTTTTGGTGTTCGCGCGTTTTTTACATGCAAAATCCAATCATGCGTTTTCTATTGGGTAAGTGGGCGCTGAGATCAACCGTTTATTCCAAAATAATGCGCTTTGCAAAACGTAACAGGGTTATTCAATGGCTCGCAAAAAAATATGAGCCATCTAAAGAATCGGTCATTCAAGATGTCGTTATCCCCATTGAAAACGCACCGGATTATTTAGAATTTTTTCACGATAATATTGGTATTAAGCCCGTTTGGATTTGCCCGACGTATAGGATCGATGGAAACGCTGACTATCGTTTATTTACAATGCGTGCGAATCAACTGTACGTGAATTTTGGTTTTTGGGATATGATTCCAAGCAACAAGGCACCAGGTTATTACAATCGACTGATTGAAAAGAAGGTAGTCGCGCTTGGGGGAAACAAATCCTTGTATTCGAATGCCTACTACACACCTGAAGAATTTTGGACCATTTACGACAAACCCCATTATGAGTCACTTAAAAAAAAATATGATCCGGAAAATTACTTAAACTCCCTTTACAATAAATGCGTAGAAAAATCATAGAAATATGGCGCATTTCGAAAAGATTACCTATGAATCCTCGCTAATTTTAATATTTTCTTAATGTGGAATTGACATGATCTCCCTGTGCATAAATAAAACAGGATATGAGGCCTGTATTTGTTTCGCATTAAGGACGCTTCTAGAAATCTATTCTAACAACGAAATAGTATTTCAAATGTTGCATAGGAATTGGGGTTACTGTTTTGCGTGGGCAAGTACAGTGAAATGCTTAGCGGCTGGCAATAGCGATTCCTGTAAAGTAACCCCAATCATTGCATGTGAGTGATTGGAATCCATAAAGTGTTTTATGTTTTTTAAGAACGATTTCTAGAGGCGCCCTTATTATTTTAAATATCACAGAATCAACACGGATTGATTGTTTCTGCTTAAATTAATGAGGTAATCTGTGTATAGAAAGAAATTCCATTTAATAGCAGGTGTCATCGTACTCGTTTCTTCATGTTACGCATCGGCTTCGCCAGAAGGGGCTTATGTATTCATTGGTGGCGGTGGTGCTTATTTGCCAAAATCTAACTTGAGCAATGTTACGATTACAAGAACTCTGCTTGATCCCTTTACTGCGAATTACGCAATTAACTACCAACTCAAGAATAGTTTTGATTACACTGGGCGTCTCGCGTTTGGTTATTTTTTTAATCATGACTATACAAAGAATCATGCATTTGGTTTAGAGGCAGGTTTTAATTATTTTGGTCCGATTAAGAATTCGATCAACAGTCAGTTAGTTGTTGCACCAATCAATAAGAGTTTTCCGGTCAGTTCGTCTATTAACACAACCACTTGGTCGACTGATTTAGCAGGTGTTTACAGTCATGACATAGTGAACTGGCGGACGTCTTTTCTAGTCAAGCTAGGGTTGGGCTATGAGCACATGAGACAAAAAATAACGAATACTGTTGTTGGTTTGCCAGGAGCACTGCCGGCTAGTGTTGTTAACAAGAATACGGGTCTTGGTGTCGTAGGAGGCGTTGGGCTTCAATATAATATTACTCACTCTGTTGCAATGCGTATCGAGTTTGATGGCCTGAAGGGCGAGAGAAATGTGGGATATGCGCAAAGCTTAGTGGGTCTTACCTGGTCCTTTAGTTAATTAACTTAATTTTTAAGAGGATAAAAATAAATATGAACATCAAAAATTTGGTTATATATGGTTTACCCTTACTTGCTTTTTCTTCACTGGGGTTTGCAGACTCAGTTGTGGTAGTGCCTGTTCGTTTTTCAGTGAAAAATGTAAATTTGAAAAAACCACTTAAGGTCACATTTACAGTCAAGAAAAATGCTGGTAATTTCGAGATATACAATAGTGGTAGTAAAACATATATCGCTCCGCCGTATGGACAGGTAGGCCCCGCTTACTCCTTCTATTTAGTAGGCTCTGGGAAGTCCTTGAATGGTGAAATATCTGTTGAATATAAAGCTAGCACTGCTGGTAGCTCTAATGTCATATTTGACAAAAAATATAATTTAGCAATAAATAAATCATATCGTACTCAGCCGACTATTACGTATATCAATGATTTTGTTAAGATTAAATTGCTTCATAATATTGATTTTTGTCGATTTTCTACACAAGATCCTAAAAGATCTCCTGTAAAATATCCTACCGCTAACGTTCGCTGTGGCAGTGTTCCTGCTTATCCTAATCAAGGATAAATGAAGCTTCTCTGGGTGTCGATTCCCCAGGGACGGGGAAATTTTTGATAAACCTAGGTGCATACTTAAAAAGCAATGCTTTCAGCAGCAGGCTGGTATACCTCGCAGCCTGCTCCTGTTTGTACTACACATCTTTCGGTTGCTTGCCAATATGAGAAGGGTTCCATCTGAGCCAGTTCATGCAGAATTTGTGCCCTGGAGTAGACTCCTAGCCCCTGATATTAAAGGGTCTAGAGCGACCTCTTTTCTTTTGGTACTCAAAAAGCTATCTTAACCGTTCGCAGAATTTGTTCGTTAGCGGGGTGCTCTAGGTGTCTACGTTGTATGATTTGAAAGCGGGTAAGGTGTTGGGCCGTCATTACCGGGTGATTGACTTCCTTGGCAACGGTTGGGAAGGTGAGGTTTATAAAGTAGAGGAGCGTCGAACCGGTATCATCCGGGCTGCCAAATTGTTTTACCGTCGTAAAGCCAATGGTGACAGCCCGCATATCCATTACGCCAAAAAACTCAATAAATTACGAAAGTGCCCGATCGTGATTCAATATCATTTTCATGATGTGCTTTACATTGAACAAAAGAAGGTGGATTTTCTAGTCTCCGACTTTGTGGATGGTGAGGTTTTATCGAGTTATATTGCACGCCAAAGAAATAAACGGTTGCTGCCGTTTGAGGCATTGCATTTGTTATATGCGTTGGCGCAAGGGGTAGAGCAAATTCATTTTTTAGGTGAATATCACGGAGACATTCACTCAGATAATATTATGATTAAGAAAAAAGGATTAGGTTTTGAAGTGCATTTAATTGATTTGTTACATCTTGGCAAGCCAACCAAAGATAGAATTCAGCAGGACGTTTACGATCTGATTAATATTTTTTACGAAATGATTGGTGGGTCAGTGGGCTATAAACGTTGTGGCGATAATATTAAGCATTTTGTTTTGGGACGAAGGCATAGTCTAATTAAAAAGCATTTTAATGTTGCGGGGCATTTAAGGCTGTATCTTGAAAATTTGCAGTGGGATTAATGAGTGAAAGCTCAGCTCAGATTCGCACAATCGCAGTGTTTTTGTGATCGATAAAATCATGTTGTGATTATCCACTATCATCATAAATATATTTTATAGTAATCTCTGAAGTATTCGATTGAGGGCGGGATACTTAAAGGTATAGCGCCTTTAGCTAATTGCACGGGCATCTATCGTCATTGAATCAACTGTCAAAATTATAGGCTATATTTTATGTATACAAACGGAGTCTATGATTGTTATGAAGCGCTTTCTATCGTTTATCCTTGTTGCACTGGTATGTCTTACGCTTATGCCAATGATGAGCGAGGCATTAACTGCCGAACAGGTTTATCAAAAAGTTGAAAATTCTATTTTCACATTGTACAGCTTGGATTTTAATACAAAGCGAGTGATAGCGAGAGGAAGTGCTGTTGCGATCGATAAAAGTGTTTTGGCGACCAATTGCCACGTTGCTTTGTCCGGTGATTATTTGGTTGTGAAATTGCACGATGAACAAAAACCTAGAGTTGCCAGACTTTTCTATAAAAACGAGAAACAGGATCTCTGTTTATTAGAAATCCCCGGTGCGAATTTCACGCCTGTAAAAATACGTGCTTCTGCAAATGTGAAAATTGGTGAAGATGTTTATGCGGTTGGTAATCCGAAAGGAACTGAGAGATCTTTATCAAAAGGGATTATTTCCAATAAACATCCAGTGAAAGATGGCGTGTGGTTACAAACCGATGCAGCACTTTATTTTGGATCGAGTGGCGGCGGATTATTTGATAACAATGGCAGATTAATTGGAATTACGACCAAAATGGGAGGTAATTTTGGGTTTGCTATTCCAACCGAATGGATCTCGGAAGTCATATCGCCAGAAGAGCCTAGGGCAAAAGCGACTTCGGATAAAGCATCCGGCGTTTATTCGGAAGCTGTGAAGGGCCTATCTTATTTAGGCAGTTATGGTCAAGATAGCGTCAAACTGTATCGCTATAATCGGGAATGTTTTTTGTTAATTCCCGGCACTGATACTAACGGTAAAAAGGTGAGTTTAGTTCTGTGGAATCCAAAATATGCGACCACGTTAGTGATCTTTCCGTCGTCAGACACCGCCGAAGAAGCGGTGAGTGTGCTTTATCAAGCAATACTCGAACAAACAAAGACACAACAAATCAATTACAAATCGGATAGCAAAATCTATATTGCAGGGCAGGCCTATCCTTTGTTTGGATCCAAAACAGATAGCAAAAAATATGCGTTTCTGATATCACAATTTAGTCAGAGTCCTCGCACTGTATTTTTAAACTCGAATTCGTTTAAAATAGTGTTTGAAGATGACGACCCTGTGATCGGCAATGAAACTGTTGTGTATCACCTAAAAGGTATTGCCGAAGGGTTGTCAGCATATAATGCGAAATGTGGCCTATAACAAGTTCAAGGATTTTTTCAATGAATCAGACAACTTCTGATAATGTTTATTCGTATCGCTATCCTGTTTCCATAAAGGGCGTCGTCATTGTCGATGATCAAGTACCTTTGCTGAAAAATGATCGTGATGAGTGGGAATTGCCAGGCGGTAAATTGGATCTCGATGAGCAACCCGAAGAATGTGTTGTGCGGGAAATCAAAGAAGAGCTCAATATTGATGTCTCTAACCCGAAAATCATTGATTCATGGCTTTACCATATCAATTCAGAAACTCATGTTGTTATTGTTACTTATGGCTGCACTATACAAAAATCTGCTGATTGGAAAATTAGTGCTGAGCATAAGCAATTCATGCTGTGTAATTTATCTGAAATCGAAGATATGCATATGCCCGATGGCTATAAAAAATCGATCGTATCGTGGGCAAGAATGCTATGATTTACGGTATTTTGTATTTGTGGTACGTTTTAGTTTTAGGGTCACTTATTTTTCTTATCTACGATTTAGTAACCAATACTCCCGCTACATGGGTAATGAAGTTAGCATGGGTGCTCGTGATTTTTTATACCGGACCTTTTGGATTATTCATTTATTTTTTGTCGTGTCGACAGCCACTGCCTGGTACGCACGACGCGTTTATTAAACCACACTGGAAGCAAACGGTCGGTTCTATTTTGCACTGCTTGTCCGGTGATGTGACGGGTATTGTCATTGGCGCCATTATCATTTCATTTTTTGTTGTGTCAAATGGTATCGATTTAATCGTCGAGTATGTTGCTGGGTTTGCGTGCGGCTTGTTAATTTTTCAGTCGATTTTCATGTTGCCTATGTTGGGTGGCAATTATTTTAATGCAGTGCGTAAAACATTTTTTGCTGAGTTTGTGTCGATGAACACTTTAATGGTCGGAATGTTTCCAACTATGCTCGTTTTAAAATATTTTTTACCTCTTGGTCGTGAGCCATCATCCATCGTATTTTGGGGCGTGATGTCGGCGGCAAGCATTATTGGTTCTTTAACTGCGTATCCGATTAATTCGTGGATGGTGCGTCGCGGCATTAAGCATGGGATGATTTCGGCTGGAGCTACACACGATATGGGGTCGATGGAGGGGATGGATCACGTTAAGTCTGTTTCATTGTCGAAGCAGTTTGTCATTGGTGTGAGTACATTTTTGTTGATGGCTTTAGCGATTTATATTACTTCATTGTTTGTGCCAGTGAAGTTTTAAAAGCATTTTAATGGGTATTTCAATTACGCCAAAGAGTAGGGTGTGGTGGGAAAAGAATTTCAATTGTTTACGTATGGTACTTACGCTCGCAAAACAGTAACCTTAATCCCTATGCCACAATTGAAATTCTTTTGTTTAGCCATGACCCTGTCATCCTTAGCACAACTGAAATCTTTTAACGTGACTGACCATGACGTTCAGGGCATTTATCCGTGCTTTCACACTTCGCTTTTTCGATTAACTCATTTAAATTTGTGGGAAAACGAATGTTATAATCAGTCAGGCGTAAGATTTCACAGTTTACATCAAGCTCTTTATAAATTTTGCAGACTTTATTAACAAGCGCTTCTGTGTTTGATACAGCGGGTGAATATTTTAAGGTACAGTTGAGAATTAAGGCGTTTAGCTGCATATTATCCTCCTTGATAGAACTCATTGATCATAGATTATTTATAATTATTTTATAAAGCCCTTTTGTATCAAAAAATCGTGTGCCACTCGTGCCGGCGATAATTTTTTGACATCTACTAAATAATTCAAATGTTGCATGGTTTTTTGATTAATGAGCCCCGTCATGGGCGCTAACGCACTGGCAACTTCTGGATGCGCTTTGAGAGTTGCGTCACGAATGACGGGTGCGGCAGCGTAAGGAGGATAAAAATGTTTATTGTCTTTCAGAGGGAATAAATGGTAGGCCACTATTCGACCATCGGTCGTGAATACTTCGATCACCTGGACATCATTATTTTTGATAGCTTGATACATTAGATTCGGCTCCAGGAGCAGGATTTTTTTAAAGTTAAACCCATATGCTTTTTTGAGACCCGGAAATCCATCGGGGCGTTTTAAAAACTCTGCGGGGGCGGCAATTGTTAGTTGCAGAGAGATTTGAGCTAGCTGAGTTAAGTTAGTTAAACCTCGTCGTGTTGCAAAATCTTGCCTAACCGCTAGGGTTTCGGAATTACTGAATCCAAAGGGTTTTAACCAGATGAGATTATAGCGCTTCTGATATTGTTGCTTTACAATTTGATAAGTTTTTGCAGCGCCCAATAATTTTTTATATTTTAAAACGGTAAGGTAAGCGGTGCCGGTATATTCGGGGTATAAATCAACATTACCTTTCAACAATGCGGCTTGTAAAATGGCCGTTGCTCCCACGTTCAATTTCAATTTTACATTTAAATTCGTTTTTGCTGTGATTAAATCGGCCATCATATCACTGAGGATATATTGCTCCGTGAAATTTTTTGAACCGATAATGATGGTATCTTTTCTGTGATTAAATAACGGAGCAATGGCAAATCGTGCTGCTAGGTAAAGAATAATTAAGATAATGACGATAATAATGGTGAGGCGCGTTTTTTTAAATTTTAAGGCTTGGCGCTGTCGATGGGATAATGAGGTTTCGATATTGGCAATAATAAAATCGAGGGCGAGAGCCAATAGCGCTGCAGGAATGGCGCCTAATAAAATTAGCCCGCTATTGTCGAGAGACAGACCTTGTGTGATAAAAACACCTAAACCACCGGCTCCAATAAATGCAGCAATGGTGGTGATGCCGACGGTCATCGCCGTTGCTGTGCGAATGCCTGCAACAATAACGGGCATCGCAAGTGGAATTTCCACCATGGCCATTCGTTGCCAACGCGTAAAGCCTAAACCTCGAGCAGCCTCGATACTTTCAGGAGGCACAGCGTTTAGACCGGTAAATGTATTTCGTACGATCGGTAACAAGGCATAAACGGTTAGGGTGACAATAGTGGGTTTTATACCGATACCTAAAAACGGGACGAGAAAGGCAAGCAGCGCTAAACTTGGAATGGTTTGGAAAATACTTGTGATACCTAAGATCGGGCTTCTTAATTTTGGATGGCTCATAATCCAAATGCCGAGTGGTACGCCGATGAGAATAGCAATCACAGTTGCTGATAGCGCTAAATAAATATGTATTAATAACCTGAGTTCTGTATAAGAAAAGGAATAAGTGAATGAAATAATTGAAAAAAAGACCGGAACCGCTAAAATTTAGCTCCAAAATTACAGCTAAATAATGTAACAGGAGTTAATCATGTTGGCACCGGTCACGGAGATTTTTTGTGATATGGATGATTTTTGCAAGGATTATTTGAAAGGTCAATCAAAGTATTTCCTACCGAACCCAGACAGAAAACGAGATCGAGCGATGCAAATGAGCTTGTCTGAAATTGGCACCATCATTGTGTTGTTTCAAATGAGTCACTATCGCACATTTAAGGATTTTTATTGTGGATGTGTTTTACAAGACATGAAGAAGTATTTTCCTACGGCGCTGAGTTACACACGTTTTGTCGCCTGCCAATCAGCAGCGCTAATGATGCTCGCCGCCTATTTGCTTTCGAGAAAGGGCAAACACACGGGATTGTATTATATTGACTCAACTACACTACGCGTATGCCACAATAAACGAATTTATCGAAACAAGGTTTTCAAAGGCATTGCTAAACGCAGTAAAAGCACAATGGGCTGGGTTTACGGCTTTAAACTACATATTGTGATTAATCATCAAGGGGAATTAATCCGTTTTTGTTTAACGAAAGGGAACGTGGATGATCGCGCTGTTGTTAGAAAATTAATGGCTAATTTAAAGGGGTTGGGCGCTGGCGATAAAGGGTATCTTGGAAAAGATCTTGCGGACGATTTGGCAAAACACGATTTAAAATTTGTGACAAAAGTCCGTAAAAATATGAAGAACAAAATGCTTTCTGCATTTGAAAAGTTTTTCCTAAAACAACGTGGCATCGTAGAAACGATTATCGATCAGTTGAAAAACTTGTATCATGTTGAGCATTCGCGTCATCGTAGTCCGATTAATTTTTTAGTCAATACCCTTGCAGCGCTAATTGCCTATTCTTGGCGACCAAACAAACCAGGAATAAAAACCAACAATATAAAGAATAATTTATACGCAGTTATCCAGAACTGAGGTTATTAATAAATTGATACCAAGAGGATCAAGGTTATTAAGTAAAAATGTGTACCAGGATTCTTGCATTAGATGTTGTCTTCGAACTCTTCTAGTTGTTGCACGGGTTTTGCGACTAATTCACGCACAAAATTACTCGCTGGATTATTAATAAGCTCATCTTTTGTCGCTATTTGCTCTAAGCGTCCCTTATGCATCACAGCAATGCGATCAGCAATACGAAACGCTTCAAGAATGTCGTGTGTCACAAAAATAATGGTTTTATGCAGTTTCTGATTCAAGCGTTTCATTTCTTCTTGTAATGAATCACGTGTAATCGCATCCAAAGCGCCGAATGGTTCATCCATTAACAAATATTTAGGATCCGCTGCGAGCGCACGTGCTACGCCGACCCGCTGCTGTTGACCACCGGATAGTTCATCGGGATAGCGATCAGCAAATTCGTTCGGATGGAGGTTAACCATTTCTAGTAATTCATCGGCACGTCTGTTGCGTTCAACTTTAGAGCGGCCCATTAGTTTTAGGACAATACTAACATTCTTTCGTACGGTCATGTGGGGGAATAAACCGATGCGTTGGAACACGTAACCGATAGCACGCCGCAGATCCACTAATTCATAGTCTTTTATTCGCTTGCCATCGACTTCAATGCTGCCCTCGGAAGGTTCAATGAGGCGGTTTATCATTTTTAATACGGTAGTTTTACCGCTGCCAGATGAGCCTAGCACTACAAGTGTTTCGCCATCCTCGACAGTGAAAGAGACTTTGTCGACTGCAACGGTATTGTGATTGTAACGTTTGGTGACGTGATCCAGTTTGATCATGAGATAAAACATCCTTGATAAAAAATTCAAAAAAATGACTGATCGGAATTATAACGTATTTGGACATTGAGGGCATCTTTCAAAATCTATTTTTAGCTGTGCAGATAGAATTTCAGTTACGGCAGGATGCCCTTAATTGCACAATGGATTTTTCTAGTTTGTGATTTTTCGATAAGTTGGCGTATAATTCAATGATGAATCTACAAATACAGGTAATTGATCGCTATTCGGTATCAGCCTATGATGCAGCTATTGCTAGGATTTATCAAAATAAGGATTTACAGCTATGTAAAAACGTAAGTGAGCGTCTTGTTTTTTTTAGCGAGCAGTTCTTAGGCAAACCTTATTTGCAGGGCGCATTAGGCGAGGGGGTTAATGCTTGTTTTGATCAAAGTCCCCTATATCGCACCAATGCATTTGATTGTGTCACGTTTATTAACACGGTATTAGCACTTGCGATATCTAATAATTTATCAGAATTTCGGGACAATCTTTTGCGGATTAATTATTACGATGCGGAACCAAAATATCATAAACGTTTTCATTTTATGAGTGTCGATTGGAATTTGCAGAATGCAAAACATAAATTGGTGAATGATATAACGACAGACATTTGTGATCCTTCTGATGCGCACATTTATGAAGTCGCGGTGGCTCAAATAGACCGACCAAATTGGATGAGGCATCGTTCATTCTCTGATGTGAAGTTGCTGGAGAGCATTTCTGAAGAAGTAGCAGGAAAATTATTAAATAAGCTGCACGCCCTTTCATCTCATTTAAGAAGTGAGAAAAGCGAATTACCGTATTTGCCATTCACGCGACTTTTTAATGATAAAGAGCCGAATCAAGCAATTTTCGCAGAAATTCCACATGGGTCGGTTATTGAAATCGTACGGCCCAATTGGCACTTGCGTGAAAAAATTGGTACAAACATGAATGTGTCTCACGTGGGATTTGCATTGCGATTAAATAATGATTTAATTTTTAGACAAGCATCATTGCAAGAAAAGCGCGTGGTCGATATGCCATTAGTTGATTATTTGCGAAATGTTTGTTTTCCAATATCTACGATTAAAGGCATTAATGTTCAGAAAGTGTTAGCCGGATAAATCGCGCCCAAGATGGTTGGCTGTTTTGCGCCCGTGACACTTGGTAAATTGCCAGGTAGTCCTTTTAGCGTTTGTTGTGCTAACCAGGCAAAACACATGGCCTCAACCCAATCGGGGTGTACGCCAATTTCTTCAGTGGTGGTGATGCGGTGCTTTTCGCATAATTCATTTAAGCGCGTCATTAGCTTTTGGTTGTGTGTTCCACCGCCGCAGATCCAAATACTACCAGGCGCTGTCTCGATTGAGTGGATGGCATTGGCGATACTTCTTGCGGTTAATTCTAGTAAAGTCGCTTGTATATCTATGGGTGAAGGGCGTGATGCTAGTCCATATAATTGTTGCTGCAACCAGTGTAAATTAAAGTATTCGCGCCCAGTGCTTTTGGGTGGTGCTACTTGAAAGTATGCATCGCTTAATAAAACAGTTAGTAGTTCTGGATTAATTTGTCCGCTTGAGGCCCATTGCCCGGCATCGTCATATGATTTGCCAAGATGAGTAGAGCACCATACATCCGATAATGTATTTCCAGGTCCAGTATCAAAACCTAACACAGGTGTTTTTTTATCGGCTGCAAGATAGGTGAGGTTTGCGATACCACCAATATTGAGTACCCAACGGTTTTCATTCGGATTTCGTAGTATGAAATTATGAAAAGCTGGTGCTAATGGCGCTGCTTGTCCACCAAGGGCCATGTCACGACGACGAAAATCAGCCACGGTCGTAATGCCGGTCATTGCAGCGATGATGTTAGGGTCACCAATTTGCAGTGTAAAAGGATAATTTGTGTTGGGTGCATGCCGAATCGTTTGTCCGTGACTGCCGATTGCGCGAATTTCCTTGGCATCAACGTTCGCTTTTTTGAGTAATTGTAAGCAACTGTGCGCGAACAGTCGGCCTAACTCAATATCTGCGCGGCCCATGCGATTAATCGCATTTTGTCCGGGTTTGCATAATTTAATGAGCGCTTGTTTTAATGGTGTAGAAATGGGCTCTGAATACGTTGTGATTAATTTAAATGGAGATTTTTTGTCTGAGCTAAAATCAATTAATACCGCATCAACAGCGTCCATGCTGGTGCCGGATAAAAGACCGATGTAAAGTTCTTTAGCCATAAATTAAAAACTAGACTTCGCGGCAGGTGATTTTGTATTGTTAGCAGCCAACTCAGTATCTTGATACAGTTGTAATTCAGCCATCATGCGTTTGGACGCTGCGGCAAAGCGAGTTAAATAACTTTGCGGAATGGATGCGCCTGTTGGCATTTTTATGGCGAGCCAATCTTTAGCAACACCATTTATAAAAAAGCCAAAATGTAAATGAGGCCCTGTTGCCCAGCCGGTTTCGCCGACATAACCGATGACTTCACCTTTATGCACGTAATGATGCAGTTTCATATTTTTTGCAAATCGTCGCATGTGGCCATACAGCGCTTTGTAATGACGCCCATATTGGATTTTAATAGCATTGCCGTATCCTGCATCCCGCCCAATAAAAACAATTCTACCGTCTCCAATGGATTTAATGGGTGTTCCGGCGTTTGCTGCAAAATCCACTCCGAGATGAGAGTGGATTTTGTGAATGACAGGATCCATGCGACGATAACTAAAGCGACTGCTAATGTGGTCATAATGTAGTGGTGCACGTAAGAATCGTGGTTCAACACCGTGGCCATTGGGTGTGTAATAACCTGAGTGGTTGGTCGGATAAGTATATCGCAATGCTTTGTACGTTTTTCCACGATTCGTAAATTCAGCCACGATGATATTGCCGTTACGAATTTTTTTACCATCGACATAATATTCTTGATACAAAATAGAAAAACTATCGCCCACCCGTATGTCGCGCGCGAAGTTAATTGAGCCTCCAAAAATCGTTTCGAGTTGCTTCACGAGCTTGCGCGTTAAACCGGCTCGCTTTGCTGCATGAATCAATGAATGATGGATGACAGCGCTCTTGAACGATAATGTTACGGTTTCAGGTTTTTGATTAACTTTGCTAACAAATCGATCGCCTTCACGTGTTAGCTGCAAAGATTTAATGGAATCCAGTGGATATTTCAGGCCTTGTAACTGATGTTCAGCATCGGTTTGCAAATAAAGTATCTCGCCCGGATGCAGGATAGCTAGTTTTTTATGGTCTTTAACCGCCAGGAGCAGATCAGATTGTTTGATTTTCAGACGATCAAAAATAGTAGCCAAGTTGTCATTTTTTTGAACAATCACCTTATGCCAAGTGCTAGTGGATTTTTTCGTCACTTGTTTTTGATGGATTGAAGCTGCTTTTTTAGGGATTGAGAGGGAAGCGTTGGCGGGAGTTTTTAATTTATTGGCTCTATGCTGAAGCAGAATAGTCAGCGTTACAATAAGTAGGCCCATACAGATGACGATCAGTGTTGTAATCTTCCACCCAAGTTTCCCAGTCATGCTCTGTGTTCCATATTTTTTGTTGGACTAGTTCCAATTGATAATCATACCACGTAAGATTACGATTCTGGAGATATTGTACAATTTTTTTATGTGAGATCGATCATTGAGTCAGTTAAGCAAGGTGTTTGATGAGATCAAGCGCGGAACATCAGAAATTATCTCAGAAGAAGAATTGGCCGAGCGCATGTCGGGCAAAGATCCATTGCGAATTAAGCTTGGTTTTGATCCGACTGCTCCAGATATTCATTTGGGTCACACGGTCATTTTAAATAAACTGCGGCAATTTCAAAATCTTGGTCATCAGGTTCTATTTTTAATTGGTGATTTTACTGCGATGATTGGTGATCCCAGTGGTAAGAGTGCAACGCGTAAGCCATTGACGCGGGAAGATGTGCTGGCAAATGCTAAAACGTATGAAACACAAGCATTTAAGATTTTAGATCCCGAGCGCACGCAAGTAATGTTTAATTCGGCGTGGATGAATAAACTCAATGCAGAAGATTTGATTCGTTTGGCAGCCACGCACACGGTAGCGCGCATGATTGAGCGCGATGATTTTCACAAACGATTTACATCGAATCGTCCGATTGCAATACACGAGTTTTTATACCCATTGTTGCAAGGTTACGATTCGGTTGAGATGAAAGCTGATGTTGAATTAGGCGGGACCGATCAAAAATTCAATTTACTGGTTGGCCGTGAATTACAGCGCCATTTTGGGCAGCGACCCCAATGTATTTTAACCATGCCATTGTTAGAGGGTCTTGATGGCGTGCAGAAAATGTCGAAGTCGCTGAATAATTACATCGGGATTACTGAGCCGCCTGAAGAAATGTTCGGAAAAATCATGTCGATATCCGATGATTTGATGTGGCGTTATTATGAGTTATTAAGCTTTCGACCAATGTATGAAATTAACATCATGCATGAAGAGGTAGAAAAAGGGAAAAATCCGCGCGATGTGAAAATTTTATTGGGCGAAGAACTAGTAGGACGTTTTCATGGTGAAAAAGCCGCAAAAGCCGCCCATCAACATTTTATCGATCGATTTAAGCACCACGAATTACCAACGGATCTCGAAGAAATTTCGGTAAAAGCGGATGATAATGAAATGGCTATAGGATACGTCTTACAGCATGCTGGTTTAGTGAGTAGTACTTCTGAGGCATTACGGATGATTAGGCAGGGGGCGGTGCGCATAGATGGTGAGCGCATCGAAGATACCAAGCTTTCTATTCCAACGGGTGAGAGCCATTTATATCAAGTTGGTAAACGCCGCTTTGCTAAAGTGAAAATCACATAGCTATATGAAGATATTTAATGAATCGCCTATTCCTCACCTCGGGTTGGCGAGCAAACATATTCTTCAGGGTATGCTATACTAACCTCAGTTCTGGATAACTGCGTATAAATTATTCTTTATATTGTTGGTTTTTATTCCTGGTTTGTTTGGTCGCCAAGAATAGGCAATTAGCGCTGCAAGGGTATTGACTAAAAAATTAATCGGACTACGATGACGCGAATGCTCAACATGATACAAGTTTTTCAACTGATCGATAATCGTTTCTACGATGCCACGTTGTTTTAGGAAAAACTTTTCAAATGCAGAAAGCATTTTGTTCTTCATATTTTTACGGACTTTTGTCACAAATTTTAAATCGTGTTTTGCCAAATCGTCCGCAAGATCTTTTCCAAGATACCCTTTATCGCCAGCGCCCAACCCCTTTAAATTAGCCATTAATTTTCTAACAACAGCGCGATCATCCACGTTCCCTTTCGTTAAACAAAAACGGATTAATTCCCCTTGATGATTAATCACAATATGTAGTTTAAAGCCGTAAACCCAGCCCATTGTGCTTTTACTGCGTTTAGCAATGCCTTTGAAAACCTTGTTTCGATAAATTCGTTTATTGTGGCATACGCGTAGTGTAGTTGAGTCAATATAATACAATCCCGTGTGTTTGCCCTTTCTCGAAAGCAAATAGGCGGCGAGCATCATTAGCGCTGCTGATTGGCAGGCGACAAAACGTGTGTAACTCAGCGCCGTAGGAAAATACTTCTTCATGTCTTGTAAAACACATCCACAATAAAAATCCTTAAATGTGCGATAGTGACTCATTTGAAACAACACAATGATGGTGCCAATTTCAGACAAGCTCATTTGCATCGCTCGATCTCGTTTTCTGTCTGGGTTCGGTAGCAAATACTTTGATTGACCTTTCAAATAATCCTTGCAAAAATCATCCATATCACAAAAAATCTCCGTGACCGGTGCCAACATGATTAACTCCTGTTACATTATTTAGCTGTAATTTTGGAGCTAAATTTTAGCGGTTCCGGTCTTTTTTTCAATTATTTCATTCACTTATTCCTTTTCTTATACAGAACTCAGGTTATAATAACAACTGGAACTATTTTCAGACGGACCTATTGTCATTTACCACTTTCTGATGGTACTATTCTCCGCCCAAACGATGAGGCGGTAGAAGCTCTCTTTGGGCAAGGAAAGTAGTAACTGTGTCACAATTTGATCAGTTACAAAAAAGGTCTATTTGATGTCAGATAGTGATTGACAAAGCGCGATAGACGCGTAGAATAGCCCAATCTTCCTGATTGGAATAACGCTCTTTAAAAATTTGAAGCAATGTGAAGGCAGTTTGTGTGGGTACTGTGTTGATATCTAAATCACTCATTTAGTTATTCGATACAGAATTCGCAGCAAACTGTGCGTTTTGTGTCGAGCCCTTTTTTTGCCTAGTTTACTAGGCACTTCGATTCTATAATTGAAGAGTTTGATCCTGGCTCAGATTGAACGCTAGCGGCATGCTTAACACATGCAAGTCGAGCGGAAACGATGGAAGCTTGCTTCCAGGCGTCAAGCGGCGGACGGGTGAGTAACGCGTAGGAATCTACCTTATAGTGGGGGATAACCCGGGGAAACTCGGGCTAATACCGCATAATCTCTTCGGAGCAAAGCGGGGGATCTTCGGACCTCGCGCTAAAAGATGAGCCTGCGTTGGATTAGCTTGTTGGTGGGGTAAAGGCCTACCAAGGCGACGATCCATAGCTGGTCTGAGAGGACGATCAGCCACACTGGGACTGAGACACGGCCCAGACTCCTACGGGAGGCAGCAGTGGGGAATATTGGACAATGGGGGAAACCCTGATCCAGCAATGCCGCGTGTGTGAAGAAGGCCTTCGGGTTGTAAAGCACTTTCAGTGGGGAAGAAATTCTTAAGATTAATACTCTTAAGCGTTGACGTTACCCACAGAAGAAGCACTGGCTAACTCTGTGCCAGCAGCCGCGGTAATACAGAGAGTGCAAGCGTTAATCGGAATTACTGGGCGTAAAGCGCGCGTAGGTGGATATTTAAGTCGGATGTGAAAGCCCTGGGCTTAACCTGGGAATTGCACCCGATACTGGATATCTAGAGTATGGTAGAGGATAGTGGAATTTCCGGTGTAGCGGTGAAATGCGTAGATATCGGAAAGAACACCAGTGGCGAAGGCGGCTATCTGGACCAATACTGACACTGAGGTGCGAAAGCGTGGGGAGCAAACAGGATTAGAGACCCTGGTAGTCCACGCCGTCAACGATGAGAACTAGCTGTTGGGAGGTTTACCTCTTAGTAGCGAAGCCAACGCGTTAAGTTCTCCGCCTGGGGAGTACGGTCGCAAGATTAAAACTCAAAGGAATTGACGGGGGCCCGCACAAGCGGTGGAGCATGTGGTTTAATTCGATGCAACGCGAAGAACCTTACCTACCCTTGACATCCTCAGAACTTGTCAGAAATGACTTGGTGCCTTCGGGAACTGAGTGACAGGTGCTGCATGGCTGTCGTCAGCTCGTGTCGTGAGATGTTGGGTTAAGTCCCGTAACGAGCGCAACCCTCGTCCTTAGTTGCCAGCGAGTAATGTCGGGAACTCTAAGGAGACTGCCGGTGATAAACCGGAGGAAGGCGGGGATGATGTCAAGTCATCATGGCCCTTACGGGTAGGGCTACACACGTGCTACAATGGGCAGTACAAAGGGTTGCCAAGCCGCGAGGTGGAGCTAATCCCAAAAAGCTGCTCTTAGTCCGGATAGGAGTCTGCAACTCGACTCCTTGAAGTTGGAATCGCTAGTAATCGCGAATCAGAATGTCGCGGTGAATACGTTCCCGGGCCTTGTACACACCGCCCGTCACACCATGGGAGTAAGTTGTACCAGAAGCGGGTAGGCTAACCTTCGGGGGGGCCGCTCACCACGGTATGATTTATGACTGGGGTGAAGTCGTAACAAGGTAGCCGTAGGGGAACCTGCGGCTGGATCACCTCCTTACTTTTTAGTGATTAAGGTACTACATTAGTACTCACTCAAATTGCCTTCTTAGTTTTGAATGTAGGATGCAGGCCCAGAGCCTGTGGTCGAGCCTGGGTCTGTAGCTCAGTTGGTTAGAGCGCACCCCTGATAAGGGTGAGGTCGGTGGTTCAAGTCCCCCCAGACCCACCAAATTTTGCGCTGCTCTGTGTTAAAAACCTCCTTGTTTATTGGTAATAAACCTCGTTGGTTTTTTGCCTTGATCAGCACAAAATTCAACCTTGAAAAAAGGGTTGCGTGAATTAAAAATGCTTACGAAGTAATTTTTTCGTTAGGCGAGGCATGCGAACGATGAAGGAGGGAGCGTACATAAGTACGTGACCGACTGAAGAGAGAGCATAACGAAGCATAAAGGAAAAAGGACCAGTAGGGGGGGGGCCATAGCTCAGCTGGGAGAGCGTCTGCTTTGCAAGCAGAGGGTCGGCGGTTCGATCCCGCCTGGCTCCACCAATTTCAGATGAAAGAAAGCTGTTGATTGAAAAATAGTCACTAGTTTTCTGTCTTCTGGACAGAACATTGCTCTTTAACAATTTGGTGAAATGTAAAGGCGCTGTAAACCGAGTGCAAACTTGGTTTACTGTTTATATTGGGTATATTGTATTCTTACAATAATAACCAGCGTTTATTTTTATCGTTATATTTAATTGGCATGCAATCCTGAATTTTTTAGGGTTGTATGATCAAGTGAATAAGCGCATACGGTGGATGCCTTGGCAGTAAGAGGCGATGAAGGACGTAGTAGCCTGCGATAAGCTTCGGGGAGCTGGCAAACAAGCAATGATCCGGAGATTTCCGAATGGGGAAACCTAGCCCTTCGGGGCTATCATATACTGAATCCATAGGTATATGAGGCGAACCTGGGGAACTGAAACATCTAAGTACCCAGAGGAAAAGAAATCAACCGAGATTCTGTTAGTAGCGGCGAGCGAAAGCAGAACAGCCCAGTTACATAATCTTTATTTGTTCTAGCAAAATGCTCTGGAAAGTGCAGTCATAGAGGGTGATAACCCCGTATGCGAAAGGGCGAATAAAGTGGTAACGATGAGTAAGTCGGGACACGTGTTATCTTGACTGAAGATGGGGGGCCCATCCTCCAAGGCTAAATACTACTTACTGACCGATAGTGAACTAGTACCGTGAGGGAAAGGCGAAAAGAACCCCGGTGAGGGGAGTGAAATAGAACCTGAAACCGTATGCGTACAAGCAGTGGAAGCCTATCTTCGGATGGGTGACTGCGTACCTTTTGTATAATGGGTCAGCGACTTACTTGCTGTAGCAAGCTTAACCGTTTAGGGGAGGCGTAGGGAAACCGAGTCAGAAATGGCGTTTAGTTGCAGTGAGTAGACCCGAAACCGAGCGATCTATCCATGGCCAGGGTGAAGGTCAGGTAACACTGACTGGAGGCCCGAACCCACTAATGTTGAAAAATTAGGGGATGAGTTGTGGATCGGAGTGAAAGGCTAATCAAGCTCGGAGATAGCTGGTTCTCCTCGAAAGCTATTTAGGTAGCGCCTCGTGTATGACTCTTGGAGGTAGAGCACTGTTTCGGCTAGGGAGCCATCCCGGCTTACCAAACCGATGCAAACTCCGAATACCAAGAAGTTTTAGCACGGGAGACACACGGCGGGTGATAAGGTCCGTCGTGAAAAGGGAAACAGCCCAGACCGCCAGCTAAGGTCCCAAAATTACAGTTAAGTGGGAAACGATGTGGGAAGGCTCAGACAGCTAGGAGGTTGGCTTAGAAGCAGCCATCCTTTAAAGAAAGCGTAATAGCTCACTAGTCGAGTCGTCCTGCGCGGAAGATTCAACGGGGCTCAAACTGTATACCGAAGCTGCGGGGTTCTTCGGAACCGGTAGAGGAGCGTTCTGTACGCCTGCGAAGGTGAATCGAAAGGTTTGCTGGAGGTATCAGAAGTGCGAATGCTGACATAAGTAACGATAATGTGGGTGAAAAACCTACACGCCGAAAGTCCAAGGTTTCCTGCGCAACGTTAATCGGCGCAGGGTGAGTCGGCCCCTAAGGCGAGGCAGAAATGCGTAGTCGATGGGAAACAGGTCAATATTCCTGTACTTCACAATATTGCGATGGGATGACGGAGAAGGCTAGATCAGCCACCTGATGGTTGGTGGTTTAAGTGAGTAGGAAGAGTTCTTTGGCAAATCCGGGAACTTAATTCTGAGACACGATGACGAAATGCGACTTGTCGTATGAAGTGATTGATGCCACGCTTCCAGGAAAAGTCTCTAAGCTTCAGATATTGTGGAACCGTACCCCAAACCGACACAGGTGGACGAGTAGAGAATACTTAGGCGCTTGAGAGAACTTGGGTGAAGGAACTAGGCAAAATAGCACCGTAACTTCGGGAGAAGGTGCGCCCTTTGTAAGTGAAGGTCCTGCGACTGGAGCTGAAGAGGGTTGCAATTACCAGGTGGCTGCGACTGTTTACTAAAAACACAGCACTCTGCAAACTCGTAAGAGGACGTATAGGGTGTGACGCCTGCCCGGTGCCAGAAGGTTAAGTGATGGGGTGCAAGCTCCGGATCGAAGCCCCGGTAAACGGCGGCCGTAACTATAACGGTCCTAAGGTTAATAGCTAGCCTTAGTAAAACCAAACTATATGCGGGAAACTTCTCAAAAACTCTTTAGTACTCACCACAACTTATGTATTGTGGCAGTAAAAATCTAAGAGACAAGGGGACAATCCGCAGGAAAGGCTGATAAATCATCATTAAGGAGATGATTGTGCAACTCAATTTAAAGTAAGCCATGAAGTAAGAAAGAAGCATTAATGGTAAGTTTTATTACTAATAGTGAGATGTATTTAGACCTAAACTAAATATCAGAATCCTCAGAGACTACATGTTTGGAGTTTGCATATGAAACTAGAAGCACAATGGATCGTTGGTTTTGTTGATGGTGAAGGTTGTTTCCATGTTGCAATAAATAAGCATCATGAAATGACTACAGGTTTTCAAGTATTACCTGAATTTACTGTTGTACAACACAAACGAGACATTAAAGTACTTCATGCTCTAAAAGGTTATTTTGGTTGTGGTGTGGTTAGATCTAACCATGCTGATCGAATGGCTTATCGAGTAAGAAGTTTAAAGCATCTGCAAGAGATCATTATTCCTTTCTTTGAAAAACATCTGTTAAAAACACAGAAAGGCATTGAGTTTAAAAAATTTCGTAAAATTTTAAGAATGATGGAAATGAATATTCATTTGACATCATCAGGAGTTGACGAAATTAGAAAAATAAAGACTCAAATGAATAACCTTGCGAAGCAAATTAAGATATAGTCCGGCTCTTTTGGAAACAGAAGAGAGTTAACCGAGCGAAATTCCTTGTCGGGTAAGTTCCGACCTGCACGAATGGCGTAACGATGGCCACGCTGTCTCCACCCAAGACTCAGTGAAATTGAAATCGCTGTGAAGATGCAGTGTACCCGCGGCTAGACGGAAAGACCCCGTGAACCTTTACTATAGCTTTACACTGGACTTTGAATATGTCTGTGTAGGATAGGTGGGAGGCTTTGAAGCTAGAGCGCTAGCTCTAGTGGAGCCAACCTTGAAATACCACCCTGACATGTTTGAGGCTCTAACCTAGTCCCGTTATCCGGGATGGGGACAGTGTATGGTGGGTAGTTTGACTGGGGCGGTCTCCTCCAAAAGAGTAACAGAGGAGTGCAAAGGTACCTTCAGCACGGTCGGAAATCGTGCATTGAGTGCAAAGGCATAAAGGTGCTTAACTGCGAGACTGACGAGTCGAGCAGGTACGAAAGTAGGCCTTAGTGATCCGGTGGTTCTTAATGGTAGGGCCATCGCTCAACGAATAAAAGGTACTCCGGGGATAACAGGCTGATACCACCCAAGAGTTCATATCGACGGTGGTGTTTGGCACCTCGATGTCGGCTCATCACATCCTGGGGCTGTAGCCGGTCCCAAGGGTATGGCTGTTCGCCATTTAAAGTGGTACGTGAGCTGGGTTTAGAACGTCGTGAGACAGTTCGGTCCCTATCTGCCGTGGGCGCTGGAGATTTGAGAGGATCTGCTCCTAGTACGAGAGGACCGGAGTGGACGTACCTCTGGTGTTCCGGTTGTCATGCCAATGGCACTGCCGGGTAGCTAAGTACGGACGGGATAACCGCTGAAAGCATCTAAGCGGGAAGCCCCCCTCAAGATAAGATCTCCCGGACTTTTAAAGTCCCTAAAGATTCGTTGAAGACGACAACGTTGATAGGCAGGGTGTGGAAGCATAGTAATGTGTGAAGCTAACCTGTACTAATTAATCGTGCGACTTGATCATACAACCCTACAGGGTTTTTGATTGTGCGATAAAATAAACGTTATTGCGACGAATACAATAACTCAACTTTATATTTCACCGATTGTTTTTCTGCATTGCGGAAACACCAGTTTCCTGGCGGCAATAGCGAGTGGGAACCACCTGATTCCATCCCGAACTCAGAAGTGAAAACGCTCCGCGCCGATGATAGTGTGAGGTCTCCTCATGTGAAAGTAGGTCACCGCCAGGTTTTTAATTCTGAAAAACCCCGTCATTTATTCAATGACGGGGTTTTTTTATATGAGCTGACTAAATTTGAGAACATCCCACCTGGGTTTACTTTTTTGAAAAATAGGGTAATATTGGTGACAACCTATCGACAGGGAGTGTGATATGTTGACGCTAAGGACTTTAGTTTTTACTTTTTTAATTTTTTGTTTTGTATCTACACCGGCCTTTGCCTGTACTGAAACGATGATTAAAGCACAAGATGGTGCAGTCGTTGTTGGTAGAACACTCGAATTCGGCCCTGATTTAAACTCACAAATTACTAGCTCACCACGCGGCGTCGAATTTAAAGTGACGGCTCCTGACGGCAATCCCGGCTTGTCCTGCACATCGAAGTTTGGCTACCTTTACCTCAATTTTTTCGGACAGAATCATCCTGTCGATGGTATGAATGAAAAAGGCCTATCCTTTGGTCTTCTATATTTACCTGCGATGCGCGCCATGGAGAGCGAAGCGAAGGCGCGTATTCCGCGGTAGGCTCGGATTTTTTGCCGAGCGTAAGCGACTGCAAAAAATCTTTACGAGCCGTCAAGTCATTTGAGAGCCCGTGCGTAGTCGAGCCGTGAGGTCGCGGAGCGCGGGCGACGAGGACGTCCGCGGCTATTTAAGTTGTCGCGTATTGCGAGTCGATTATTGACAGGGATGGCAATAATCTATCACGAGCATCGCGACACGCTTGGAATTACGCAGTTTCAAAGCATATCTCCCGATCAAGATAAGCAAGCATTATCGTACCTTTATCTAGGGGATTGGATTCTGGGTAATTTCAGTACAACTGCAGAGGTAAAGCAGGCGTTATCAAACGTTCGCGTCTTTGCACAACCATTGTCTCTCCCTACTCATCCTAACGTTGTTTTTCCTGTGCACGTCATTGTTACGGATGCAGCGGGAAATAGCATAGTCGTTGAGTTTATTGGCTTTGTTGCCTAACCTCACAGCTTTGTCTGTGTCGCAAAATTTAGGCGCAACGATAACTCGCCGGCATTCCTAGCCGTGTCATTTTATTTAACACACCACAACCGATCATTGATTCGATTTTTTGCCGTACAAAATCTCGAGCATGTAACGTACTACCCAATATTCTTTTGTAGCGTTGAATCGCCAACTCTGAATAATTCCGATAACCGTATTGTCTTATTCGTTGCCAAGCCATTCGGCCCAATGCTTTTAGTTGCTTAACATTACCATTACGTTGTGTATGATTATTTTTATCATAAACAGCATCACTATCAGGCGGAATTATTATAGCGGCTCCTTTAAAGTAATTTGATAATATTTCATAAACAGGATTCTTATCGTAGGCACCATCGGCGCTGACATGGCCCACTTTGCAAGTAAGTTGCTTTGATAACGTTGCAACGCTTTGGCAATCCGCCGTAAAGCGATCCGTTAAATCATTACCATGAATAATATGTTTATTATCAACGGCTATATGCAATTTACGCCAACTCCGTTTGGCTGATAATGTATATGTTTCCTGATGCCATTCACCTCTGCCAAACCGTTTTAACCCAGTGGAGTCAAGGGCGATAGCCACAACGCTTTTATCTGCCGATTCCGTTTTCCTGTAACGAGGCGACTGAATAGTTAAAAGCGCTAACCGTTTTGACAAGCAACTGTAATCCGGTGATTTTATATTAAGGGCTTTCATCTTGAAAATTGAATTCATAAACCCTTGACATTGCCTCAACGCTAAACGAAAAACTTGCCGAATTTCATGGCACGTAATGATCGCAAGATCCGTGAACTTTTGGGGTGCGCCTTTGCCATCATACACACGATCTTTTTCATACCACGAATGAATAATATCATCGGATATCCAGATTTCAATATTGGCACGATTGCGTAATGCATTATTATATTCACGCCAATTGCTCACCTTGTATTTCTGCTTGGGAATCGTCCAGCCTTTTTTGTTTGGATATTTATTTGGCATATGAGGCGCCCTCTGCTTAAAAATCGTGGGGTGCTGATTATAATATAGACAGCAAAAATTACATAGATTGTTCATGTTTTAGTTAGGCAACAAAGCCATGCTATATTACCTAAACAAATCCTGCCGTGCGAAATCAGATTATCTTTCTGTGGGAGATATCCTACAGAAAGCCCAATAGCAGGCATGCTCCGCTTGACTCTAAAGGGGGGTAAGGCTAAGGTAAGGGCCTTGCTCAGGGGCCCATAGCTCAGTTGGTTAGAGCAGCGGACTCATAATCCGTTGGTCCTAGGTTCAAGTCCTAGTGGGCCCACCAATAAAATCAATAAAAAGAAAAAGTTACAGCAAGAAACGCTTGCCTATAAAATATACACTGTCTAATATTATCAGTTGTGTCTAATAAAATCTTACTTAACAGGGGCTTTGTTGCCTAACCTCACGGCTTTGTCTGTGTCGCAAAATTTAGGCGCAACGATAACTCGCCGGCATTCCTAGCCGTGTCATTTTATTTAACACACCACAACCGATCATTGATTCGATTTTTTGCCGTACAAAATCTCGAGCATGTAACGTACTACCCAATATTCTTTTGTAGCGTTGAATCGCCAACTCTGAATAATTCCGATAACCGTATTGTCTTATTCGTTGCCAAGCCATTCGGCCCAATGCTTTTAGTTGCTTAACATTACCATTACGTTGTGTATGATTATTTTTATCATAAACAGCATCACTATCAGGCGGCATTATTATAGCGGCTCCTTTAAAGTAATTTGATAATATTTCATAAACAGGATTCTTATCGTAGGCACCATCGGCGCTGACATGGCCCACTTTGCAAGTAAGTTGCTTTGATAACGTTGCAACGCTTTGGCAATCCGCCGTAAAGCGATCCGTTAAATCATTACCATGAATAATATGTTTATTATCAACGGCTATATGCAATTTACGCCAACTCCGTTTGGCTGATAATGTATATGTTTCCTGATGCCATTCACCTCTGCCAAACCGTTTTAACCCAGTGGAGTCAAGGGCGATAGCCACAACGCTTTTATCTGCCGATTCCGTTTTCCTGTAACGAGGCGACTGAATAGTTAAAAGCGCTAACCGTTTTGACAAGCAACTGTAATCCGGTGATTTTATATTAAGGGCTTTCATCTTGAAAATTGAATTCATAAACCCTTGACATTGCCTCAACGCTAAACGAAAAACTTGCCGAATTTCATGGCAGGTAATGATCGCAAGATCCGTGAACTTTTGGGGTGCGCCTTTGCCATCATACACACGATCTTTTTCATACCACGAATGAATAATATCATCGGATATCCAGATTTCAATATTGGCACGATTGCGTAATGCATTATTATATTCACGCCAATTGCTCACCTTGTATTTCTGCTTGGGAATCGTCCAGCCTTTTTTGTTTGGATATTTATTTGGCATATGAACCGCCTTCTGCTTGAAAATCCTGGGGTGCTGATTATAATATAGACAGCAAAAATTACATAGATTGTTCATGTTTTAGTTAGGCAACAAAGCCATCAAAGAAAATCGGGCGACAAAAGCCGCCCGAAAAAAATTATTAGATTAGAATGATTTTTCCAGAATATGTCCGCTGGGTTTTGCATCCGCTTTTTCACATGTAAATGGGAATAAAATCTTGTCACGATGATCAAAATTTTTCATATAACCAACAGAAAGTTCAACCGTTGCGGAGTCTGCACCACTTTCTAATTGAATCTAGTAAGGTGCTCCCTTTTTAGATGCAAAAGTACCCGAATCAGAGGGCATATATCTAAATTTCACACCTGAAGGTTGAGCGCCTGTGATACCTAGAGCAATATTTTTAGCATCAACAGCATCAGTTGTTACGCATCTTACCCACTCGCCTTTTTTAAAACCGCTCATATCAATAGTTCGCGGTTGAGCTTTGTAATATTTGTAGCTGTTGTTGCCGCCGCAAGCTACTCCTACTGAGCAACTTTCTGCAAATGCGCTAAAAGAAAAAGAAACAGCGACAAGACCGGTGGTTAGCGATAATAAAGTAGATTTTTTCATAACGAATGCTCCTCGTTAAAAATTTATTAAATCCATTAAAGAAAATGGATTCCATGAAAGAACCCAGTATAACATAAGTAAAATTACCATGAAAATTTTTATGGGAAATTCATTTAGTCACTTGATCTCAATTAAAAATTTTATAATTTATTAGAATTTTGTGAAGAACATTTTTCGAAATCTATTTTCAGCTAATTAAAAAAACTTTCAATTGCGGCAAAGAGAAGGGGTTCGTGTTTTCGGGCGTTAGTGCCAGGATGGCACTAAGCAGCCTAGGGATGGCGCCTCCCGAAAACACGAACCTCTTCTCGTATTGGCAAGCAATTGAAATCGATAAAATGTTTTATGGTTTTTAAAAACAATTTCAAGAGCTACCCTGAAGAGCTCGTCTATAAATCTATTTTTAGCTAATTAAAAAACTTTCAATTGCGGCAAAGAGAGATTTATTTTCGGGTTATTCAATGCCCTGATAAGTACCATTATACATATACCCTAAACCAATTAAGAAAACATTAGCGGCAGGCGCATTCACGGAACTCACATTTCCTCCTGGAAAAGTTACAAAATGCTGTATAATAGCGGGCACGTGCATATATTCAAAATTAATTGAAAAAGCAGGTGTGAAAAAATGAGTCATCCCAAGGGCAAACATCGGCAAAAAATGATATCCCTTTTGTGAAAAACTATCACCGGTTATCTCTGAACTAGCACGAAAACTAGTGTAGCGATAAGCGGCCCCTAATTTAAAAAAAACAAAATTATCGATTGCAAATTGCTTTTGTATCTTTCCACCTGCATACAGGAAAAAAGTGTTTGCTTCTGAACTCACCGGAGACGCCAATGGTGAAAACTCCCCCGTTGCCTTAGCACGAGGTAATGCGATGGCACCCACCTCAACTGCAAAATTTTTATTAAACTGATAACCACCATCAACACCCCCCATAAGTCCGCCCTCTGCATAACGAGTTCCGGTAGCTACACCATCAGCAAAAACACGCGGTCCAAACTGACTCCCAAAATGTTTCCAATCTACAATTGCGGCACCTAATTCGCCTTCAAGATAAGGGCCGTAAAGTGCTGGAGTATAGTTGGGGATAGGAATGCCGTTAGCTGCGAATGTACTGCTGCAAAAAAGTGCACAGAGGAAACCGAGGTGTTTAACAGACATCAAAAATCCTTTTTATCGGAATGTTCAGGCGATGTCCATCATATCAAAACACAACTTGCAGACGCAATATATACATATTTGCTGTTTGATTTTGACCCATGGAATTAGGTCGCGCCATGGCATGAATATAATTAAATTTAAATGCAAATTGCTGAAAGGGAAACCAGTTTAAACCCACGGTAATATTACGTTCACGACCACCCGTCACATCCTGACTCATCAAATTTAATTGACTATAACGCAGCGCAACTTGCCAAGCACCGTATTTTCCGTTGATCGGAGTAATGCCGACAAAACCAGCGTCTTTAAAACTATATAACCGTGATTCACCTGTTAAAAAATAACTAGCAGTCACATAAAACCCATGAAATTTCAGCGTAGGAAATGAATGCACTCGATTGACCCAAGTGTCAATATACTCACCCTGCATCGAAAAAGGACCATACACACCAGCCATGCCACCATCAAACGATTGAAAATTTTTGACATTGCCAACAGTGCCAATACCAATCAATGACCCTTCATTCGTTGCAATTAACTCTGGCGGTGAATCAAGGCCAAGAGCATGAAAACTGTCAATGGCCTGTTGCCAACCGGACAATGACACCACAAATACTTTTGTCTGCGTATGAATCGGTGAAAATGTCGCACTGATTGTTCCCCCTATCGGATTTCGACCGTGCACCACAGTTCCCAATTGAGCACCAAAAACACTCGCATAAAGCGTAAAGGGGCTTCTATAAATACCCACTTCAACACCCGGATAATAGGCAGTGCTAAACGGGAAAACTGGTAGGGGTAATTCTAAAAACGTAATTTGTGATGTGTCCGCCGTATTTGCGATACCAAAAACTGGAAACACTTGTCCCACCATCACCGTAGAATAGGTGCCAACATACGCAAAATAAGCATTGAGCAATTGCCCAAACTTAAAATCATAAACAATATTAATTTTCCAATATTTATAAAAATCAAAGCCGAGCGAAACACGACCGTCACGCCAATTCGATATGCCTTGCAACTCGGGCGCTGCCCCATACAATGACATCAAATCCGCTTGCAAGAAACCGCCAAAATAAAAATCAAAATTAGGCGAACTATATGCAGGACCTTGAATGCGACGATGCCAACGGTAAGGACCACCCGAACCAGCACTAACAGCAAAAGCATTTATGGAAAAGAAAAATAGCACCCATAACAGGATAAATAGGACAATGTAACGAAAAACTTGCCTAGAATACGTTAACAATGAACCATCCTTGTTCGATTTCATGACCTATCATTCTAACACTAAATAAATTTGTTCCCAAACAGGACATTAGAGATACACTGCCATATTAGTCCCTGTTTATTCCTTGCAATCCCACCTAACTTGCTAGATCATTATCCACTATGAAACGATTACTGCTGTTACTACTGCTTATCATTACGCTACCAGCCATTGGGGAAACGCAAGAACAGCCTATTCCAGCCGATCAAGCGTTTCAATTCACGGCAACCGCAAAAGATTATCAAACCATCGTCGGCATGTGGAAAATTAAACCGGGCTTTTATCTTTATCGCGACCGTATTCACTTTAGCCCAGGGAATCCTCAAAAAGACGAACTCGGGCAACCGTTATTTCCAATTACAACTGTTATAAAAGACTATCCGGGGATTGGGAAACTGCCTGTCTACAGCGGCAATTTACAAATCGCTGTGCCTGTCATCAACAGCACTGCAAAAACAATTGTTGTCAAAGTGCATTATCAAGGCTGTTCCGAGCAAGTTTACTGTTACCCACCCCAAACAAAAATTGTGCCGATCAACTTAGCGGGAAATTATATGGTTCCAGTGGAACCCATAGACGTTGACCTTCCGCCTATCACAACAACCTCGACTACAAAAGCGCAACCTTCCCAACAAGGTAAAATTGTTGAGCTTTTACAAAATCATAATCTTTTTACGATCTTAATTGGATTTTTTGTGTTTGGATTATTACTCTCATTAACTCCCTGCGTTTTACCAATGATTCCCATTTTATCCGGCATTATCATCGGCAAGGGTCACAAAGTTACTCATACACATGCTTTTATCATCTCATGCGCTTATGTGCTGGGGATGGCCATTACCTATGCTATCGCTGGAATCATTTTTGGATTTATTGGTCACTCCGTGCAAGCCGTTTTTCAACAACCCTGGATTATTATTGTATTTAGTTTGATTTTTGTGGCTATGGCATTATCGCTGTTTGGCCTGTACAACATTCAACTACCCCAAGCATTACAAAATAAATTAACCAAAATGAGCAATCACCAAAAACATGGCAGTTATGTTGGTGCGGCCATTATGGGATGTTTATCGACACTCATTCTGTCACCCTGCGTGACACCCCCCTTAGTCGGCGCACTCGCCTATATTAGTCAAAGCGGCAATGCGGTCCTGGGTGGCACTGCTTTATTCGTTATGGCCATTGGAATGGGAGTACCATTATTAATCATTGGTGCATTCAGCGCAAAACTATTACCAAAAGCCGGCCCTTGGATGGATGGCATTAAATATGTTTTGGGCGTTTTAATGCTTGCCGTAGCTATCTGGATGATTTCAAGAATTCTACCGGGACCAGTAACGATGGCCTTGTGGGCTATTTTGGCTTTGGGCGTTGCTATCGTCCTCGGCACTTTTAAAACCTCTACCAATATTTGGCAAAAACTTAGAAAAACACTAGGTATCGTGTTATTTATTTATGGCATCGTGCTAATCATCGCCGCCTTTATGGGCAACTCTAATCCGCTTGACCCTTTAAACCTACCTACAACTCATGACAAGCAAGCCCAGCAAACAGGATTAACATTTATTCCTGTTAAAACACTGACAGAAGCACAACAGCAATTACAATCAGCAAGATCAGAACATCAGCCTGTGATGTTGGATTTCTATGCTGATTGGTGCATAGCCTGTAAAGAGATGGATCATTACACTTTTAATAATCCACAAGTAAAAAAACAATTACGACCATTTCGATTGTTGCGTGCCAACGTCACCAAAGATAATTTCCAAGCACGTGAACTTCAAAAACATTTTCAAGTCGTAGCACCCCCAACCATCTTATTCTTTGGCCCTGATGGAAAAGAAATTGCTGATTCGCGCATCGTCGGTGAAATGTCAGCAACTGCTTTCTTAAAACATCTACAAACCATAATGAAACACTTATAATCAAAAAGGACGCTCAACACGGATGAACGTCATGGAAAAGATATTCATCAACCTCATCATCTTCATCCCCATGATTGGGGCGATGATATTTTTATTTAGCAAAAAGGTTCGTCAATCCACTTTTTGGCAGGCAACTGTTACTCCACTTGCTTCCATTATCGGCAGTGGTTTTTTAGTCTCAACTCCGTTGTTAGTGTTATTAGTTGGGAAATGGGCGCCCATTATTATGCTCATAGTTGTCATCGTTGCCTATGCGCTCGGCGCGGCAATGCGTTGTAATATTCTATATTTAGAGCCATTATTAAAAGATGAAAAACAAAAACATCTTTGGGTTTGCAAGTTGGAAATATTATCACGACCCATTTTAGGCATCGCCTATATC
Organism: Candidiatus Paracoxiella cheracis; assembly: GCF_049348705.1. Classification (GTDB taxonomy): domain Bacteria; phylum Pseudomonadota; class Gammaproteobacteria; order Coxiellales; family Coxiellaceae; genus Paracoxiella; species Paracoxiella cheracis. Next base: position 1,994,608 of record NZ_CP186485.1, on the reverse strand, counting down.
ATCTCAGCAACTTTCTATTTAAAACTTTTATCGGCATTTATCTTTAAACCATTAGGATTAGATTTTCACGGTCTCTCGTCAAACTTATTAACGAGCATTATTTTACTATTTATCGGTATTACAGGCTTATTCCGTGGATTAAAATCTCTGGAGCGACTAGCAGAATACAGTGTGAACACAAAGTTAGGCGTGATTATTACATTAATCATAAGTTTACTAGTCTATAACGCAATAGAAATTTATCACGGGCGCTGGGCACTTAAGATTACCACTCCTCAAAGTTTTAACATTGTTATCAAAAAAATACTGGGTATTTTAATCATCATTCAAGGTTTTGAGATTTCACGCTACATGGGTGATGCTTATACTGCATCTATGCGAATTAAAACCATGCGCTATGCACAAATCCTCTCCGGCATTATTTATGTGGTTTTTGTCACTCTTGCCATGGTGCTTTTTAACAAAATTACTCAAATTAATGAAATTACCATCGTTCATATTAGTTATATCGTTGCCCCAAGTTTAGCGATTGTGTTAGTGATTGGCGCAATCATGAGTCAATTTAGTGCTTCCGTTGCAGATATTATTGGGGGAGGCGAACTACTGGCAGAAGCCTCTCACAAAAAAATCAGTGACAAAATCAATTTTTTACTCATGGCTATTGTTGGCATCTTTCTAACCTGGGTTACGAATATTTTTGAGATCATTTCGCTTGCCTCAAAGGCATTTGCCCTCTACTATGCAATACACACTTTCATGGCATTAATGCTCTGTTTCAAAGACCATAAGCTTTGGCGACGATGGTCACGGTTTTTCTTGTATGGCGCGCTGACGCTACTCATGCTTGCTGTGGTTTTATTTGGGATACCGAGCGAATAGACATTTTTGTGATATCTGTTAGACTTGTCACGCTTTCAAATAGGGAAGATGCCCATCTATTAATAATTTGAACAAAATAACCCAATGATCTTGAATATGCCGCTATCTGCAGCGATCTTGTCGCTAATTTCATCAAATTCGACAAGAACATGATATTGGTGCATAATACCAATATGGCTAAAATCCTCATCCTAAATGGTCCAAATTTGAACATGCTAGGCATTCGTGAGCTTGAAACTTATGGCTCGGAATCGCTGGCGAACATTATCTCCACCCTTGAGGCACAAGGGAAGCAACTTGGACACGAGATTATATCGCTGCAAAGCAATGCTGAACATGAACTTATCGATACCATCCAACAGGCCAGGGGGAAGATTGATTTTGTGATCATCAACCCAGGTGCGTTCACACATACCAGCATCGCAATACGCGATGCTTTATTGGCTGTAGAGATTCCGTTTATCGAAACTCACCTTAGCAATGTGCTAAGCCGTGAATCGTTTCGGCATCGATCATACTTGGCTGACATCGCCATTGGGGTGATTAGTGGTTTTGGTGCATATGGTTATCAGTTGGCCCTTGATGCGGCCAACCATTATTTGAAAACACATGAATCGAGGTCCAAGTAATGGATATTCGCAAAATTAAAAAGCTAATCGAATTGATTAATGAAACGGGTGTTGGTGAGATTGAGGTGAAAACAGGTGATGATTCTGTTCGCATTAGCCGTTTACCGGGTACGCCTTCAGCACAAATTACAACTGCAACACCGATTGCAACGACTCCCATGCAAGATAATATTCCGCAACATATCGAAAAACAAAAGATTCGTGAAGAATCAAAAACGATTGTGGATCAAACACCAGAAGGCCATGCTGTTAAAGCGCCGATGGTGGGAACGGTTTACCTTGCATCTACGCCGGGCGCAAAACCACTTGTCGAAGTCGGCCAACGTGTTACGGTGGGCGATACATTGTGCCTCATTGAGGCCATGAAAATGTTCAACAAAATTGAAGCCGACAAATCAGGAGTGGTCAGTGCGCGTTTAGTGGAAAATGAACAGCCTGTTGAATATGATCAACCACTTTTTATTATCGATTCAGACGAGTAATGACACATGTTTGAAAAAGTTTTAATCGCAAATCGCGGTGAAATTGCGCTACGCGTACACCGCGCTTGTAAAGAATTGGGCATTCATACTATAGCCGCTTATTCGAATGCGGATGGAAATTTAATGCACGTTAAATTAGCGGATGAAGCTGTTTGCATTGGTCCATCGAATAGTGCGGAAAGTTATCTCAGTATTCCTGCTGTCATTAGTGCAGCAGAAATTGCTCATGCCGATGCTATTCACCCTGGCTATGGTTTTTTAGCAGAAAATCCTGATTTTGCTGAGCAAGTCGAAAAAAGCGGCTTTAAATTCATTGGTCCAAATCATAAGACCATTAAATTAATGGGAAATAAAGTATCTGCCATTAAAACCATGAAAAGTGCGGGCATCCCTTGCATACCAGGATCCAATAGCGCTTTGACCAACGACTCAGAAAAGAATTTAAAAATTGCGAGCGAGATTGGTTATCCCGTTTTAATTAAGGCATCCGGTGGTGGTGGCGGACGTGGTATGCGCGTTGTCGAGCACGAAGAAAATCTTATTAATGCCATTGCCATGACACGCACCGAAGCGGCTGCCGCATTTGGCACCGATGAAGTCTATATGGAAAAGTTTCTGCAACATCCGCGCCATATTGAAGTACAAATATTAGGAGACATGCACGGTAACGCCATTCACTTAGGTGAGCGTGATTGTTCGATGCAACGTCGTCATCAAAAAGTTATCGAAGAAGCGCCAGCGCCTGGCATTACACCCGAACAACGCGCCGAAATTGGCGAGCGTTGCGTGAAGGCCTGTAAAGAAATGCAATATTGTGGCGCGGGCACATTCGAATTTCTTTACGAAAATGGCGAATTTTATTTCATCGAAATGAACACGCGTATTCAAGTAGAACACCCCGTGACTGAAATGATCACCGGTATCGATATTATAAAAGAGCAAATTCGAGTGGCGTCAGGATTACCATTAAGCTTCACACAAGATGATGTTGTCATTCGTGGTCATGCCATCGAATGCCGTATTAATGCCGAAGATCCTAAAAACTTTATGCCGTGTCCTGGCACCGTCACGTTGTATCATGCACCGGGCGGACCTGGTGTGCGTATGGATTCTCATTTATATAGCGGTTATCGCGTACCACCGTACTACGACTCATTAATTGGGAAATTAATCACGTATGGCGAAACACGCGAAATTGCCATCGTGCGCATGATCAATGCGCTTGAAGAATTAGTGATTGAAGGCATTAAAACTAACATCGCTTTGCACAAAGATTTAATGAGAGATCCAGAGTTTCGAAAGGGCGGGCAAAACATTCACTATTTAGAGAAAAAATTAGGATTGCGCTAATGGCAAAAATTTCTGTGAACGGTGTTGATTATTATTACGAACTACACGGCAAAGGAAAACCGGTTGTCTTTATTACCGGTTACACAGGAGATCACACTTACTGGACATTGATGTTAGATGCGTTTGCTAAAAACTTTCAAGTGCTGTTATTTGATAATCGGGGAGCTGGGCAAACCAAAGACAACCATGAAACGTTAACCGCCGAAATCATGGCCGATGGAACAATCGATCTAATTAACTCGCTCGGTTTATAAAAACCTCATATTATAGGGCAATCCATGGGTGGTACCATCGCCCAAATGATTAGCATTAAACATGGACATGCCATCGATAAATTAGTCATTCTCAACAGCGTTCCTAAATGGAATACCGTTACGACTTATTGTTTCGATGCTTTAATAAAGTTGCGTAAGGCAGGAGTATCTCTCGAATGCCAAATCGATGCTATTTTACCTTGGGTTCGTGGCTATGCATTTTTAAAAGATAAAGAAAGAATGCGACTTCAACGAGAAGCCATTCTGAATAATCCTTATCCACAATCATTAGAAGACCAAATTCGTCAATCGAATGTATTAAGAACGTTCGATTCACACTCACAACTCAAAAATATTAAAAATCGGTGGTGCCTCATTTTTGTTGATGGCATCTAAATAACCCTCCCAAACTCGTGCCTATTGATAAATAATCCGATGACAATGTCGTGCAATTTATCCAGTTTAGAAAAGCAAATCGTCTTTCTCGCTAATCGCTTTATTCGTGTGCGCAACGTGAGATGCTTTCGTTCAATCGCTTGGGTATTTTGCTTTCCCACCAAATGTTTTGATTGAGGCAGGTGTCTTTCATAAGCACCCCAATCATCTGTATAGTAAAAGTTGATATCAAATGAGCTCAGTTTTTCTTTCAGTGCTTTAAATGCTGAATCTTTTCTTGGACCAAAATGATAAGCTAACACCTCATGTGTATGGTGATCAATCGCATGCCAAAGCCAACGTTGATTCTGTTTATTTCGAACAAAACTCCACATTTCATCCAGCTCCGCTTCTTCAACTTGTACAACATTAACAGTAACAGACGCACCAAGTGATTCTTTTTCCTTTAAAAGTCGTGTATTGACGCTCTCCAAACCTTCACCCTTTTTTTAATTCACCAATAACAGTGTTAATGCTAATACGTAAAACGCGTGCAGTATCTCTGACGCCACTACCATTCATTGCCATATCAACTATTTTATCTTTAACACCAGGGGCACGAGCATTATGTGTGTAATCTAGAAGAAATGTATTTTTCTCACAAGCATTATTTTTACATTGAAACCTTTGCTTTCCTGTACTGCTGACGCCAAATTTTACAACCTCATGTAAACAGCAGCAGGGGCAAGCAACATTGATTCTTGCCATTCATGCAATCCTTATCCTAATGATTTTCTGAAATACCAAAATATATCACATCAACAAAAATGAGGCACTACCTAAAAATCAAACATTGGTCGCTTACGCTGAAGAAGATATTATTGCGTTACCACGCGAATCCAAAGAACTTATTAACAGCATTGAACATGTATCGGAGGCATTATTGCCCGGCGGCCACGGCAGCCCTATAGAAGTTCCCAATGAAGCCAGCAAAGAAATTTTGAATTTTTTGCAATCCTAAAAGCACTCCTTGAAATTGTCTTGAAAACCTAAAATAACCTGAGTTCTGTATAAGAAAAGGAATAAGTGAATGAAATAATTGAAAAAAAGACCGGAACCGCTAAAATTTAGCTCCAAAATTACAGCTAAATAATGTAACAGGAGTTAATCATGTTGGCACCGGTCACGGAGATTTTTTGTGATATGGATGATTTTTGCAAGGATTATTTGAAAGGTCAATCAAAGTATTTGCTACCGAACCCAGACAGAAAACGAGATCGAGCGATGCAAATGAGCTTGTCTGAAATTGGCACCATCATTGTGTTGTTTCAAATGAGTCACTATCGCACATTTAAGGATTTTTATTGTGGATGTGTTTTACAAGACATGAAGAAGTATTTTCCTACGGCGCTGAGTTACACACGTTTTGTCGCCTGCCAATCAGCAGCGCTAATGATGCTCGCCGCCTATTTGCTTTCGAGAAAGGGCAAACACACGGGATTGTATTATATTGACTCAACTACACTACGCGTATGCCACAATAAACGAATTTATCGAAACAAGGTTTTCAAAGGCATTGCTAAACGCAGTAAAAGCACAATGGGCTGGGTTTACGGCTTTAAACTACATATTGTGATTAATCATCAAGGGGAATTAATCCGTTTTTGTTTAACGAAAGGGAACGTGGATGATCGCGCTGTTGTTAGAAAATTAATGGCTAATTTAAAGGGGTTGGGCGCTGGCGATAAAGGGTATCTTGGAAAAGATCTTGCGGACGATTTGGCAAAACACGATTTAAAATTTGTGACAAAAGTCCGTAAAAATATGAAGAACAAAATGCTTTCTGCATTTGAAAAGTTTTTCCTAAAACAACGTGGCATCGTAGAAACGATTATCGATCAGTTGAAAAACTTGTATCATGTTGAGCATTCGCGTCATCGTAGTCCGATTAATTTTTTAGTCAATACCCTTGCAGCGCTAATTGCCTATTCTTGGCGACCAAACAAACCAGGAATAAAAACCAACAATATAAAGAATAATTTATACGCAGTTATCCAGAACTGAGGTTAAAATACTTTATTGATTTCAATGATGGATAGGGGTTGAGGTTATTATTTTGCGGGCGTAAGTACCATGGAGGTACTTAGCAGCCAAGGATGGTGATTCCCGAAAAACAGCAACCTCAATCACGATAAGCAAGCAATTGAAATTCTTTAATTGGTCTAGAGATGCCCTTAACTATTTATTTTTCTTGATACTGTCTTTCAATGATCAGAGCTTCCTCATGAATCATAGAATAAAGTTTGCGAACAGCATCAGCATCAATACCTAATGATTCTGCAAATTCAGTTTTTGATTTTAATACAGCTTCCCAACGCGCCTGATCAAGCGGCAAGATATTGTGTTGTTTTTTATATTTCCCCACTTGGTTTACTAGCTGCATACGCTCTGACAATAAAATACAAAATGACATATCTAAGCTTTTTAATGTGCCATTAAACTGTTGTAACATGCTTTCGTTGAACACCAAAAATTGCTCGCCACCTGCCGAAATTTTACTATCGTACAAGTGATCGTTTGCTTCAAAAAGATGGTTCAGGATTTTTTGCACAAACACCTTTCTTAAACTCAACATTGCTGCAAAATCCGCTGTTTCTTTTGCAGCGTTTTCACGCAACTTGCTGCGCGACAGATCGATTTTATGCAATTTTTTGTATTCGATGATAAAATTAACGAGTTGGGCACGGCGGAATAAAATAGATAAAATCGCTGAATCGACATTATCGATCAATGCCCTTAGAAACAAAAGCTCGGGATGATCTTCTGTCTTTAGCTCATCATTTTTCACATGTTATCCATCTAAGTCGATATTAAATTATTTGTTACTGCTAACAAACCAAATAAATTTTTAGGATCTTTGCAATCAGGCACCATATCTAACATGTGACCCACATGAAAGTCCTCTGCTAAACTATAAACTAATCGCAACGCGGCATAATCTTCGAGCGCAAAGCCAACAGAATCAAATACCATTATTTCATCATCGGACGTACGCCCTAGTTTTTTACCACTGGTGAGTTCCCATAATTCTGCATAAATTTCTTTTTCTTTGTAATTTTGTATTTCACCTTCTTCTTGCGTTTGTTCAATAAATTCAACCACAATTTTACTGCGATGAAGTATTTTAGGGTCCAACTCTGTTTTACCGCGACAATCACCCCCGACGGCATTGATGGCAACACCCGGCTCAAGCCAAGCTTCTTTTAAAATATGTGCTTGTTTTTTTGCTGCCGTTGCCGTTGTAATAATATCGGCTTGATGAATAGTAGATTGCACATCCTGACACGCTTCTAACTCAATAGAATAACCTGCCAAGTTGCGCGCGAATTTTTCCATGGCTGCAGGATCTAAGTCAAAATATTTTACCTTTTCAATGCCCAACAACGCCTTATGCGCCAATACTTGAAACTCGCTTTGTGCACCCGTACCAATCATTGCCATGGTTTTTGAATTTTTTCTTGCTATAAACTCAGCCGCAAGTGCTGACGTCGCCGCCGTGCGAAGTGCCGTTAGTATTGTCATCTCGCTAATTAATACTGGATAACCCGTCGCTACGTCTGCGAGCATGCCGATGCCCACCACCGTTTGTTTATTTTGCTGTGGGTTCTGGGGATGACCGTTAATGTATTTTACGGAATAGTAATCTTTACCCCAGATCGGCATTAACTCAATCACACCAAAGTCGAAGTGAGTCACACTCCGGGGTATTTTGTGAAATTCCGGCCAGCGATTAAAGCAGTCCCTCATTTTCTCGACCAAGAGTTCGAAAAATTTTTCGATGGTGACCTTCCGGATCAAGCTTTTAATGTCGTCAACGGTGATGATTCTGACCATGATAAAGCTCCTGAATTCCCAAAAGAAGCTGTTGCAAACAGCCCCTAAACATTTAAATACTGTAGCAGGTAACAGCGGCTCCAGGCAACGATTCTTGACATTTTTTGCGCACTGCCCTATCTTCATCCTTTGTCTGGGGTGCCGACAAATGATCGGCTGAGATTGTCCTTGGCGGGTAAAACCCATCGAACTTGATCCGGTTAACACCGGCGGAAGAAGTACATTATGCAAGCATTCATACATACCCTCGATATTGTCGGGGCAGTTTTTGCGTTACTTTCCACCATTTTTTATGTCAAAGCCGATAAATGGGCGTGGCCTCTTGGCCTCGTCGCGACAGTGCTGGATGCTACTTTATACGGCTTAACCGGCATTTACGGCGACATGACACTTGCCGGCATTTATTTTATTTCGATGTTTTACGGCTGGTATATGTGGACTCATAAAAATAATCGTAATGAGGCGTTAGCGATTACACATTTAACGTGGCGTGTAGCATTCATTTTATGTGTGATTGCTGTTGCTGGAATTTTTTCGGTTGCTGAATTATTAAAGCATTTTACGAATTCGCAAGTGCCTTATCTTGATGCCACAACCACCGTTTTGAGTTTAATCGCACAGTGGATGATTTGTAAGAAAATTATTGAAAATTGGATTTTGTGGTTTGTCGTGGATGCCATTTATGTCGGGTTATATTTTTATAAAGATATTCCCGCGCATAGTATTTTGTTGATTATTTACTTGGGTTTGGCGGTCACTGGTTTTATCCGATGGCGCCATTTAATTGCAAAACAAAACCCAACATTGTTGTCTGGCAACTACGCGCCCGAATAGACTTCGGAGCGTCAGTGAGGAATTTCAATTGCTTGCCATTTAATTAACCCAACTTTTTGGCACTAAAAATGATTCATACAACTTAGCCTCATCACTACCAGGCTCAGGATGCCAATCGTACTGCCATGTAACGAGTGGCGGCAAAGACATTAATATCGACTCGGTGCGACCACCGGACTGTAACCCAAATAATGTACCACGATCATAAACTAAATTAAATTCTACATAGCGGCCGCGGCGATATAATTGAAAATCACGCTCTCGATTGCCATATTCGATATTTTTGCGACGCTCTACAATCGGTAAATATGCTTCGATAAAACTATCGCCAACGCTTTTAATAAATTCAAAACAACGCTCGAATCCCCATTCATTAAGATCATCAAAAAATAATCCACCGATACCGCGAGGCTCTTGACGATGCTTTAAATAAAAATAATCATCGCACCATTTTTTATAATTTTTATAAACATCAGGACCAAATAGATCGCAAGCTGCTTTTGCCGTTTCATGCCAATGCCGACAATCTTCTTCAAACCCATAATAGGGCGTTAAATCATAGCCTCCACCAAACCACCAAACTGGATCCGCATCGGCTTTTTCCGCCATAAAAAATCGTACATTCATATGCGAGGTAGGCACATAAGGATTGTGTGGATGAATGACTAAAGAAACACCCGTAGCTTGAAACGCACAACCTTTTAGTTCGGGACGTTTTGCTGTTGCTGCACTGGGTAATTGCTCGCCTTTTACGTGTGAAAAATTCACACCAGCTTTTTCAAACACAGCGCCTTCTGTAAGCACACGCGTTCTACCGCCACCTTCACCTGTTTCATGTTGCCAATTATCTTCATGAAATTTGGCGCGACCATCTTCTTGTTCTAATGCTAGGCAAATATTATCCTGAAGTTTTTTTAAATAAAAAATTATTGCATCGATATTCATTGTAATCTCAAAGGATGTTAGGGGACACAGTTACCACTATTTCAATTTAATGAACACTTCACCGTTATCAATATGATATAAACCTTGCTCATAGGCTTTTTTTCCAGAGGCATTTAAATTTTCACTTTCTTCCAATGTTAACGCCAGCGGAAGCAGCGGTGTGATAGACTGCGATGTGATATAAAAATCACATAACGATGCGATATGTTTTCGAAAGTATGAACCGCCATAACCGACAAAACGTTCGACGATAGCAGCCGCTTCCACATCATTCATACCATCACCAATATGTAACATATGCTGATGTTTTTTCTTTAAGGCCTCAACCACTTCACGTTTACCGTGTTGGCGCGTCATGGGTGAACTGGGATCATAGCCACTATAATTTCCATTGTCATCAACATACACCGCTACTGCAAAAACATTTTCTCTCGGAATATTTAAACGTGCCGCAAGACTTTCAACTGCTGACTGGATGCCGGCAGAAATCACATAAACAGATTTATGAAGTCGTTGAAACACCTGAATAACACGATCCACATCCGGTGTTAAGTGCGCGTAATAATCATCACCTAATGCTGCTAACTGCGATGCCGTTGGTCTCACTAATTCCAAACGCTGCCGATAAATTTCACTGTTGAGACCCCTTTTTTCCATCGCCTCTTCAGTCAATAAACGCACGCGCTCTTCAACGCCGTTGACTTTAGCCAATGCATCGATGCCCTCGATTTGACTCAAGGTAGCATCGCAATCGAAAACGATAGCATCGATAGTGTGTTTTAAGTGCCAAGACTGTATTGCCATAGTGCTGGTTATTGTATACTAGTAGCCGATTCCAACCAACAATCATGGATTGATTATGAATAAACCAATTCGATGGAATTCCCGCGTCTCATTTATTTTTGCAACAGCCGCTGCAGCCATCGGTTTGGGTAACGTTTGGCGATTTCCCTATCTTGCCGGCCAATATGGTGGCGGAGCTTTTGTGCTTGTTTATATCTTCTTTGTAATCATCCTCGGGATCCCACTCATGACCTCCGAGGTCATGTTAGGGCGCATTGGACGAAGCAACCCTGTCAATTCGATTGCCAATGTCGCGAAACTCGTTAATCGCTCCCGATACTGGGGATTGTTGGGCGGGTTGAGCGTTTTAGCCGCCTTCTTGATTCTCACGTATTACATGGTCATTTCAGGATGGGTGTTTGACTACTTTGTACGAGCATTGTTAGGACATTTTAAACACGCAACAGAATTAACCGCGATTGTTAACTTTAAAAAATTACAATCTAGCCCCTTACAAATGTTATTCAGCGACAGTTTTGTTACTTTTGCGACGGTCGGCGTCATTGCATTTGGTATCAAACGAGGCTTGGAACGCACCGTCATGATTATGTTTCCCGCTTTAGTGATCATCATGCTAGTGCTTTTAGGATATGCGATGACAACCGGCGGTTTTCGACAAGGCGTTGTATTTCTCTTTCGCCCTGATTTTTATGCGCTGACTCCTAAAATTGTACTCGTAGCTCTTGGCCAAGCTTTTTTTAGTTTAAATATCGCGATGGGCATTATCATCATGTTTAGCGCCTACTTGCCAGATGAAACGCCGGTGATGAGCAGTGTCGTGGCTGTGTGCTTTTCCGATACTGCTATCGCAATTCTAGCGGGATTGGTGATTTTTCCCATCGTCTTTGCCAATCATTTGCAGGCTGCCTCTGGGCCTAGTTTAATATTTAAAACGTTACCGATAGCCTTTGGTCATTTGCCTTTTGGCAATATTATTGGCGCGCTATTTTTTCTTTTATTATTATTTGCTGCATTCACATCGACGATTTCGTTGATTGAACCCGCAGTGTCTTGGCTCATGGAAAAATTTAATCTTTCACGTACAAAATCGGTCATGTTAGCTGGTATTACCTGTTGGATATTAAGTTTTGGCACCATCGCATCATTTAGCCATGCCTCTCAGATTCATATCCATGGCATTACTTTTTTTAAAGCTATTGATTTTTTAACCTCAGCGATTATGCTACCTGTTGGTGGGCTTCTTATTGCTATCTTTACAGGTTGGTTATTACCGACGCAAACCATCCACGATCAATTAGGTTGGAACGTCAATACAGGATGGTTTAAAACGTGGCGTTGGATTAAACGATACTTTGCGCCGATCGCCATCGTGTTAATTTTACTCAGTTCTTTTGGAATATTTAATCATGTATAAAATACAAGTTCTTAACAATATCTCTCATGTTGGGCTTTCTCATTTTCATATCGATCACTATGAAATTTTACAAGAAGCCAACAACCCCGATGCAATTTTAGTTCGTTCTTTTAACATGCACGACATGCCAATCCCTAAAAGCATACAAGTGGTTGGTCGCGCGGGTGTAGGCACAAATAATATTCCCGTTGAAAAATTAACAGCGCTGGGTATTCCCGTTTTAAACACACCCGGTGCAAATGCCAATGCCGTGAAAGAATTGGTCATCACGGGCATGCTATTAGCGAGCCGTAATATTTGCCCTGCCTGGGATTATACGCGTCAAATCCAAGGGGACGATCAAGCATTACACCATCAAGTGGAAAAACAAAAAAAACAATTTGCAGGATTTGAATTGCCCGGCAAAACGCTCGGCGTGATTGGTCTTGGGAAAATCGGCGTCAAAGTCGCTAACGCCGCCATTCAATTAGGTATGAACGTCATCGGCTACGATCCTGCTATCACGGTGCGAAGTGCGTGGGAATTATCATCCGACGTGCAACAAGCCGAATCCCTGAAAGATGCGATCCAACACTCCGACTTTGTGACGCTCCATGTCCCCCTAAACGATAAAACACAGCATTTAATCAATGCTGATCTTTTAAAAATGATGAAGTCTGGCGTTGTATTATTAAATTTTGCACGTGCGCCGATTGTTGATAATAATGCCTTAGCAGAAGCGCTCGATGATAATCACGTACGCAACTATGTATGTGACTTCCCCTGCAACCGCTTTAAAAATAATCCGCACGTGATCAGTTTGCCGCATCTCGGTGCTTCCACCAAAGAGGCAGAGGAAAACTGCGCCATTATGGTCGCAGAACAAGTGCAAGAATATTTAGAAAATGGCACGATTCGAAATTCGGTTAATTTTCCGGCCGTAAAGTTACCACGCGGCGATGGATATCGCATTGCTATTGCTAATTTAAATGTACCCAACATGGTCGCGCAAATTTCAACAATATTGTCTAATGCAGATCTCAATATTATCGACATGATTAATAAATCACGTGATGAGATTGCTTACACAATGATGGACGTTGATACCGAAATTAATGACGAGGTATTTCAGCAAATACGTGCAATTAAAGGCGTTGTACGTGCGAGAAGACTTTAGGGCTCGCCAAACAAACGCATGATTATTCCAACACGCGTTTGATGAAAGGAATCGTCAAGCGTTTTTTAGCAACGAGTGAAGCGTGATCTAATTTATTGAGGACTTTAAATAATTCAGTCATGTTGCGCGGCAGATGACGCAATAGAAATTGGCCCACTTCGCACGATATATGCATGCCGCGATGACGGGCGTGCATTTGTAATGCCAATAATTTTTGCTCGTCAGATAGCCCCGTCACTTGAAATACCAATCCCCAGGACAAACGTGAACGTAAATCCGCTAATTCACAAGGTAATTGTGGCGGCAGATCGTTTCCCGATACAATTAATTTCACACCGTTATCACGCGCGCGATTATAAAAATGCAATAAAGCTTCTTCCCATTGAGGCTGCCCAAGCACGGCATCGATATCGTCCAAACACACTAAACGCATAGCTTCCATGCCTTGTAATATTTCCGGTGTTAGATGCTCTGAGCGTAACGGCAAATATACGATAGAACATTGCCGATCACTAAACTCATGACAACACGCCTGCAACAAATGGCTACGCCCAACACCGGGCGCACCCCACAAATAAATAAATTGCTCACCATCACCCGATAATAATGCTTTTAATGCTTTAACAAGATGATTATTGTCGCCGGGATAAAAATTTGTGAATGTCGCATCGTCGCGTAAATTAACGGGCAATGTCAACTGCCTAACCATTATTGTCATTTCCATTGTTAATCGGTTGATTGGTGTTTTCTGAATAATGATAAAATAAATTCGCCTGGTTCGTACCGACATCCGCAGGCGCTGCTTCTGCAGTCAAATGATCCACCATTTTTAATGCACTCACTAAGCCGCTAGAACCACCAGCCGCATTCACCTCTAATAATAAAATGTCATTACTCATATCATTAACTGTCACTTTCGATACATCTGCCAAACGACGCAACGCAGCAACGACATGCACATAATCATCGAGATTCTCAACACCACTAATCTGCAGCATCACGGTGCTTTGTAAATTTTTACTATCTATCGTCGCCAATTGATTAGCCATCATGTCCGCCGCTTGATTAATACCATTTGTGATGACTTGCTCCACACTCATACCGTTCGTTTGCCATTCGTAAGGTGTACCATTTAATAATAATTTCCATTCACCTTGAAATTGCTCGCTGCCATTATTAATAATGCTACCTGCCAATGCACTCTTCACACCATAACGTTGCACCGACGTCGTGAGCTGCTGACTGCTCGGCAATTGTGCCGGCGTTGATGCTATATTGGCTTGATCTTGAAGATCCATCGTCGGAAAAATAATCGGTACGCCGCGCTGTTCGGTCACTTGTTTGATTGATGTAATAATTGGACTTGAATCACCACTCGAAATCACATTGTTTTGCACACCTTGTGAGACAGACAACCAAATCAATGTCAGTGGTCGATCACTGCTCCAAATCGACTGACCTGCATTTTTAAGCAGGTGCTTCATTGCACTACCATCGAATACAACATACAACATGAGCTGCGAATTTCCGGCGGCATTTGTTTGCGTCGAGTAACTGTAACTGACTACTAAATTGTTGATGTTTGACGACGCGTTTTGAACGGCTGACACAGTACTGACGCTTGTATTACCACTCATTTTAACCAACACTTGATTAAACGCCGTTTGAAGTGCTTTTTGCAAGCTTTGGTCCGAACGGTCGGCCACCGGCACATTCGCGGTATTCATGCCACGAACTTGAACAGCCTGAGCGCTGCTTATGACTAATAACATTGCAGCGGTGAGGAAAAGCGTTATGATTTTCTGGGCCATATCGATTCCGTTGTTTTTGCTCCAACGGTGGAAATTATACCTCATCGCCTGTGTATAACTCCACCTACCTCTGTGGCTTTGTTGCCTAACTAAAACATGAACAATCTATGTAATTTTTGCTGTCTATATTATAATCAGCACCCCAGGATTTTCAAGCAGAAGGCGGTTCATATGCCAAATAAATATCCAAACAAAAAAGGCTGGACGATTCCCAAGCAGAAATACAAGGTGAGCAATTGGCGTGAAGGCTTTGTTGCCTAACCTCACGGCTTTGTCTGTGTCGCAAAATTTAGGCGCAACGATAACTCGCCGGCATTCCTAGCCGTGTCATTTTATTTAACACACCACAACCGATCATTGATTCGATTTTTTGCCGTACAAAATCTCGAGCATGTAACGTACTACCCAATATTCTTTTGTAGCGTTGAATCGCCAACTCTGAATAATTCCGATAACCGTATTGTCTTATTCGTTGCCAAGCCATTCGGCCCAATGCTTTTAGTTGCTTAACATTACCATTACGTTGTGTATGATTATTTTTATCATAAACAGCATCACTATCAGGCGGCATTATTATAGCGGCTCCTTTAAAGTAATTTGATAATATTTCATAAACAGGATTCTTATCGTAGGCACCATCGGCGCTGACATGGCCCACTTTGCAAGTAAGTTGCTTTGATAACGTTGCAACGCTTTGGCAATCCGCCGTAAAGCGATCCGTTAAATCATTACCATGAATAATATGTTTATTATCAACGGCTATATGCAATTTACGCCAACTCCGTTTGGCTGATAATGTATATGTTTCCTGATGCCATTCACCTCTGCCAAACCGTTTTAACCCAGTGGAGTCAAGGGCGATAGCCACAACGCTTTTATCTGCCGATTCCGTTTTCCTGTAACGAGGCGACTGAATAGTTAAAAGCGCTAACCGTTTTGACAAGCAACTGTAATCCGGTGATTTTATATTAAGGGCTTTCATCTTGAAAATTGAATTCATAAACCCTTGACATTGCCTCAACGCTAAACGAAAAACTTGCCGAATTTCATGGCAGGTAATGATCGCAAGATCCGTGAACTTTTGGGGTGCGCCTTTGCCATCATACACACGATCTTTTTCATACCACGAATGAATAATATCATCGGATATCCAGATTTCAATATTGGCACGATTGCGTAATGCATTATTATATTCACGCCAATTGCTCACCTTGTATTTCTGCTTGGGAATCGTCCAGCCTTTTTTGTTTGGATATTTATTTGGCATATGAACCGCCTTCTGCTTGAAAACCCTGGGGTGCTGATTATAATATAGACAGCAAAAATTACATAGATTGTTCATGTTTTAGTTAGGCAACAAAGCCTTGGCGATTCAACGCTACAAAAGAATATTGGGTAGTACGTTACATGCTCGAGATTTTGTACGGCAAAAAATCGAATCAATGATCGGTTGTGGTGTGTTAAATAAAATGACACGGCTAGGAATGCCGGCGAGTTATCGTTGCGCCTAAATTTTGCGACACAGACAAAGCCGTGAGGTTAGGCAACAAAGCCGCAATTGAACTCGATGATGCAGAGAAATACTTCCGTAATGCAGAAAATCATGGACTGTGCTACTATCGAATGCTCTTTATTTCAGTTTTACGTAACAAGGAGGGTTTAAGTTTGGGTTATTTATGCAGATTGCCAGTTACGAATATATAGTTACGCTTTCTATTTATTTTCTTATTATTTTTGCGCTGTGTTATTTTGCAAATAAGCGTACTCGCGATCTGTCTGATTATGTACTTGGTCACCGCTCTTTGAGTGGTCCTATCGTTGCGCTAGGTGCTGGGGCTTCCGATATGAGTGGTTGGCTATTACTCGCTTTACCCGGTGCTGTCTTTGTTCATGGGTTAAATCAAATTTGGATGCCTATCGGTCTTTTATGCGGCGCATACTTGAATTGGCGTTTGGTATCGCCACGATTGCGAGCCTATACTGAGATTGCAAATAATGCCCTCACTATTCCGGCTTACTTCGATAATCGTTTTCACGACACTACTCGTGTGCTTCGCCTTGTCACCGCAGCAGCCATTCTTATTTTTTTCACGGTTTATGCTTCCGCGGGCTTTGTAAGCGGTGCGTTATTATTTGAGAGCGCCTTTCATTTGTCGTATCACACGGCACTATGGATTAGTGCGGTGTTCGTGATTATTTACACGGCATTCGGTGGTTTTTTAGCTATAAGCTGGATCGATTTTTTTCAAGGTTCGCTCATGTTTTTTGCGTTGATTATAACGCCACTTTACACCTCGCATCACATGGGTGGTTGGCATAAGGCGTTTCATCAATTGATGCCGTTGGGTGCAGGCTATTTACAGCCCCTGCATGGTATGACCACCATCGGCCTTTTATCTTTGCTCGGCTGGGGGTTAGGTTATTTTGGTCAGCCACACATCTTAGTGCGGTTTATGGCGATTCGATCTGTGAAGGAATTGCCCACAGCTTGGCGTATTTGCATGAGCTGGATGTTCATTGGACTTGTCGGCGCCGTTGTGACTGGCCTAGTGGGACATGCTTATTATACTCGGGGCTTGTTACATCCAGAAGGTACTTTTTTGCTGCTGGCTAAGAGTATGTTCTTGCCGTGGGTTACTGGCATTTTACTGGCTGCGGTACTGTCTGCCATCATGAGCAGCAGCTCGGCCCAGCTATTGATATCCTCGAGTGCGCTGACGGAAGACATGTTCCATCGCTTTTTGCGTCGTCGTGCTTCCCAGTCGGAATTGGTCTTCATCAGTCGACTGATGGTAGGGGCAATTGCTTTAGTGGCTATAGGGTTAGCGTACAACCCCAAAAACTCCATCTTAGAGTTGGTAAGTTATGCCTGGGGTGGCTTAGGGGCAGCTTTTGGGCCGGTCATTCTCGGTTCACTGTTTTGGAGGCGTATGACGCGGATGGGGGCTATTTCAGGCATTGCTGTCGGCGCCTTAACCGCTATTGTTTGGAAGAGTGTGTTATCTCATTACGGCGGTGTGTTTGCGATTTATGAGATTATACCAGGGGCATTATTAGCGACGTTCTCTATCATAACGGTAAGTCTTCTTGGTAGTGCACCGTCTGAACAAATATGTTGTGAATTCGATCAGGCAAGAGCCAATGTTCAAGGGGAAAAGCCCTCAAACACAGACCTTGTCTATCCTGATATAAAAAATAACTAATGCGATAAGGTTTCAGCAGAAGGCTATTTTTTGCCTTTGTCTCCGGCATCACCCTTTGCTGGTTGTAAGATTCCGGATTCTTTAAGCTTTTTAGTGAGTTCGTTCATGACACTACTAGCTTGCAGAAAGGCTTGAGGACTCGCAATGAGGCGATATGCGACCTTGGTTTGAGGTTTATTCGGATCTGAGGGATTTGGTACTAATTTGATCATGTCGATTCGAATAAGGCCGCCTATAAGTGCTGCGCCAGCGAATCCGTCGATAAGAATTTCTTTGGGTTCTGATTTGTCATTCATGGTGGGTTCCTTGATTAAAGATGTTCGTAAGCCTATACTTTAATGAGAAAAACTTGAAATCATGTAGAGTAGTATAGCAGTTGATTTTTTGTTATTCCATAGTTGAAAAGAAGCGCGATTAGATTATTTTTTTATATGTGATAAGCTGTGGCTTTTTTGTAACACTTGATCGTTAAATGTCCATAAAGGACTTGGAGAAAGCAATACATTATGGGCAATGTCGACTCCATAAAAGGCACTTTGCTTGATTGTTTGGTAGAGCTTACTATTATCTACGCACGTAAAATGACAAAGGAAGCGCTGGTTAGTGGCCTGCCTTTACGTGGACAAGAACTCACACCTGAATTTTTTCAGCGTGCCGCAGAACGTGCCAATTTTCTTAGCAAAGCATATGACCTTCCTTTCGAGGATATCAATGTGCGTATTTTACCTTGTATTGTAGCCTTACATGATCATCAGTATTGTTTATTGCTTGCTGTGGAAAATAAAACAGCAAAAATTTTCACAGAAGGAAAACTAGAAGAGATTCCGCTGGCGGATCTTCAGCTTCAATATGCTAATCAAGTAATTCTCGTTAAGCCTAAAAATATTGGTGCAGAGGAAGCAGAAGAAGCAGCACCGTTTCGTATCCGAAATGTAAAATGGTTTTGGGGAGCTGTTCGCACATCTTGGTCATCTTATTCTCAAGTTTTACTCGCTTCATTTTTTATTAATATATTCGTCCTTGCCTCGCCATGGCTTTGTTGCCTAACCTCACGGCTTTGTCTGTGTCGCAAAATTTAGGCGCAACGATAACTCGCCGGCATTCCTAGCCGTGTCATTTTATTTAACACACCACAACCGATCATTGATTCGATTTTTTGCCGTACAAAATCTCGAGCATGTAACGTACTACCCAATATTCTTTTGTAGCGTTGAATCGCCAACTCTGAATAATTCCGATAACCGTATTGTCTTATTCGTTGCCAAGCCATTCGGCCCAATGCTTTTAGTTGCTTAACATTACCATTACGTTGTGTATGATTATTTTTATCATAAACAGCATCACTATCAGGCGGCATTATTATAGCGGCTCCTTTAAAGTAATTTGATAATATTTCATAAACAGGATTCTTATCGTAGGCACCATCGGCGCTGACATGGCCCACTTTGCAAGTAAGTTGCTTTGATAACGTTGCAACGCTTTGGCAATCCGCCGTAAAGCGATCCGTTAAATCATTACCATGAATAATATGTTTATTATCAACGGCTATATGCAATTTACGCCAACTCCGTTTGGCTGATAATGTATATGTTTCCTGATGCCATTCACCTCTGCCAAACCGTTTTAACCCAGTGGAGTCAAGGGCGATAGCCACAACGCTTTTATCTGCCGATTCCGTTTTCCTGTAACGAGGCGACTGAATAGTTAAAAGCGCTAACCGTTTTGACAAGCAACTGTAATCCGGTGATTTTATATTAAGGGCTTTCATCTTGAAAATTGAATTCATAAACCCTTGACATTGCCTCAACGCTAAACGAAAAACTTGCCGAATTTCATGGCAGGTAATGATCGCAAGATCCGTGAACTTTTGGGGTGCGCCTTTGCCATCATACACACGATCTTTTTCATACCACGAATGAATAATATCATCGGATATCCAGATTTCAATATTGGCACGATTGCGTAATGCATTATTATATTCACGCCAATTGCTCACCTTGTATTTCTGCTTGGGAATCGTCCAGCCTTTTTTGTTTGGATATTTATTTGGCATATGAACCGCCTTCTGCTTGAAAACCCTGGGGTGCTGATTATAATATAGACAGCAAAAATTACATAGATTGTTCATGTTTTAGTTAGGCAACAAAGCCCCTCACACGGATGATTTTGATTTTTTAATTATCATGGGTGGCCCGCAAAGTGCTTGTGCATTGGAGAAATATCCATACTTGCAAGAAGAAATTAGCTTAATTGGAGCTGCGATCAACGCAGATAAACCTGTGCTTGGTATTTGTTTAGGTGCGCAATTAATTGGAGCAGCTTTTGATGCTCCTGCAAGCCGAAGCCCTGAAAAAGAAATGGGATGTTTTCCGGTCGAATTAACCGAAGCAGGAAAACACGACAGAATCTTCAAAAACTTTCCATCTTCTTTTGCCAGTATTCATTGGCACAACGACATGCCAGGTGTTCCGGCAGACGCTGCCGTTCTCGCAAAATCAGCAGGTTGCCCACGTCAAGTGATACGCTATGGTGAGAAAGTTTACGGGTTGCAATTTCATTTGGAATTTACAAAAGAAAAACTCCAAAAGCTTATTGATAAATGTAAAGATGATTTAACACCGAGCAAATATACGCAAACTGCTGAAGAAATGTTGTCGGCAAATTTCAAAGAAATTAATGCCAGTATGAAATTAGTGTTAGATCAACTAACCGGGTGGTGCCTCATTTTTGTTGATGGCATCTAAATAACCCTCCCAAACTCGTGCCTATTGATAAATAATCCGATGACAGGGTCTGTAAATAAGATTGTGTAAATGCGATGGCTTTGTTGCCTAACTAAAACATGAACAATCTATGTAATTTTTGCTGTCTATATTATAATCAGCACCCCAGGGTTTTCAAGCAGAAGGCGGTTCATATGCCAAATAAATATCCAAACAAAAAAGGCTGGACGATTCCCAAGCAGAAATACAAGGTGAGCAATTGGCGTGAATATAATAATGCATTACGCAATCGTGCCAATATTGAAATCTGGATATCCGATGATATTATTCATTCGTGGTATGAAAAAGATCGTGTGTATGATGGCAAAGGCGCACCCCAAAAGTTCACGGATCTTGCGATCATTACGTGCCATGAAATTCGGCAAGTTTTTCGTTTAGCGTTGAGGCAATGTCAAGGGTTTATGAATTCAATTTTCAAGATGAAAGCCCTTAATATAAAATCACCGGATTACAGTTGCTTGTCAAAACGGTTAGCGCTTTTAACTATTCAGTCGCCTCGTTACAGGAAAACGGAATCGGCAGATAAAAGCGTTGTGGCTATCGCCCTTGACTCCACTGGGTTAAAACGGTTTGGCAGAGGTGAATGGCATCAGGAAACATATACATTATCAGCCAAACGGAGTTGGCGTAAATTGCATATAGCCGTTGATAATAAACATATTATTCATGGTAATGATTTAACGGATCGCTTTACGGCGGATTGCCAAAGCGTTGCAACGTTATCAAAGCAACTTACTTGCAAAGTGGGCCATGTCAGCGCCGATGGTGCCTACGATAAGAATCCTGTTTATGAAATATTATCAAATTACTTTAAAGGAGCCGCTATAATAATGCCGCCTGATAGTGATGCTGTTTATGATAAAAATAATCATACACAACGTAATGGTAATGTTAAGCAACTAAAAGCATTGGGCCGAATGGCTTGGCAACGAATAAGACAATACGGTTATCGGAATTATTCAGAGTTGGCGATTCAACGCTACAAAAGAATATTGGGTAGTACGTTACATGCTCGAGATTTTGTACGGCAAAAAATCGAATCAATGATCGGTTGTGGTGTGTTAAATAAAATGACACGGCTAGGAATGCCGGCGAGTTATCGTTGCGCCTAAATTTTGCGACACAGACAAAGCCGTGAGGTTAGGCAACAAAGCCTAATAACTATTTGAATAATCGTATTGAGCAATCCCATCGAGGCATCAAATCACGTATGCGTGTGATGAAGGGATTCAAGAATATATTTTGCGCATTACGGTTTTGTACAGTCTTTGAAGAAATACAGCAGTTTTTTAGAGAAAAAAATAAAAATCTCAGGACAATTCTATCTAAATTTCAAACCTTCAATCAATTATTCCAACAAGCTTTCTGAATAACTCTATTATAGAAGCATATGAGTCAATAGTTGACTGAGTTTTTAAAGAACCACTTAATAGATTGCAATGTCAACCGCCTTTATTTCGTGACACCGCAAAAATTCATGAATACCAAAATTCCGCCACACCAATAATTGGTTTTATTGAACAGCCCATATTATGACCACTGATTTCTAGAGATGCCCTATATATTAAATTATAATCAGAGTCTAATAGGGTTGATCGCATGAAAATATTATTTTCCCGGTAGATCGCCCCAGATATATTTGTGTAGCTGTATCTGAAAACGCACCGGCAAACGGTCTTCGATAATCCAATCAGCTAAAACTTGATTATCAATCTGTTCAAAACTAGGCGAGAATAAAACTTCACAACGATCGGTTAAATTATATCGCTCCATGATAGATTTCGCCCAGTCATAATCGACACGATCACAAATGACAAATTTAACTTGATCTTGTGCAAATAGGGCAGCAATATTTTCAAAACGATTGCGCTTCACTTCCTTGGATCCCGGCGCTTTTAAATCAACAATTTTAATTACCCTCGGATCAACCGTTGAAATGTCCAGGGCACCACTTGTTTCCAAGGAAACGATGTAGTTACGATCACATAAGCGCTTTAATAAATCCAGACACAAAGGCTGAGCCAACGGCTCACCTCCGGTCACAGTAACATAGCGAGCATGATAGCCAGCGACTTGTTCAAGTATTTGGTCGACAGTATGTCGCTGTCCCTCATAAAAGGCATAAGCGGTGTCACAATATTGACAGCGCAGCGGGCACCCTGTTAGACGAATAAAAACAGTGGGTAACCCCACCGTTTTTGTTTCACCTTGCAAAGAATAGAAAATTTCCGTGATTTTTAGTGTGTTCACGATGACTTGTTTGGTTTAGCGCTAGCTTCAGCATCAAGTTGTTGTAAACGGATACTTGCTAATTGCGCCGCTGTTGAACTTGGATGCTGCTTTTTCAACTGTATTAACTCTTGTCGTGCTTGTGCAATTTTTCCTTCATCGGCATGAATAATCGCCAATTTCAACTTAGCATCTGCAATTTTTGGGGATTTAGGAAATTTGGTCATCACGGTCTGGAACTGCTGCGCTGCTTGGTTATTATTTTTCTGCGTTAAATAAATTTCACCCAACCAATAATGGGCATTACTGACATACTTTCCGTTTGGATAATCACTCAAATAGTTTTGAAAAGAAGCCTCTGATTTATCGTATTGCTTTTTAGCGAGTAGATTAAACGCAGCCTGATACGCATTGGCATCTTTCGTATTAATGTTATTGCTAGCAGCGCCAGTAGAATTGTTACTCACCTTTGTATTTCCACTGTTATCCGAAGCACTATTTCCGGAGCTTAAGTTTTTTAGTTGATCAATTCGTTGATCCAAATCTTGATAAAAACTTCGTTGCTGATCATTCAAGAGTTTCAAATCATGTGCTTGAACCTGCAACTGGCCTCGCAACTGCGCCAACGATTGTTGTAAATCACTAATCTGCTGCGGCAAATTCATAGCAGCAAGGTTATCGATTTGTTGTTGCAACCGCGCTAACCGCTGACTGACTGTTAACGAAGACTGCTCAGGCAGTGTCATAGTCGGTGAAGGTTCATTCGTTGCACTGGGAGCACCAATTATTTGTGATGATGACTGAACCGGTTGTGATTGCGCTTCTGTATTTGATATTTGCCCCCCTTGATCACTCACATCAACTTGCTCGCCTTGCGGATTGCTTTGTGAAACATCAACCACAGGCGCAGGCGTTGTTGCCGCCAATGCTACAGAAGCGGTCGTCATGGTCATAAACGCAATTGCAGAAAACAGGGAACCCAAAAATAACTTACCACTCATTTTAATATGCCTCGTACACCAAATGAACACGACGGTTCAATCTCCAAGCTCTTTCATTATTTCCAAACACTGCAGGATGTTCTTTTCCGTAACTCACCATATCCAATTGTTTAGGGGCAACCCCAGCCTGTTCCAGAACCCGC
The DNA here is from genome assembly GCF_049348705.1 of Candidiatus Paracoxiella cheracis. GTDB lineage: Bacteria > Pseudomonadota > Gammaproteobacteria > Coxiellales > Coxiellaceae > Paracoxiella > Paracoxiella cheracis. Next base: position 1,970,422 of record NZ_CP186485.1, on the reverse strand, counting down.
GCAACAGCTTGATCTCGACGCCACCCCAAACCTATATTATATTCCCGACTGCCACGATTATCAGCATTTCCTTCTAAGCGTACCTTTGCATTCGGATGCGTGGCTAAGTAATTTGCCTGGATATTCATCGCTTTTAAATCTTGTGGGCGTATACTACTGCTATCAAACACGAAATAGTAGGTTTGGTTAGCAGGCGCCACCAAGGGATTGATAATTTCACCATTTGCATTTCGACGAATTTGCCCCTGATATCCAGCCTGCCCATTCATCGCATAAGTTTGAGCTGCCGACGAACCACCAGCCATTGGACCACCGGCCGCGGCCCCTTCAGAGCCTTTTTTCATCGAACTACAAGCTGCCAGACTTACAACACCTAATCCCACCAAAGAAATCTTGGCCCATTTTGTTAAAGTCATGCTTCTCTCCTGATTGTTAATCGTTGTTTGATGATGAATTTAAAAACGGTGACCATGCCGGCTCTTGAACCGTGCCTTCACGCGCCGGCAGTCGTAATTTTATCCGTCCATCGCTCGACACTTGTGCGAGCACACCTCGACCACCATACTCTCTCGCATAGATTACCATTTTCCCATTTGGCGCTAAACTCGGTGATTCATCTTCACCAGTCTGAACTAAAACCTGTACCTGACTTGAAGCCAGGCTCTGCCGCGCGATGCCAAACAGATTATCCCGACGATGCATCATCACGATGGATTGCTCATCAGGCATAAACGAAGCACGTGCATTGTAATTGCCACTATAAGTGACGCGTGTAATCTTGCCTGTCGTGAAAGAATAATCATAAATCTGTGGCGTTCCGTCGCGATTCGAGGTGAATAACATGGACTTACTATCCGGAGCCCAAGCGGGTTCCGTATCGATAGACCAACCGGAAGTAATTTCCCGTAAATTTCGTGATGCTAAATCCAAAACATATATCTTGGGATTACCCGTTTTCGTTAACACCAGAGCCAACTTTTTGCCGTCTGGTGAAAAGGCTGGCGCGCCGTTGATGCCAGGCGCATCGCTGATCAATTGGCGTTTGCCTGTCGCTAAATTCTGGATAAAGATTTGCGCACGATGATTCTCAAACGACACATAGGCCAGACGTTCTGCATCGGGCGACCAGGCCGGAGACATAATCGGCTCGCTCGACACCAGCATTGCCTGGGGGTTAAAGCCATCCGCATCAGCCACCTCTAACGTATATTTTGGTGGCTCATTGGGAGTTCGCTGAACAAGAATATAGGCGATCTTGGTAGAAAATATGCCACGAATTCCCGTAACTTGTTGATAAATAAGGTCGCTAATATGGTGCGCTAGATTTCGCAGACCCTGGCCATTCACCTGAAAAGATCGACTCAACAATACATTATTGGCCGATTTGTTATTAGCAGCGCTATTGAAAATACCAATGAGCGTGAAAGCGACTTGATAACGCCCCCCACCCAGCGGCCGAATAGAGCCCATGACCACATCGTTGACCCCTTGCTTACGCCAATAAGCATAATTGAGGTTTTGCAGATTCTGGGAGCTCTGCGCTTGATTATTGGCCCCACTGACTCGAAATTGACCACTATTTTGCAAGTCATTGGTAATGACCTGGGTGATTGCTTCACCTCCAGGCACCAATGTCTTAGGCCCTGCAAATGGCACAATTGCAATTGGGATAGCAGCCGTCATGCCCTGGGTCAACTCTAGGTCAAGCGCAGCATAGGCAGGGGAGACACCCCCGAGGCAAGCAATGATTAAAGCAATTAATAAATGTTGTAACCGCATAGTTCTTTTCCAATTTGAAGCTCGATTATAGTGGTCCTCGGGGTCTAAGCTCAAGACAGTACTTAAAGGCCCTCTCAACCGTTTGTAACATGCTCAGGTCGAACTGTTAAACGAAGTTCCCGAAACCTCTCAAAAACGGCAGGGTCTTTAGGCACCGGCAAAGGAGAGGCCTTAAACACCGCAACTCGTGCCGATCGATCCAGCGCAGCATTACCGCTACCATCTGCAATTTGCACACTCAAAACAACACCGCCGGGCGCAAGACGAATCAGCAATACGCATGACAAAGTTTTACTCGCACTCGCGGGTACAATCCATTGTTGTTGTATCGCTTGAATAATTTGCGCCTTGTATTGATCTAAAATCCCCTCCATTTGCGCAGCACGTACTTTCGCTAGCTGTTGTTGTTCCTGTTGTATCTGTTGCTGCATCAATTGTTGTTGCAATTGTTTTTGTTTTGCAGCCAGAGTCTTAGCGTGCTCTTGCATGGCCTTTTGTTTCGCTATTTTTTCGCGCTGTTGTTTCAATGCCAGTGCTTTAGCCTGCGCGATGCGCTGTTTTTTTAATTGCAGTTGCTCCGCTTTTAATTTTGCTACGCGACGTTGCTCTTCAATACGCCTACGCTGAGCTGCTAGCGCCTGCTCTTGTAATTGTTTCAATCGTGCTGTTTCTTTCGCTCGTTTTTCTTGTTCACGTTGTTTAATCGCTTTTATTTGTTGATCCACCTGCTGTGTGTTAATGGCAACAGCATTGACAATTTTAGTTTCATCATGGGCAACATGATTCATACGATACGTGTTGGTTTTCGGTAATTCAATAATGAGCGCAAGGAATAACAGGACATGCAATGTTATTGATATCCCTAAAGGTACACGATAACGTGGAGGCACTCTAAACATAGTGTTTATAGTTTGACATAATAGTTTTCACGGTCAAGTGTCGATTTAACGCATTAGCAGGCTCAAGCGATTTTATTTCATTTTGTCCTTGATAAGCAGTCAATCCATGTCTTCAAACGATAATCGATCGCCCTTATTAATAGAAGTTTTAGCCGTCTTACCAAGGATTATTTTATAGTATTTTGTTGGTAAACTAAATCCTGGCCTAATACATTTAATATTTTCTTTTGTAAACGTTTCACCCGACATTATATTTTTTGTTGGGTAAATACTGCGTCTAAAAATCATGTTTTGAAGTTCTGAGGATGCGCGTTTATCTTCACCTGTTCCGAGCGCTAGCCATGTTGTTTTAACAGCCTCACATATTGCTTTAAGCTCACTTGGCTCTGCTGAAAAAGCAGCGTCCACCCCACCTGCTGCTCGAGAAAGTGTAAAGTGCTTCTCGATAATTTTCGCTCCCATAGCAACGGAAGCTATCGGAATTGTGGCGCCTAGGGTATGGTCGGAAAGACCAACAACTACATTGAAGCGTTCTTTTAACGAGCGAATCATATTCAAATTATAGTCTTCGGGTTTTGCTGGGTATGCACTGATGCAATGTAGTAGTGCAATATCGCTGCACCCATTTGCTGTGATAACCGTTAAAGCCTCTTCGATCTCTTTAAAAGTTGCCATGCCCGTGGACAAGATGATGGGCTTTCTTTTGCTCGCCACGTAGGCTAATAGATTGTGGTCTGTAATTTCAAACGAGGCTATTTTATACAACGGTGTATTTAAACTTTCTAGAAAGTCTACTGCGGTTTCATCGAAAGGCGATGAGAAAATATCAAGTCCAAGTTCATGTGCCTTTTTGAAAAGATCTTCATGCCATTCCCAAGGGGTGGACGCCTCTTTGTAGAGGTCATAAAGCTTGTAACCTGCCCATGGCCCTGAATCGATCATAAAATCTGATGAGTCATGGTCGATCGTCAGGGTGTCGGCCGTATAGGTTTGCAGTTTTACTGCGCTTGCACCAGCGTCTTTTGCTGCCTCTATCAGAGATAGGGCATTGTCGATTCGGCCCTGATGATTGCCGGATAATTCGGCAATAACATAGGGCGAATTTTGTGTTAGTTTGTCAAAAAAAGTCATATTATAAAGGCCGTTTTGGAGCTTAATAACAGCCCCTCATTCTATCAGTTGATTCGCTGCTAATGAAGGATTTTACACCGAAGTGAACTTTGATACTCTATATGCTCAAACTTGTCTCAAAGCTAGGCATGAAGGTCCCATTGAATATGAACTTTGCTATCATTCCAGCACGCAGCGGCAGCAAGCGCCTTCCCAATAAGAATATTCGAGATTTCGAGGGTGCCCCTGTTATCACGTATTCTATTCGCACGGCCCTCAAATCAGGTCTGTTTGATAAAGTCATCGTCTCTACTGACTCAAAGGAGATAGCCGAGATCGCCAAGCAGCATGGCGCCGAAGCACCTTTCTTACGACCAGCGAGTTTAGCAGGTGACCATACGGGAACCATACCTGTCCTACACCATGCTGAAGAATGGTTAAAACACAACTGTGGAGAACTTTCTTTTGGGTGTTGTATCTATCCTGTAAACCCTCTTTTAAGCACCGATGCTCTTCAGCGTGGACATTCAGATTTGATTAAAGATAGTAAAAAAGACTTTGCCATTTCCGTTGTGCGTTACGGATATCCTGTGCAACGATCCTTTAAAATAAATCACGGGAATTTGGAGATGCTGTATCCAGAGAAGTTTTCCGCACGCAGCCAAGACCTAGAGCCAATTTATCACGATGCAGCACAATTCTACTGGTGGCGTGCTGGCAGCCTAACAGAAAACACAAACTTTTTTTCAGATAAAACCATCCCCATTGAAATACCCGAAATACGTGTTCAAGACGTTGATAACGAGCTAGACTGGCAGCTCATGACATTGAAGTATCGGCTACTGTGTTCTCAGATAACGTTGTAACGTTTGCTAAAATCTTCTCTAAACTTTCGCAAATAAAATCCTGATCTTCAAAGCTCAATTCAGGATGGAGAGGCAACGAAATTGCTGACTCATAATATTTTTCTGCATTTGGATAATTCCCCCAAGCAAAACCAAGCCGTTGATAGTAGGGTTGAGTGTGAATGGGAATATAATGCACGTTAACGCCTATTCCCTTTGATCGCAATGCAGTAAAAACTGTTTTCCGTATTTTTTTATCGACACCAATTGGAAATAAATGAAATGCACAAGCCTCTATATCACTTGAGTCTGGTAATATAATCGGAAGATTAACAAGCTTATTATAATAACGTTTAGCCAGCTCCTGTCGCTGCCTTACAAAAGCATCGAAGCGCTTCATTTGACTGAACCCTAAAGCGGCTTGTATGTCCGTGATGCGATAATTCAATCCCAATGCTATTTGCTCGTAGTACCATGGCCCATGAGATGGATTTTCCATTAATTCAGTATTTCGCGTCATCCCATGCGTGAGCAGACAGCGAATTTTCTCTGATAGCTCAGACTTATTGGTTAAGATCGCACCGCCTTCACCCGTAGTAATTACTTTAGCAGGGTGAAAACTAAAAACAGCAAGATCAGAGTATTCACAACATCCAACTTTTTTGCCGTTATAGGTACCACCAAGCGCATGACAAGCATCTTCAATTATTGAGAAACCAAATTCTTGAGATAACTCAAAAATACGCCTCATGTCACAAGATTTACCCGCAAAATGTACGGGGATAAGAACCTTTGGCAAGGTGTTATTTAATTTAGCGAGTCGCAACTTTTTTTCAAGCTCTAGCACACAGAGGTTACGCGTTATGGGGTCTATGTCGACAAAGTCAACGTCTGCTCCACAAAATCGTGCGCAGTTAGCTGAAGCAAGAAAACTATTCGGTGATGTCCATACAATATCACCCTTTGTGACACCGAGTGCCATGCAGGCCAAATGTAACGCGGCAGTGCCATTGCTAACAGCAACAGCATGTTGAGCACTACAATATTGCACAAGTCGATCTTCAAATGCCGTGATGGACGGCCCTTGTGTTAACCAGTCAGATCTCAGAACATCGATAACTGCATCAATATCATCAAGATTCAGTGACTGCTGGCTGTAGCGTATGTTCCTTGGTGGTTTTTTCATGTAGCAATTCTTGCATTTGAGAACTTGTTAGCCATTCGGTGTTCTTAACGCTCGAGTATGTAAAGCCATCTGCAACCATGGGATAATCTTGCAAGTGAGTGTAAGCTTCACTGTATATATATGGTTTAATCACGTAGCGATCAGACATTTCTACTGACTGAGCTGCCTCGTCAGCAGTTAATAACCACTCATGCAGTTTTTCTCCCGGACGAATGCCAATCGTCTCCAAGCCAATACTTGGCGCAATGGCTTTAGCTAAATCAACAATTCGCATGCTAGGAATTTTAGGGACAAAAATTTCACCGCCATGACTCTGTGTAAGACACGAGAGAACAAAATCAACAGATTGTGGTAGCGTAATCCAAAATCGCGTCATTCGCTCATCCGTAATAGGCAGTGATTTTGCACCATTTGCTAATAGCTTTTTAAATAATTTTACAACGCTACCTCGTGAACCAATAACGTTGCCGTAGCGAACAACAGAAAAACGTGTAGGATCTGTACCACGAATATTGTTACCCGCAATAAAAATTTTCTCAGCGGCAAGCTTACTTGCTCCGTAGAGATTAATAGGATTGACTGCTTTATCCGTAGAAAGGGCGAGCACGGTTTCGACTTTATTCATAAGCGCAGCCCTAACAATATTCTGTGCGCCAATCACATTTGTCTGTATGCATTCATAAGGATTGTATTCTGCAATCGGAACGTGCTTCAAAGCAGCCGCATGGATAACAATGTCCACATCACGAAGGGCCATTTCTAAACGATTATAGTCACGAACGTCTCCTATGAAATATCGAATAAATGGATACTCACGATCGGAGAAAACCTGAGACATTTCATACTGCTTCAGCTCATCGCGTGAGAAAATAATCAGTTTTTTGGGTTTATAATTTTCGATTACTTTTTTCACGAAGCATTGGCCAAACGAACCGGTGCCACCGGTGATTAGCAGACTTTTCCCTGTTAGGTCAGGATTCCAGGTCAGGAAGTTTTTGAGTAGCCCCATGTGGTATTAGCACCTATGACTTTGTTCTAAAGAGGAACATCCTACGAATAAACGTAATGTTATGTCAAGCTGTGGCTCAGTATTAATGCATAGGCCGGGTCCAGTTTGATAGGCTATTGCTGTGACAGCAGGATAAATTAATTATTAATATTCAATAGGTTACGATTTTTCTCTAGCCCACACCTTAATGAAAGTACCGATTTAATTGCTTATAGGCCTGTCGCAATACACCTGGTTCCAACTGCGTGCTAATCATATGGTGGCCATTAGGATAATTAATGGCGTAGTCACCACCCTCGTAAATTCGGGTTATTCGCTCTTTGGTAACCACTGCATAATCAGCATAACTCCCCGCAATTAAAAATGGTCGATCCCCTTTTTGGAATAGCGAATGCCCAACACTATAAGCAACCGCAGGACTCGTACAGCCTAATACTTCGGTCATTAAGGTCGGCACTATATCGTAATGAGTGGTGAAATAGTCGATTTTTTCTGGCTTCTTGCCCGGCCAATATACCAATAATGGAATATGCAACTGATAGGGCGTATAAGCACTTGCATGATCCCAGTAATTCATGCGCTGGTCATTCAATTGTTCGCCATGATCTGCCGTAATAATAACAATCGTATTTTTCAATAAATGATGCTGCTTCAAATCATCTAAAACTTTTTCCACTTCACCGTCAACAAAATACACTGCATTGTGATAACGATTTACGTACGGCATGCGGGGTGAATCCGGCGTTAATGAAAAACGCTCACAGGATTTTACTGCGGGGCCAAACGGTTTTTGATGCGGCGTTTGCGGTTGACAATAATTATGCGCAGCATCGTAAAAAAGAAAACTGAAAAAGGGTTTATTTTTATCACGCTTTACAAGAAATTTATCAAATTCTTTCGTTATTTGACGATCACGTGCAACAGATGTCGTCCCTTTCGTTCGCACAAGCAAATGCTTAACATCCAAAAAAATTGTTTTGTTAAATGCAGGGAAATTATTGGGGGCACTGGTAAAAATTCCAATCTGATAATTATTTTTTATAAACTGATTCATCAACACAGGGGTGTGACGTTGAGTAAGCACTGCTCGCCAATAATTAGCAGGAATACTGTAAAACATGGAAAAAAGACCTGGCTTTGTGCAATTCCCTCCGCTCCAATGATCTTGAAATTGTAATGTGTTTTGAGCAAACTCATAAATATGGGGCGTGATGGTTTTCGTCATTGAATCGTAACGCCACGTATCGATCCCAATAATCAATACATTTAATTTCTCTTTTGGAGCAATGCACTTTAACGGATGCAATGGATAATTTAATGGCTTATTCAATTGCCGAATTTGAAAAGTAACCTGTCCTTCGGGCGTTTGAATATGCCTAATACTAGAATCACCTGGCATAACCATGGCATAAATATCGTTATAATAGGGCACAATACGTGCCGCTTTTAAAATAACGTGGTTATCGCTAGGCTGCAACCAACGCTTGCTACCCAATGCGGTTGCCATGAACATCAACCCATACGATGTTATTAATAACACCGCAAAAACACCGGCAACCCTGTAACCTATTGATCCCGTATTTCGTTTTGCAATACGCCGCCAGACTAAAAAAGCAATAAAATATTCAATGATAAAAATCACAGCGATCATCACGAACAAGAAAATACGTTCAGGATACGACAGCGATAGCACTTCTGACATCGCTCCCGCTTTAAAAATAGTCCAGCCTACGCCAGCATAATGCATGTGATATAAACCATAGACCATGCTGTCGCCAATTAATCCAAACATTAAAACCGTAGAAAATAAAATGCCCAACGCAAAGGCAAGCCATCGTCTTGGATAAATCGAGATTGCAATTAAAATAAGAGCGCAACTCACAAAAAATAAGATGGCGAATTGAACGATGAACGATGCAAAGAAAAAAATCCAAGCTAGAATGACACTACCCGTTGTCACACCAATAACCTCATCAAAGTTAGGAATGATCCTTAAATAACTCATAATGATTAATAGGGAGTGCAGTGTGTTAACTAGGAAGAACCATCCAACCCAGCGGTAGAGCGCTCGCCTAGATTTCGTGAGATAGATATCCATATGATTTAATTCCCTTGAATGTATAACGTGCATTATCTTAAGCCAGGTGGCTGAAAAATGGAAGAGATTGCGAGAGAGTATATGATCAAGGGCACCTCTAGAAATTATTTTAAAAGCCATAAAACACTTTATTGGTTTCAGTTCCTCGCTAGCCGAACTTAGGGGCAAGCCAGAGTAGCAAAAAAATCCAGTGATTTTTTTGCCTAGCGAGCGCACAAACAAAGATATTTAGGCAGAGCTATCCGAGAACTCTTTCGTTGCGCCAAGGAGGGCAGGAATAAAGTTAAACAAGAGAATTCCAATTGCTTACTTATCGTGAATAGATTTCAAGAGGCGCACTCAACTTCTATTTAAAATAAAAATTTAATTGCTTAAAGGCACGCTCTAGCTGTTTTATATTCAGCGTTGCTCCAGGGATTGGCGAGCCACTAAAATTATCAACTGAATAATTTCCTTCTGGATAGATACGAGTAACGCGATTCCGATCGATAATCGCATAATCGATATAACTACCAGAAATCATAAAAGGATGTTGATGTTTGGTACGAATCGGAACTCCGACACTATAATCAGCAACTGAATTTGTGCACCCTAAGGCTTCCGTCATCAAAGTCGGCACAATGTCATAATGACTCGTAAAATGGTGATAAACATGCGGGCTTTGTCCTGGCCAATAAACCACCATGGGCGTATGAATTTGCCACGGCGTGTACGCAATTGCATGCCCCCAATAACCTTGATGACTTTCATTAAATTCTTCTCCATGATCGGCGGTAATGATCACAATGGTATTTTGCAATAAACCATGGGTTTTTAATGCATTGAGCACTTGACCAGCTAGAGCATCATCGAAATGTCCTGCATTTCGATAGCGATTTAAGTAAGGTATCGGATTGGTATGATTGCTCAACAGCAATCGATCACACACTTTAACTGCTGGTTGAAATGGTTTGGGATAGTTTGCTGAGGATTCACAGTAATTATGTGTTTCATCGTAAAATACGAAGCTAAAAAATGGTTTATCGGGATTAAGGTGATTCACAAAATGTTTAAACTCTTCCGTAATCGCTCGATCACGATCAAACGATTCTGCACCAGGCGTATTAATTTGCAAATTTTTCACTTCCCGAAACACCGTTTGATCAAATGCCGGATAATGCAGCGACGCACTTCGAAATATACCCATTTGATAATGATCTTTTAGCAATTGATGAATCAAAACTGGCCCGCGATGTTGATCCAACACAGCCGTCCAATAATTTGCTGGAATGCTATAAAACAAAGAGAAAATTCCCGGCCGCGTGCAATTGCCGCCACTTAAATTATCCGTAAAAATCCAAGATTTTTTTGCAAATTTATAAATATTTGGCGTGACCTTGGAATTTAACATATCAAAGCGCCATGCATCTAACGCAATGATGACTATGTTATAAGGTTTTTTAGGTGCCACACATTGCAACGGACGCAGTGGATAATGCAATGGCTTATTGATCTGTGCATTTTGCACAAAATAACCGTTATCGCGCGTTTCTAATTTAATACCCGTTTCTTTGCCAGGCAGTAACATTCCTAATACAGAGTCGTAATATGGAATGACTTGCGCCTCCATCACCAAAACATGCTCGTTACTTTGTATGCGGGCATTTGCGCTAACAGCCGCGCTGCTGCTTAACGTCAATGTATATGAAATAAATAAGACTACACCTAAAACCAACCCCACCAACCATCCATGTCGTTTGGGTTTGCGTTGAAACCACCGCCAAACTAACAATGCCAGTCCAAACTCGACAAGCAATAAAAGCACTAAAATTGCCGCAGCGGATGCATATTCAACCCAAGACAACACCAAAACCTGGGTAGCCACTCCCGCTTGAATGATGTGCCAAACGACTCCTGCCAAGTGATAATGATAAAGGTGGTAGACGATGCTATCGACGATAAGAAATAAGGCTGTGCTCGACGCTAAGACGATACCCACCAGCATGGCGAACCATCGACGCGGATAACATAAAATCAAAATCACAGCGATCAGACACGTCATGAAGGAAAATACGGCAGACTGACCCAACAATCCCGCAATCATGAAAACCCAGCCGAGAACAATGCCTCGTGTAGTCATCAATGGGATCGCGCTGAAATTTGGCATAAATAACAGATAGTTAATGCCTATGCAGAAATACAAGGCCGTGTTGGCAACGAAGAACCAACCCGCCCAGCGGCACAAGAAGCGCCTGGATTTTTCGAAATCACTCATAGCGGTTAAGAATAGCCCAGAAACCTTAAGAAAATATTAAGAATCTCCGGCGGGATTCGTAAAAACTTATGATTACGGCATGAGTTAGCAAGCTTTAAATTTCGCTTAAAGGCGTTAGAAGCTAAAGTTGCTGAAGAAGGAAGTTCTTAGTGAAGCACAAGTTGCCGCGCTTGAAAAAAAGAAGTATGACGATGAAGCCCGTGGGGAGATTGAAACAGTCCATCCGGGAGATTTAGGCTCTCAGGATACCTTTTATGTGGGCACATTCAAGGGTGCGGGACGAGGAATGCTCATAAAACTCTTTAGCTGAGTTACTCATGCAACAAGGCTCCTTATGTATAAAATTTAGTCAGGATAAGTGTGAAAAATCGCCATTTTAGCGCGACGAAAATTTTGAGTCCACCGTGCAAGCCATTGAAATATTAACTTCCGTAATTTGATGCGTCAGGGTAGGACAGCTCCTCATTTTGGATTATGAAGTGTCCGGAAATTCGGGTCTACATCAAAATGCATAGCCAAGATTAAAAACAAGTGGCACAGCAATGCCAGGATTTTGCGAAAATAAGTTTCCATTGGAGTAATGTATAATCCTTACTTCAATGTTGAAACGTCGTGATTTTCCTAGAAATGCTCCGATCCCCATATAGTCTTGGAAAGTAAAATTTTTCCCCGTGTTGATAGTGTCTAAATTTTTCTGCGTAAGATAAGCAGGGCCAGCCAAAGAGTAATCGAAATAAAAATCCATTATTTTGGTTCTCAATAGCCAAAATCTAAAAATAGGGAATATCGAGACTGCACTAAAACTTTCATTCTTTAAGCTGCTTGTCCAATAGGAATAGCTCGCACCCCATCCTAATGAAAAATATTTGGCCGTATGGAAAATATTTTTTTGATAACTAGCCGTAAAACCCTGTTTCACACGAACGGCACCGGCCCAGAAAACATGTAATTTTTTCCCAAAAAGGTTATTTGCCCCAAAACCAACTTTGTCTGTTGAATAGCCAACTTGTATAAGTCGGTCTGGGAAGAAATATCCAGAAAGGGCGTTATTTTCCACAGTTCTTGGAGACAATGGCGATAATAAATACTGTATGCCCGCGCCAAGAAAAAGTGTATGCGGTTGTCTATAATGATGACTACCCGGAGAATAAATAAGCCCAGCATTAGCTGACCAATGTCGGCTTATACGATATTGTAGCCCTGCTCCTAACATAGCCGTTATATAGTGTGCATCAGGTAGTACAGACGTATTTCCGATAGTAATGCCATGCCGAGAAACAATGCCAACTCCTCCTTCACCATATATAGATAATCGCTTTGTAATAGGCGCGCTTGGTTTTAATGTAATTCCAAATAAACTGATCCAAACACTATGACTCTTTTTATCACCATTGAGATCGTTATACCTAACCCAATAAAAAGGTCGCATCAAACTTATTTGTGCTGCTAAATAACGATTAAATTGGTGACCTAAAATTGCGCGTACCGCTGCGTGTGGGATTTTTATTTCTAAAGCCTGGTAACCAGGGATTAATTTTTGATTAGTAAAAGGGTAGCCCACGCTGCCAAGCTGCAACCCAAAGTAGGCATTTTGTAACAGCTTCGGAAATTGTGTTTTTGCTTCTGTGGCATAACTGAATGTTGGCAGCAATGTAATTAAAGCGCCTATTAATATAGTTCCACGCATAATGTTCCTTACACACAAATAAAGTCAAGTCTTTTAAAGCATCTCTCAACACAAGCGTGTCGCGATGCTCGTGATAGATTATTGCCATCCCTGTCAATAATCGACTCGCAATACGCGACAACTTAAATAGCCGCGGACGTCCTCGTCGCCCGCGCTCCGCGACCTCACGGCTCGACTACGCACGGGCTCTCAAATGACTTGACGGCTCGTAAAGATTTTTTGCAGTCGCTTACGCTCGGCAAAAAATCCGAGCCTACCGCGGAATACGCGCCTTCGCTTCGCTCTCCATGGCGCGCATCGGTGGTGCGCGGCTACTTAAAGGAGCCTCTACAAGCGTGTCGCGATGCTCCATGCCGTGCATCGGCTCATACTTACAAAAAATTATTAAACCTTTCTGAAAAAAAATAAAACTCCAGGGTATATTACTGTATAAATTCTGAATGATCTCTGATAGAGGTGCGGCCGGTATCCTGGTTAAAAAGGACCAAATCTCAAATATTGGCTAGTTCATACTCAATCTCAATAGTATTTCTGCCCACATTAGGCGTAAAAACGCCAAAATGATTCAGAAGATCGCGCCAGTAGGGTGAAAATCCAGCTAACACCTCATCTGGTATCTCCATGCCATCTTGTCTAAGTTTGTTAACCGCCTTTGTCTGATGAACTACTGTGTGAAAGATCATGTAGTAGCTCACACTTAATCTGACAGTTTCTAGTTTTGACGAAGTGACTGTCAGTTAAAGCTTAATCAAAAAACTTTTCCTTCCAGATTTGTTTGCCATCAATTAACGTATCGATGGGTGTTCGCCCACAGCCCATTGCACCATCTGCTTTCTTATTCGCCGTTGTCGAAGTTTTTTTCAAGGGCTTCCTTGAGAATCTCAGTGCCCATCTTAGAGTCTGCATACATGCGTTTTAATCGCTTGTTTTCCCGTTCAAGCTCACGCAGCCGTTTTAACATCGATAGTTCCATGCCGCTGTATTTCGCTTTCCACTTATAAAAAGTTGCTTGTCTAATACCATACTGACGACACACCTCAATCGCCGATAAGCCATTTTCCGCATCTTTTAAAATTTTAAATATTTGTGACTCATTAAATCTCGATTTTTTCATAGTAAAGATACTATCTCAGAAATCTCTACTTTTGACTGGACTTAGTTTACGGGAGGATTACCATTAGAGGTTGAGGCAGCATTGGAAAAAATGAGGATCAGTCTTGACAACGACCAAGAAAGCTATCCAGAAACTCCTATGCTGACGTACTAACTGACGAGAGATGCGTTGCAGGAATCAATCCTCGAGCAGCCAATTTCTCCATTAGCTCTTGCTGAGGAATTTCAATCACTTCACCGGTTCGTCGGGATTTATATTCAATCACACCTTTATCCAAACCACGCTCACCCACAACTAAACGATGCGGAATGCCGATTAAATCCATATCCGCGAACATCACACCCGGGCGCTCTTTTCGATCATCAAATAATACATCATAACCCGCTTCGGTTAGCTCTTTATATATTTGCTCTGCGGCTTCGCGTACGCGATACGACTTGTGCATTTGCATCGGTACTAGTGCGATCATAAACGGTGCCATTGAGTCTGGCCAAATGATTCCATTGTCATCGTGATTTTGTTCGATAGCTGCTGCGACAATGCGTGACACACCAATACCATAACAACCCATTTGTAAAAAAACATTTTTTCCAGTTTCATCTAGTACCGATGCATTCATTTTTCGGCTGTATTTATCACCCAATTGAAACACTTGCCCAACTTCTATGCCTCGTGTAAATTTTAAGGGTCCTTTTCCATCAGGACTCACATCACCTTCCACCACATTACGAATGTCGGCAATTTTTTCGAGCTTTACATCACGTTCCCAGTTTACATTAATATAATGAAATCCCTCTTCGTTAGCACCACATGCAAAATCTGCTAAATGTGCCGCTTGAGGATCAACAATGCATGGAATGTTTAAATTAACTGGACCCAACGAACCAGGGCCACATCCAATGACTTTTTTAATTTCGCTATCTTCTGCAAATTGAACGGGCGAGGCAACGTCTGGTAAATTTCCCACTTTTATTAAGTTTAATTCGTGATCGCCTCGTAAAATCAATGCCACATAAGGTGATTCCTCACCTTTTACAATTAATGTTTTTACACCCTCTTTTTCTGACACGCTATGTCTGTTTTTTAGGTCTTGAATTGTACGCACATCAGGCGTCGCAATTTTTTTCAGGGGTGCTGATGGTTTGGGACGCTTTCCTTGAGGCGTTTGCGCTTCTGCTTTTTCTATATTTGCGGCATAATCGCTCTCATCACAATACACAACGACATCTTCACCTACATCTGCTAGCACCTGAAATTCATGCGAGTAATCACCACCAATGGCACCAGTATCCGCTAACACGGGTCGAAAACGTAAACCTAAGCGCGTGAAAATTCGTACATAGGCATCATACATTTTTTGATAGGCTACATTCATACCTTCTTGATCGAGGTCAAATGAATAGGCATCCTTCATAATAAATTCACGCGATCGCATCACACCAAATCGCGGGCGAATTTCGTCACGGAATTTTGTTTGAATCTGATATAAATTTATGGGAAGCTGTTTATAGCTCCGCAACTCTTGGCGCGCAATATCGGTAATCACTTCTTCGTGTGTGGGACCTAAACAAAAGTGATTTTCATGGCGATCCACAAACCTTAACAGCTCAGTTCCATAAAACTCCCATCGCTGTGATTCTTGCCAAAGTTCAGCGGGTTGAACCACTGGCATTAATAATTCTAATGCACCACTGCGATTCATTTCCTCACGAACGATTGCTTCAATTTTTTGTAAAACACGAAGCCCGAGTGGCAACCAACTATACAATCCGCTAGCAAGTTTGCGCAACATCCCAGAACGTAACATCAGACGATGACTTGCCAGCGTTGCATCTGATGGGACTTCTTTTACAGTGGCTAATAAAAATTTTGAGATCTTCATAGTGGAGCAAGTGTATCAAATTCGTTTGATTGATTGCATCATTTTTCAAGGGATGTGTCACATTTGCATTAACTTTTACATGTAACTGTTTTTTTATAAAAAATTGGATGAGTTAGTGCAAACACGGCACACACATTTGAACACGGCGTACAAACTTGTACTAGTACAAGTTTGGCGCTATCTTTCAGCAAGTATGTACCGTATTTGCATAAATTTCGATAAAAATTATAATAGAAAACAATAAGTTGCAAAAGTTAATGCAAATCTGACACCATCTTTTCAATTGACAAGAATGGGCGATCGGGCGTAGGATGAAATTACGGAATCAACCGACATTAATCATTGCGAAGCAAAGACCCCTGAACAATGCTGGCTCCTGTAAATGGTCTAGCTAGAAAAAGAAAACCCCGCTATAGGCGGGGTTTTCTTTTATGAGGTGTGCAAAAAGAAGGCGTTTTACATGCCCATGCCACCCATTCCGCCCATGCCACCCATATCACCAGCAGGCATTGGCTCTTCTTTCTTAGGTGCTTCCGTCACCATGCATTCCGTTGTAATCATCAAGCCAGCGATTGAAGCTGCATTTTGCAACGCCGTACGCGTGACCTTAGTTGGATCAAGAATACCCATGGCAACCATGTCACCATACTCACCAGAAGCCGCATTGTAACCATAATTAACATCTTTATGGCTTTTAACGTTAGAAAGCACCACAGCAGGCTCTTCACCGGCATTCGAAACGATCTGACGTAGAGGCGCCTCCATCGCACGAATGGTGATTTCAACACCAACGCGTTGATCTTCATTGCTAACTTTAAGATCACGAATCGCATTCAAGGCACGAATCAAGGCAACACCACCGCCAGGCACGATGCCTTCTTCAACGGCAGCGCGCGTTGCATGAAGCGCATCTTCAACACGTGCTTTCTTTTCTTTCATTTCAACTTCAGTAGCAGCACCAACTTTAATCACCGCTACACCACCAGCTAACTTAGCCAAGCGTTCTTGAAGTTTTTCACGATCGTAATCCGAAGAGCTAGCTTCCACTTCAGCGCGAATTTGACCGATGCGATTTTTGATGTCACCCGCATCACCCGCACCATCGATAATGGTTGTGTCTTCTTTGGTAACAACAACGCGCTTCGCAGAACCAAGGTCATCGATCGTCGCTTGTTCTAACGATAAACCCACTTCTTCAGAAATAACTTTTCCACCCGTTAAAATAGCAATATCTTGCAACATCGCTTTTCTGCGATCACCAAAACCAGGTGCCTTTACAGCAGCAACTTTAACCACACCGCGAATGTTATTGACCACAAGAGTCGCTAACGCTTCACCTTCCACATCTTCAGCAATCACCAATAAAGGTCTGCCAGATTTTGCAACACCTTCTAACAACGGAATTAACTCACGAATATTAGAAATTTTCTTGTCGACCAACAATATATAAGGCGATTCAAGTTCGGCAGTCATGTTTTGTTGGTTGTTGATGAAGTAAGGAGACAGATAACCGCGATCAAACTGCATACCTTCAACCACATCGAGTTGATTCTCAAGGCCAGAACCATCTTCAACGGTGATGACACCTTCTTTACCCACTTTAGCCATCGCTTCAGCGATAATATTACCAATCGCTTCATCCGAGTTGGCCGAAATCGTGCCCACCTGTGCAATAGCTTTGTCATCGGCACAAGGTTTAGAAATCTCTTTTAACTTAATAACGGCAGCGGCAACCGCTTTATCGATACCGCGCTTAAGATCCATAGGATTCATACCAGCAGTGACTGCTTTAATGCCTTCATACAAAATAGCTTGAGCCAGCACAGTCGCAGTAGTTGTACCATCACCTGCGTCATCCGACGTACGTGAGGCAACTTCTTTAACCATTTGCGCGCCCATATTTTCAAATCGGTCTTCCAACTCGATTTCTTTGGCGACACTCACACCATCCTTAGTGATGGTTGGCGCACCAAATGATTTATCCAATACGACGTTGCGACCTTTGGGACCCAACGTCACTTTAACCGCATTCGCTAAGATATCGACACCTCGATTGAGGGCATGTAACGACTCTTGCGAGAACTTCAAAACTTTTGCTGCCATTTTAGTACCTCTTCTTGTTATCCATTTTAATTATTCAATGACGCCCATGATGTCATCTTCGCGCATCACAACATATTCTTCACCAGCAATTTTAACTTCAGTGCCGGCATATTTGCCGAATAGAATCTTCTCACCAACCTTAACGGCCAATGGGATGACTTCACCGTTGTCTAGCATTTTACCAGCACCAATCGCGACAACTTCGCCACGGGAAGGCTTCTCAGTTGCAGTATCTGGAATAACGATCCCACCCGCAGAGGTGCGCTCTTCTTCCAGACGACGAATGACTACTCGGTCATGTAAAGGACGTATATTCATACTCGTAACCTCTCCTTATAGATTTAAAGACGATCGATTTTCACGCCGTATTTATTTAGCGCATCTAAAAATGGTCTATTCAATGAGGGTTTGCAGAGGCTCACCAGCCAAAAACCCAATGATGACCGCCAATGATTAGACATATAGGGGCATATGTCAAGATTTCAAGTCCCGAGATTAGGGATTCAGGATTAGGATATGGTATTCTCAGCATCGTTAAATAGTTAACACTTGAACGGAGAAATCTATGTCAGATTCATTCAAATCGCGCGACCAATTGACCGTCAACAATCAGACGGTTCATTACTACAGTTTACCAGCCGCCGAAAAGGCAGGTCTGAAGAATATTAGCCGACTCCCTTTTTCACTCAAGGTGTTACTCGAAAACCAACTGCGCTATGAAGACAGCCAGTCAGTCACAAAAAACGATATAGAGGCCTTCTCAACTTGGCTCGACAATAAAAAATCTACGCGCGAAATTGCCTATCGACCTGCACGCGTGCTGATGCAAGATTTTACGGGTGTGCCCGCTGTCGTTGATTTAGCCGCTATGCGCGATGCTATGCTCAAATTAAAAGGTGATCCACAAAAAATTAATCCACTCTGCCCAGTTGATTTGATCATTGACCACTCCGTGCAAGTCGATGAATTCGGCACAGAGAATGCCTTTACCGATAATGTTCGCATCGAAATGCAGCGCAACCTTGAACGTTATACTTTTTTAAAATGGGGACAAAAATCTTTAAATAACTTTAGCGTGGTGCCACCAGGCACAGGTATTTGCCACCAAGTCAATTTGGAATACCTGGGCAAGGGTGTTCAGTCTAGAGAAATAAATAACGAAATAGTCGCGTATCCCGACACATTAGTCGGCACGGACAGTCACACTACCATGATTAATGGCTTGGGCGTGTTAGGTTGGGGTGTCGGCGGCATCGAAGCAGAAGCTGCATTATTAGGCCAACCGGTTTCGATGTTAATTCCTGAGGTAATCGGTTTTCGCCTCGAAGGAAAATTACGCGAAGGCATTACGGCTACTGATTTAGTATTAACGGTGACGCAGATGCTGCGTGAAAAAGGTGTTGTTGGGAAATTTGTAGAATATTATGGTCCTGGTCTTAAAGATTTGCCTGTTGCAGATCGCGCGACGATAGCAAACATGGCTCCGGAATACGGTGCAACGTGTGGATTATTCCCGATCGATGAAGAAACCATCAAATACATGAAATTATCCGGTCGCGACGAAAAGACCCTCGAGCTTGTAAAAGCCTACACTAAGGCACAAGGTATGTGGCATGATGAAAATAGACCAGAACCTATTTTTACCGACACACTGAAACTCGATTTATCAACTGTTGAACCGAGTTTGGCAGGACCAAAGCGCCCGCAAGACCGCGTGCCATTATCAAAGTTACGTTCTGTTACTGAAAATGTTATTACCGCAGCCGAACGTGCAGATGAACTCGATGAGGCTTTTAGCAGTTCCGGTGATTTTGATTTACATCACGGCGATATTGTTATTGCTGCAATTACGAGTTGTACCAATACATCCAATCCGAGCGTCATGTTGGCGGCTGGATTATTAGCGAAAAAAGCGGTTGAAAAAGGGTTGAAAACCAAGCCGTGGGTAAAAACATCATTGGCACCCGGATCTAAAGTTGTTACAGATTATTTAGACAAAACGGGATTAATGAAATATCTCGATGAACTCGGATTTTATTTAGCAGGTTATGGTTGCACCACCTGTATTGGTAATTCTGGTCCATTGCCAGAAGCCGTTGCAAAGACAGTAACAGAGAAAGATCTTATTGCTTGCGCTGTTTTATCTGGGAATCGTAATTTTGAGGGGCGCATCCATCCTTTAGTGAAAGCGAATTGGTTGGCCTCACCACCATTGGTTGTCGCATTTGCTCTTGCGGGCACAACGCGAATCGATTTAAGCAAGCAACCGCTTGGTGAAAATGCGCAAGGCGAGCCCGTTTTTCTAAAAGATATTTGGCCTTCTCACACGGAAATCGAAGCAGCGGTATCGCAAGTTAATGAAGATATGTTTCGTAAAGAATACGCCGAAGTCTTTAAAGGCGATGAAAAATGGAAGGCGATCGATGTTTCTGCAGGAAATACTTACGAATGGCAGTCAACATCCACTTACATTCAAAACCCACCCTTTTTTGAAAACATGGGCATTAAACCAGAACCTATTAAAAATATTAACGGTGCGCGCATGTTGGCATTATTAGGCGATAGTGTTACGACAGATCATATTTCCCCAGCCGGTGCCATTAAACCCAATAGCCCAGCGGGTGAGTATTTAACTTCTCATGGTATCGAAATTAAAGATTTTAATTCGTACGGTTCTCGTCGCGGTAATCACGAGGTCATGATGCGCGGCACTTTTGCGAATATTCGTATTCGCAATGAGATGGTTCCGGGCGTTGAAGGCGGATTTACAAAACACTATCCCGATGGCGAACAGCTTTCTATTTACGATGCAGCGATGAAATATAAGTCCGACAATATTCCTTTGGTTGTTGTCGCGGGTAAAGAATATGGCACCGGTTCTTCACGTGATTGGGCAGCAAAAGGTCCACGATTGTTGGGTGTTAAAGCTGCCGTTGCCGAAAGTTTTGAACGCATTCACCGTTCTAATTTAATCGGCATGGGTGTGCTGCCTTTAGAATTTAAAGACGGCATGAATCGTAAAACATTAAAACTCGACGGTACTGAAACGATGGACATTATTGGTTTGGATGATTCGTTAAAGCCGGGCGCTGATGTAACAATGATTATTCATCGCAGTGATAATTCACAAGACAAAGTGACACTGCGTTGTCGCATCGACACAGAAAACGAGCTTGAATATTACCGTCATGGTGGGATTTTGCAGTACGTTTTGAGAAATATGTTAAATTAATTTTGCCTTAGGCTTTGTTGCCTAACTAAAACATGAACAATCTATGTAATTTTTGCTGTCTATATTATACTCAGCACCCCAGGATTTTCAAGCAGAAGGCGGCTCATATGCCAAATAAATATCCAAACAAAAAAGGCTGGACGATTCCCAAGCAGAAATACAAGGTGAGCAATTGGCGTGAATATAATAATGCATTACGCAATCGTGCCAATATTGAAATCTGGATATCCGATGATATTATTCATTCGTGGTATGAAAAAGATCGTGTGTATGATGGCAAAGGCGCACCCCAAAAGTTCACGGATCTTGCGATCATTACGTGCCATGAAATTCGGCAAGTTTTTCGTTTAGCGTTGAGGCAATGTCAAGGGTTTATGAATTCAATTTTCAAGATGAAAGCCCTTAATATAAAATCACCGGATTACAGTTGCTTGTCAAAACGGTTAGCGCTTTTAACTATTCAGTCGCCTCGTTACAGGAAAACGGAATCGGCAGATAAAAGCGTTGTGGCTATCGCCCTTGACTCCACTGGGTTAAAACGGTTTGGCAGAGGTGAATGGCATCAGGAAACATATACATTATCAGCCAAACGGAGTTGGCGTAAATTGCATATAGCCGTTGATAATAAACATATTATTCATGGTAATGATTTAACGGATCGCTTTACGGCGGATTGCCAAAGCGTTGCAACGTTATCAAAGCAACTTACTTGCAAAGTGGGCCATGTCAGCGCCGATGGTGCCTACGATAAGAATCCTGTTTATGAAATATTATCAAATTACTTTAAAGGAGCCGCTATAATAATGCCGCCTGATAGTGATGCTGTTTATGATAAAAATAATCATACACAACGTAATGGTAATGTTAAGCAACTAAAAGCATTGGGCCGAATGGCTTGGCAACGAATAAGACAATACGGTTATCGGAATTATTCAGAGTTGGCGATTCAACGCTACAAAAGAATATTGGGTAGTACGTTACATGCTCGAGATTTTGTACGGCAAAAAATCGAATCAATGATCGGTTGTGGTGTGTTAAATAAAATGACACGGCTAGGAATGCCGGCGAGTTATCGTTGCGCCTAAATTTTGCGACACAGACAAAGCCGTGAGGTTAGGCAACAAAGCCCATCATGGTAACTATTTTTAGCACATAAAGTTACCTTATGCAACCAAGAAAGGCAATGAAAGTTACCTTTACTCTAACTATAATAAAAATAAGGGTTTTTTACGAGGAATGAATGACATGAAAACCTTTTCAGAAAGACTAAACCATATTTTAGATCTGCATGGCTTTCCACGAAAAGGAAAAGGGAGGCAAGCAGCTCTGGCCGAAGAATTTAAACTTACACAAAAAGGTGTTAGAAAATGGCTTGAAGGAGAAGGAACTCCTAAAACTTCTCGAATTATTGAAATCGCAAATAGATTTAATGTTAATGTTGAATGGCTTATATCTGGCAAAGGTGATGTATCTCCTAATGCAAAAAATAAAAATTTGAATACTGCCCACATGAACAAAAATTTGTTGATTAGGTGGGTTCCTATTCTTGACTGGGTATGCGCAGGAAATGGAAGCGCAATGAATCCAGCCACTACAGACGAAGCTGAGTTTGTTCCGGTGCCGGTTGATAAGTGCAGTAAAGACAGTTACGCGTTACGTATAAAAGGTGAATCAATGATTTCACCGAATTTTTTTGAAAAATCATTTTTGCCAGGTCAAATAATTATTATTACTCCTAATCGCGAACCTAAACCAGGTGATTTTGTGGTTGCTACCATTAATCATTACAGTGAAGCCACTTTTAAGCAATTCATTCTTGAGGACTCTCATAGGTGGCTGAAACCGCTTAATCCAAGATATCCTATACAAAAAATTGAAGAAGGAACTGAGGTTATAGGAATTGTTACTTATCAACTTGACCCCAATTTTTGAGCACACAATCTAATTCTTTTATTCAACTTTCATAACTAGAATTTAGTAGTAATGGCGAGAAATTTTATTTTTGTGTTAATAATTTTTCATCGCCAGTAATCAAATAAGCTCGATGTAAATAATCTTGTGAAAGCGCTCTAACCTTGCGTGTATCTTTAGATAAATCAACGTAATAATTAGCACGTTCTTCTATCTTTCTGAAATATTTTTTTATATCATCCCCAAATTTTTTGTATTTATTATTTTCAAATTCAATATATTCAGTTCTTATGAAATCTGATGGTATATTGGCATTTTTAGTTTTTATAATGATCGTCTCCTTGCCATAAGCTTGAAGCAAGCCTAATTCATAAAATATGTTCGCTCTAGTATTAACTGATAAATCATCACTAATTATAGCGATTCCTATTGGCACCGAAAGAATCATCTCCCATATTTTCTGTAAAAAATCACGGCCATGTATTTCTTTTTCTGCGTCTAGTTCATGGAAGCCATGGTCTTTAATGTGTTTGGCAAGAGATTTTCTTATAGTTTTTATTTCCTTAGTTATTTGGGGCCCTATTTTCGTCATAATAAAACAAGTTTTTGGTCGATATTTAGGTTTATGAGTTAAGACATCACCAGAAACAGGATTATACAAATATAATCTCATTATTTTTTTCCTGTGCTTCGCGCAATAGGCACGTTCTTATACGGCCCAGGTGTTGACTTGTGCGACAATATTTTTCCCTTTGATCGATCAATTTTCACGTAATGCCCCGTACGTGGATTTTTGCGCTGTATGATGTTGTGATGTTTTCGTTGCATACATAATTTCCTAAAAAAATCTTTAAATTAAAGTGTCAGCTTCATTATAAGTTTCTGGAAAACCATATTCAACATATTACTATACCGACCCTGGGGCTAGGCTCTCAGTAATCCTAAAGATGCAAGTCTACCCTATACCCCACAGAAAAGTAACTTTTAGTATTGACATAAAGGGTACTTATGGTTACTATTTAAGAACCATAAGTACTGGCTGGAGCGAAGGAACCCAAAACATGGACCTCAAGGAAAAACCGACCAATTACTTAACAACCGCTACTGAGGCAGAGGATTGCTGGGAAGAGTACGACAGCACAGGGCTTTGTTGCCTAACTAAAACATGAACAATCTATGTAATTTTTGCTGTCTATATTATAATCAGCACCCCACGATTTTTAAGCAGAGGGCGCCTCATATGCCAAATAAATATCCAAACAAAAAAGGCTGGACGATTCCCAAGCAGAAATACAAGGTGAGCAATTGGCGTGAATATAATAATGCATTACGCAATCGTGCCAATATTGAAATCTGGATATCCGATGATATTATTCATTCGTGGTATGAAAAAGATCGTGTGTATGATGGCAAAGGCGCACCCCAAAAGTTCACGGATCTTGCGATCATTACGTGCCATGAAATTCGGCAAGTTTTTCGTTTAGCGTTGAGGCAATGTCAAGGGTTTATGAATTCAATTTTCAAGATGAAAGCCCTTAATATAAAATCACCGGATTACAGTTGCTTGTCAAAACGGTTAGCGCTTTTAACTATTCAGTCGCCTCGTTACAGGAAAACGGAATCGGCAGATAAAAGCGTTGTGGCTATCGCCCTTGACTCCACTGGGTTAAAACGGTTTGGCAGAGGTGAATGGCATCAGGAAACATATACATTATCAGCCAAACGGAGTTGGCGTAAATTGCATATAGCCGTTGATAATAAACATATTATTCATGGTAATGATTTAACGGATCGCTTTACGGCGGATTGCCAAAGCGTTGCAACGTTATCAAAGCAACTTACTTGCAAAGTGGGCCATGTCAGCGCCGATGGTGCCTACGATAAGAATCCTGTTTATGAAATATTATCAAATTACTTTAAAGGAGCCGCTATAATAATGCCGCCTGATAGTGATGCTGTTTATGATAAAAATAATCATACACAACGTAATGGTAATGTTAAGCAACTAAAAGCATTGGGCCGAATGGCTTGGCAACGAATAAGACAATACGGTTATCGGAATTATTCAGAGTTGGCGATTCAACGCTACAAAAGAATATTGGGTAGTACGTTACATGCTCGAGATTTTGTACGGCAAAAAATCGAATCAATGATCGGTTGTGGTGTGTTAAATAAAATGACACGGCTAGGAATGCCGGCGAGTTATCGTTGCGCCTAAATTTTGCGACACAGACAAAGCCGTGAGGTTAGGCAACAAAGCCAAAACACGAAGTGTCTGGCAACAATAGTGGTAATTCCCGCAATGGGCACAGCCAAAAAACGATCAAAACAACAGATGGCGAGATGACCATTGAGGTTCCTCGTGATCGTAACAATGAGTTTGTACCGCAATTGATTCCAAAACATCAAACCCGCTTTGATGATTTGGATGACAAAATTATGAGTCTTTATGCACGGGGTATGACTACCCGTGATATTCAAGATCAGTTGAAAGATTTGTATGGCACAACTATTTGTTCGAGTCTCATTTCTACAGTAACCAACGAAGTGATTGAAGAAGTGAAGGCTTGGCAAAGTCGTCCGTTGGACAAGGTGTATCCGATTGTGTATTTGGACGCTTTAGTGATTAAAGTGCAGCAAGATAAAAAGGTTATCAATAAGGCATTGTATTTGGCTTTAGGAATTAATATCGATGGGCAAAAAGAATTGCTAGGTATTTGGATTAGCCAAAATGAGGGCGCTAAATTCTGGTTGAATGTATTAACGGAGTTAAAAAATCGAGGCCTAGAAGATATCCTGATTTGTTGCGTTGACGGGCTAACGGGCTTTCCTGATGCGATTGGCGCTGTGTATCCTAACACTCAAGTACAGCTTTGCATTGTACACATGGTGCGGAATTCATTGCGCTATGTGGGTTGGAAAAAGAAAAAAGAAGTGGCCGCTGACTTAAAAGCTATTTATTCGGCCAGTACGGTTGAAGAAGCAGAATTGGCGCTGACGAGTTTCTCTGAGAAATGGGATGCTGAATTTCCCTCGATTGCCAAAAGTTGGTTGACTCATTGGGAGCGCATTGTGCCATTTTTTGCTTATCCGGCAGAAATTCGGAGGGTGATTTATACCACTAACGCTATTGAATCACTGAACATGAGTATCCGAAAAGTTATTAAAAATAAACGAGTTTTTCCGTCGGACGATGCCGCTTTAAAACAACTCTATTTAGGGTTAAAAAATATAGCCAAAAAATGGACCATGCCGATTCGAGACTGGGGTGCCGCCATGAATCGTTTTGCCCTTATGTTTGAAGATCGCCTGGCGGATTTTGTATAAAACTTAAAATTCATAAGAGAGGAAATTAATTTGAACGCAATGTAGTTTTTGATAAAATTAAAAAATCAGTTAACACAATGGCTGATTCATAATTCTGACTGACGCGATTTACACAAACTAATAAACAGTCCCTGGGGTTAGGGTGAGTGTACGACATTGATCGATATTTCTGTTCTTATTATTTTATATTTCATTCTCGGTGCTTTTGCGGGCACGATGTCGGGGTTGTTAGGTGTCGGTGGTGGTGTTATTGTTGTGCCTGGCTTGGCATTGCTGTTTCGACTGCAACATTTTCCGAGCCCTATCATCATGCATATGGCAGCCGGCACTTCGCTCGCAGTCATGATCGGTACCGCATTGCGTGCGCTTTATGCGCATCGCCGTCATAAAACTAAATTTTGGCATATTTATCGGCGTATGCTTCCAAGCATTGTCATCGGCGTCATTTTGGGAGCTATTTTCGCACACTATTTGCATAGTCGAGTCATCGCCATTATTTTCGCAGTTTTTATAGCATTGATTGGATTGCACCTGTTATTGGGAAAAAAAGTTAACCCTCATCGCAACTTGCCGGGTTCTTGTGGTATGTGGGGAATGGGATTGTTGATTGGTGGAAAGTCGGGATTGCTTGGTGTTGGTGGTGGCTCGGTGATGATTCCCTTTTTATTATTTTGTAACATTGAGCTGCGAACGGCCATGATGGTATCAATCGCTACGAGCTTAACGGTTTCAATTATCGGAGTTGTTGTTGGGTTAACAGGAATGTATGCTCAGGGCCTACCGGCTTGGAGCACCGGCTATATTTACTGGCCGGCCTGGATAGCTGTGGTGGTTGGCAGTATACTGTTTGCTCCTTTAGGGGCGGCACTATCTTATCGTATATCCGCTCCTTTGTTGAGGCGCTTGTTTGCCGTATTTTTATTATTAGTGAGCCTCCATTTGTTTATCGGATAAGTTATGTTGCAGTACCCTCATTTTGACCCCATCGCGTTTAAGATGGGGCCGCTGAAAGTTCATTGGTATGGACTTATGTATTTGGTAGGCTTTATCGGCGCCTGGTGGTTAGCGTTGTATCGCGCGCGAAAACCCAGTAGTGGTTGGAATCCCCAGCAAGTAGCTGATTTGATTTTTTATAGCGCGATTGGAGTAATTATCGGTGGCCGACTCGGCTATATGCTTTTTTACGATACGATCAACTTTTTTCACAATCCTTTGCTTTTATTCAAGCTTTGGGATGGTGGCATGTCATTTCATGGTGGCCTAGCGGGTGTTGGCATCGCG
Organism: Candidiatus Paracoxiella cheracis; assembly: GCF_049348705.1. Classification (GTDB taxonomy): domain Bacteria; phylum Pseudomonadota; class Gammaproteobacteria; order Coxiellales; family Coxiellaceae; genus Paracoxiella; species Paracoxiella cheracis. The sequence goes on along the minus strand of NZ_CP186485.1, from coordinate 1,942,705 downwards.
ACGTGGATTTATGCGCGCGTTCATCAAAAATATTGGGTGAATGTCATCGATTTTGCTGCACCATTAGTGCCAATTGGCTTGGCGGCGGGTCGTTTGGGGAATTTTATCAATGGGGAATTATGGGGGCGGGTGACTACAGTGCCTTGGGGAATGATTTTTCCAAAAGCGGGACTGCTGCCGCGTCATCCCTCTCAACTCTATGAATTCCTGCTCGAAGGTGTCCTTTTATTTATCATTTTATGGTCGTTTTCCTCAAAAAGACGCCCGCCCTTTGCAGTTGCGGCCTTATTTTTGGTCTGTTATGGCTGTTTCCGATTTCTTGCTGAGTTTTTTCGCCAGCCTGATCCACAACGAGGGTTCATCGCCTTTGGTTGGCTCACCATGGGACAGCTCTTGTCATTTCCCATGATATTGATAGGATGTATAGCATTGTGGTGGGTTTATCGTTACAAGGAGCGTTAAAATGATTAAACAAATCATTCTGATCATCCTGCTGTCGGCATGTGCGATATTTTTTAAGACTCAATTGAGTCACATACTCGATGGCTTGATTTATGTCCATAATTATATTGCTGTTTCACTGCATATGATTTTTTCGGATGATGCAGTGGGTCGTCTGATTCAGGATATGGTCTCATTGTTAATCATTCCACTCGTGGGCGGTCTTCTTGTGGCTATGGTGTTTTGGATGTTCAAGCGCGAAGCCATGCCGCATACCTTGTCGTTAGTGTGGGTGGTGTGGCTAATTCTGGTAATTACGATGATCGCACAAACGAACATGAGTCCCGGTGGACGGGGAAATCCCCCAACGCAAACGGCACAACAAACCACAGAACCCGTAACACAAAGTAATCCATAAAACTATGCAACAGTATCTCGATTTTCTGCAACATATTCTCAATAACGGTATTCAAAAATCGGATCGTACCGGTGTTGGCACTCGCAGTGCTTTCAGCTATGAAATGCGATTTAATTTAGCGGACGGTTTTCCATTAGTCACCACGAAAAAAGTGCACATAAAAAGTGTGATTTACGAGTTGTTGTGGTTTTTGCGCGGTGATACTAATTTAAAATTTCTACACGATCACGGTGTATCCATTTGGGATGAATGGGCTGATGAAAATGGAGATTTGGGTCCAATCTATGGAAAACAATGGCGACGCTGGGCGTGTCCCGATGGTCGCGTGGTCGATCAAATGTCGCAACTTCTCACTCAAATTCAAACGAATCCGAACTCGCGCCGTTTAATTGTCAGCGCATGGAATGTGGGTGAGTTAAATGAAATGAAATTACCGCCGTGTCATTTGTTATTTCAATTTTTTGTTGCTGATCGCAAACTTTCTTGTAAATTAACGCAGCGATCAGCCGATGCTTTTTTGGGTGTACCTTTTAATATTGCCTCTTATTCCTTGCTGACACACATGGTGGCGCAACAATGCAATTTAGACGTGGGTGAGTTTGTGTGGTCGGGCGGTGATTGTCATATTTACAATAATCACATGGACCAAGTTCGTGAGCAGCTCTCTCGAAAACCGCACGATTTACCGCAACTCATAATTAAACGCAAACTCGATTCATTATTCGATTATAATTTCGATGATTTTGAAATTATCAATTACGAGCCTCATCCTGCTATTAAAGCGCCTGTAGCGGTTTAGATAATGCCAGACGTTTAAGGCACCTCTAGCAATCCCCTCACGCCCTGGTTACAATAAATACTATTCATTCAAGACGGATGCTGAAGTATGGAAAACGCCTTAGTCTGTGCCTACATTCTCGATAGCAAGGGAGGGGCAAAAGAAATTGGCTGGGATCAGATTCAAAATTGGTCCAAAGACCAGGGCATCCTTTGGGTGCACCTCGATTACACAACGAAAAAAGCTAAAAATTGGCTCCTCAAAGAAAGCGGGCTTGATAAAATCACAGCGAGAGCAATGATTGCCGAAGAATCCAGGCCTCGTTGTGTCATAACGTCAGGTGGTGTTTTAACATTTCTTCGCAGTGTGAATTCCAATCCAGGTCAAGACCCCGAAGACATGGTGTCCATTCGAACTTGGATTGATGAAAATCGAATTATCTCAACGCGGCATCGTCGATTACTTTCTCTTTCAGATTTGCGACAAGAAATTGCTGAGGGGAATGGTCCAAAAACGCCGATTGAATTTTTGATCATGTTAAATGATCGCATAACCGACCGCATTGCCGATGTGTTGGATGATATCGATGAACAGGTTGATGGGCTTGAGCATGATGTGTTGGTTGAGCGCAGTCACTTGCTCCGCCCTAAAATTGCGGATTTGCGTCGTCAGATAATAGAAATTCGTCGCTATCTTGCACCACAACGTGAAGCACTTTATCGCCTGCAAATTCAAGAAACGCCTTTAATTAGTTCGGCTGATCGGCTTCATTTTCGTGAGGCCAGCGATCGTATCATACGTTACATCGAAGACTTAGATTCCGCACGAGAGCGTGCATCCATCTCACAAGAAGAATTGACAGCCCGTTTGGCAGAGCAAATGGATCGGCGGATGTATGTGTTGTCTGTCGTTGCCGTAATTTTCCTGCCCATTACTTTTCTCACCGGCTTGCTGGGCATTAATGTCGGCGGTGTTCCTGGTGCCGGATACAACTGGGCCTTTGAAATTGTGTGCGGCATTATTTTAGGGATCGTTATCGTTACGTTTCAAATTTTACGACGTAAGAGATGGATGTAATAACATGCTGATGACACGGAGTGCACCAATCTGGAAGGCTTTTGAAAGAGGAAATCACTGGTCTTTTTCAGCGATCAACACAGCTAAAATGCACTTGTTAAGTGGTGTGGGTAAAATCGATTTAGTCGATGGTTTGGTGTTAATGGGATTCCTTATCTTAGCCATCATTGTTGGCAGTCTGTTTATAATATTTTGCAATAAATGGCTGCGAAAGGATCGAGCGCCTGATAAATTTATTTTTTCTCTCATTCAGACTGCTAGACGTTATGCGATTCCGTTACTAGTGTTTGGTACGGCAAGTTTGTATTTTCTAGCCATCTACAGTGCCATAAAAGTCGATCCCTTTTTAGAGCTGATAAGCTATTCATTGTTTGTTGCAACTTTGCTTATTGCATTGTTTAGCTTGTTTGTCGCGCCCCCCGCTCCGGCGATCAGCTTTTTGCGTGTAAAAACGTGTATGCATAGAGCGTTTATGCTGCGATTCGTCGTATTCGTTGTGCTTGCGCTAATCGGTTATCTCGCTGTTATTTTATTTAGAGACCAAAAGCTACCAACAAATCCAGTTGAAATCATTCGTACCGTCTATATGACGTTGTTGAGTTTGTCTGTTATCTCGCTGCTGTGGTTGTTTGTGAGGTTGATAGTGAGTCGTGGCATTTGTTATGTTGCAAAATCACTGTTGATCGTTTTGTTAATAACGACATTATTTTTGGAGTGGGTGGGCTATCATCATCTCGCTCTATACATAGTTTCAGGTCTTTTTGCGAGTTTTTTGTTGAGTGTACTGCTGTGGATAGCCATGCGGGTGGTCGCTCGCATGGTGGACATTATCAACAATAATCAATCGCAAGTTTCGAGAAAAATTAAATATTATTTAGGCGTAAAACCCCATAAAAATATCTATGAATTTTCTATACTGAAGCTCGCTTTTTATATTTTCTTTCTTTGCGTATTTCTGTTTTTACTGTTAAAAGCATGGGGTGTTTCTCGGACCACTCTGCAACACTTTGAAAAATTCGTTTTTGAGGGGTTTGATTGGGCGCGCCTTAAAATTAGTGTTTCTCGTATTATAGTTGGTTTGGCGATTTTTTCTGTTATCAGCATGGTGGGGCGATTGATTGCTGCGCACGTTACTCGCAAGCATCAGTTTCAAGACGAGAAAGATACTCAAGTAGCGGTTGCTTCTATCATTAATTATATCGTTTTTGCAATAGCTCTTATCGTTGGTTTGTTAGTGGCGGGTGTTGATTTCACCGGTTTGGCGATTATCGCGGGTGCGCTTTCGGTGGGTATTGGTTTGGGTTTGCAGAGGATTGTTAATAATTTTGTGTCGGGCATTATTCTTTTGCTTGAAAAACCGATTAAAGTGGGTGATCGGATTGCGGTAGAGGGAACAGAAGGATTTGTGAGGAAAATACGCATTCGTGCGACGCAAATTAATACGTTACAACGAGAAGACGTTATTGTGCCGAATTCAGAATTGGTGACGAAGCAAGTTGTTAATTATATGTTTCGCGATCCTTACTGGCGGTTGAGTTGTAAGGTCGGTGTTGCTTATGGCAGCGATGTGGAATTAGTTAAAAAATTATTGACGGAAGTTGCCTTAAACCATTCTGATGTTGTGCAAGATTCCCCGCATGAGCCGATTATTTTGTTTAAATCGTTTGGTGATAGCAGCTTGAATTTCGAACTTTGGGTTGTCATTAAAGATGTGAACAAAAAATTCATTATTGAAAGTGAGCTTAATTTTGCGATTAATCAGGCATTCAAACAAAATGCCATCACGATCGCCTTCCCACAGCGAGATGTGCATATTAAAAATATGCCAACGACATAAAATGACTGTAACGACACACCCAACTGTATTTCGGAGCGTTAGTTGTGATGGGGGTTACTGATCGTCATTTCGAGCAACGTGAGAAATCTCAAATGTGCAGCACTCTCTGCTATGGTTACGAGATCCCTCACTGTGTTCGGGATGACATGTGATGGAGCTCCGCACTCAGGACATGCAGTTACAAGTCACTTAACGACCGACTGCATTCAAACCCTTCAACATCATCAAGGCTTCATAGAGCTGATAGTCTTCTTTGGCAAGTTGCAACTCTGATTTCATGGCCGTCTTGAGTTTCGTTACAGCGGCTTTGTTTTTGGTATCATCGTCGTTAGCCAAATGATTTTGGAAATCGGATTCATCAATAGCGATGAAGCCATTTTCTGTGCTTCTTACCATCAGTTCAGGCACTGTCACATCGGGCACAATCCCTTTTGCCTGGATTTCACGACCGGCTGGGGTGTAATACAATGCGGTGGTGAGTTTGATCGCGCTGTCTTTACCTAATGGTAAAACGGTTTGTACCGAACCCTTGCCAAAGCTGCGCGTGCCCATGATGATGGCGCGTTTGTAATCTTGCAGTGCACCGGCAACGATCTCGGAAGCCGACGCTGAGCCACCATTAATAAGCACAATCATTGGGGTATTGGGGATCATGTCCCCCGGCGTCATTTTGATATGCATATCAGAGCCTGGGATTCGACCTTTCGTATAAACGATATAATCTCGGTATTTGTTTATTTTGTCGGAATTTAAAAAGGTATCGGCAACCTCTGCGCTGACATCCAATAAACCACCTGGATTATTTCGTAGGTCTAGTACAAAACCTTTTAATTTGCCGCCCGATTGTTGTTTCAATTTTTCGATGGCAGCGCGCAATTGTTTTTCAAGCGGACCTTGGAAGAAAGTAATGCGAACATAACCGTAACCGTTTTCCAATGTTTTGCTTTTAACGCTAACCAGGCTAATAGTTTGGCGGGTTAACTTAAATACTAAAGGTTTGCTCACATTTTTTCGTACGACTGTTAAGGTTACTTGCGTGCCTTTTTTGCCTTTAATGTTTTTAACGGCATCGGTTAGGCTCATGTTTCGGACTAATTTTTTATCGATTTTGATGATAATGTCGTTGGCTTTGATGCCTGCTTTTTTTGCAGGAGAGCCATCCAACGGACTGATTACTTTTAAAAGTCCTGCTTTCGTTACCGTTAATTCAATGCCGACACCGACAAACTGACCTGAAACGGTTGTTTTCAATTCTTTTAATTCATTTGCATCAAGATACGTGGAGTGAGGATCAAGACTGTCGACCATACCGCTGATGGCATTATCAAATAATTTGCTGTTATTAACTTTTTTAATGTAATAACGATGAATAAGCGCTATAGCCGTGACAAAACGTTGAATGTCTTCACGCGGTAGTTGCTGGTTTTGGCGATTGAGGTTCATGCCTCGCTGTGGGAGTCGCGGAGCACTTTCTTCTGCAGCCGAGCTTATTAGTGGTGCGCTTATTAATGAGGTCACTAAAAGAATGATGGTTAAAACCTTACGAAATGTCATTTATGTCTCCTTATCCTGAACGACACCAATTGACCGGATTGAGGGGTATTGCGTTGTGTCGAATGGCAAAATAAAGCGCGGGTTTCTCGTAGCCGCCGCTGTTGCCTATCGTTGCAATCAGGTCTCCTTTTTGTACGAGGTCTCCCGGTTTTTTGTATAAATAATGGTTTCGCCCATATAATGTCATATAACCATGTCCATGGCTGATAATCAATAATAATCCGTATCCCGGTAACCACTTAGCAAAAACAACTTTTCCGGATGCAATTGCATGCACCGGTTGGTCTTCGGGAGCTCTGATCAGAATGGCTGCCCATCGTATTTGGCTTTGGTAGATTTGATTGCCAAAATAGGGCAACACTTTGCCTTTCGTTGGCCAGGGTAATTTTCCTTTAAGTCGGCCAAAATCCACATGCATCGCTTCGTAAGTGCTCTTCTTTTCTTCTAACTGCGAAATAGTGCGTTCGAGCAATCGTTTATTAGCCAGTAATTCAGCGAGTCTTTGACTCTTGGTGTTGATTTGACTATTAATCTTTTGGATCAAAGTTTTCCGCAATTCTCGAGCGTGTTTCAGCTTGTCATGTTCTTTTTGCTGATTATTTTCCAGTTGTTTCAATATACTTGTTTCCGATTGGATTTGTTGCTGATTATTTTGTATTTGCTCTATCGTGGTTTGCAATTGTTGAATGGCTTCAACTTGATCTCGGCTAATGTAGCGATAGTAAGTTAAGATGCGACTCATTTTTTCTGCATCGGATTGGTTGAGGATTAATTTTAAATAAGGTTGCCGACCAACGATATAAGCCATTCGAATTTGTTGCGCTAACCACGCCTGCTGACTCGTTAGTTTTGATTCGTAAACGCTAGATTGGTGCGATAACCGAGTTAATAGCGCCTGTTGTTTTTTTAAGTCTTGTTGAGTAGCTTTTAATTTTTCTAATATGTTGCCCGAGGCAATTTCATTTTTCTTTAATTCAGATTGGTATTGTGATCGTTTGTTTTGTTCGGCTGATAAAAGCGCTTTGATGTTCGCAATCTTGTGATTAATTTGATTGAGTTGATTGTGATTATTCGCAAGGATTGCCGGGCTAAGTATTAAAAATAAAATAGCCACGAGGAATATAGCGACGTTTTTATAAGGCATTATCCTTTGCACGGGTTTATTTCAGCTTCAGTAAATTATGACCGGTCATTTCTTTGGGTTTATCAAGACCCATTAAATAAAGCAGAGTGGGGGCGATGTCATCCAATGCGCCCATTTGATTGCTAAACGTTGCCTCCCTGCCAACATAAATCAATGGTACCAGATTATTCGTATGAGCAGTATGGGGTTGCCCCGTTTTATTGTCATACATCATTTCAGCATTGCCATGATCGGCTGTAATTAGCGCTTCACCGCCGATCGCTTTTAGCGCATCTACAATGCGTTTTAAACAAGCATCGATGATTTCAATAGCGTGGTTCGTTGCGCTTTCATTGCCGGTATGGCCGAGCATATCAGGGTTTGCAAAATTACAGATGATAACGTCGTAATCGCCATGTTCGATCGCTTCCACTAATTTGTCGGTTACTTCGACGGCGCTCATTTCTGGCTGTAAGTCATAAGTGGCGACTTTGGGTGATGGAATTAAAATGCGATCTTCCTCTGCAAATGGTGCCTCGACGCCACCGTTTAGAAAATACGTGACGTGTGCGTATTTTTCTGTTTCGGCGATGCGCAATTGGCGTAAACCTTGAGACGATAAAAATTCGCCTAAGGTGTTGTGCAATTGTAACGGTGGAAATGCTACAGCAGCGTTAATGTCTTTGGCGTATTGAGTTAATGTGACAAATGCTGATAATTTCGGAGTGACTTTGCGATCAAAGCCATCAAATGATTTGTCAGTGAATGCATGCGTTAATTGCCGTGCGCGATCCGCACGGAAATTCATGAAAATCATTACATCGCCATCTTGCACTGTGATCGGTGACTCATCATCGTGATGAACGCTAATGGCCTTGACGAATTCATCTGTTTCGCCTTGTGCATAAGCGATTTTTAATCCTTCGATGGCGGTATCGACATGATAATCGGCAGTGCCTTGAGTTAATAAGTTGTATGCTTTTTCGGTGCGTTCCCAACGTTTATCGCGGTCCATGGCATAGTAACGCCCGATGACAGAGGCAATTTTCCCCTGGCCTAATTTTTTATATTCGCCAGCAATGCGTTCGATGGATGCGGCGGCGGATTTTGGGGGTGTGTCGCGACCGTCTAAGATTGCGTGGAAATAGTTTTTGCTCACGCCGTGTTGGTTGACCATGTTAATCATGGCAGCGATGTGCGATTCGTGACTGTGAACGCCGCCCGGTGACAGTAACCCAATAATGTGTATGGATTTATTGGCTTTTTTCGCTTGATGAATGGCATCTGCCAAAACAGTATTTTTATAAAATTCACCGCTTTTAACGGCTTGATCGATGCGCGTTAAGTCTTGCGGCACCTTTCGTCCCGAGCCGATGTGCAGGTGACCCACTTCGGAATTTCCCATTTGCCCGGCAGGCAAACCAACCTCTTCACCGGAGGCTTTTAGTGAGGCGTGAGGGCAGTGCGATAACAAATAATCATAGCTAGGTGTTTTCGCCATCTCTATGGAATTATGTTGTTTTTGTTCGCTTTCACCCCAGCCATCGAGGATGATCAGGGTGATGGGTTTGGGTCGTTTTGCTTGTGTTTTGTTCATGTGTGGCATTCTACCAGTTAATTAGTCATTATCGTATAATTTGCTCGAGTTGACAGAATAATTTGCAAGTAATGTGTGGCTGCACAAGATGGTAGTGATGGTTGCTCGCTTTGCTGTAAGTTAATGACCGGGGATTGGCGCTCCAGGTTCAAGGTCAGGAGATGGATATTCTTTTTCAATAGCCTCAGCAAGCCTACTCTTGGTACCGAATAGGGTAAAAGTGTAGAACTCTCGACTTGATCTGACAGTTGAGATTTATCGGACATATTTTCTGTCCGATAGATCGGATTCTAATTACTCCTCTACCAGTTGCGTGTCGTGATTACTGTGCGCCTTATTCAATTCATCTGCCGACACGCTTGGAATAGTTTTACATAGTTTATCTAATTCTTTTTCTTGTGCCAAATGCTTTGCATCAAGAAAAGTTTGCATGGGTGTTTTTCCATAACAACGCTCGCCGGAATGGGGCCTGACCTCATTATATGTTTTGATCCACGCATCAACGTCTTGTTGTAATTCTTCTAGGGAACGATATATTTTTTTTCGAAAAGCAACATCATAAAATTCTTGTTTAATCGTTTTATGAAAACGTTCACAAATACCATTGGTCTGCGGAGAACGTGCGCGTGTTTTCGAATGGTCAATGTCTTCAACTGCTAAATAAAGTTGATAGGCGTGGTTCTCAATTTTTCCACAATATTCCGTCCCGCGATCCGTGAGCATACGCAGCAATCGGATACCTTGCTCATTAAACCATGGCAATACACGTTCATTTAATAAATGAGCTGCCGTCATCGCTGTTTTCTCCGTGTATAACTTCGCAAAAGCGATTCTGCTATAGGTATCGACAAAAGTCTGCTCATAAATACGGCCAACGCCCTTCATCGTGCCAACATAATACGTATCCTGAGAACCTAAATAACCTGGGTGTTCTGTTTCAATCTCGCCGTGCGCTTCTTTTTCTCGTTTTGATTTTTCTAATGCTTGTCATTGTTCTTCCGTTAATAACATACCGTCTTGCGCCGATTTCGCTTCAAGCGCTTTTAGTCGCTTCTTAAAAGTCTCTAGATCATTACGTAGCCACACCGAACGAACTCCGCTGCTCGATACGATAATGCCTCGCGCCAGTAATTCATTGGCCGCACGTGCCTGACCTAACGCTGGGTTTTCAATAGCCAAAGCAATTACCGCTTCTTCTACATGTAGCGGCACTCTATTTTTTTCATTCGGTTTCTTCTTACTCATATCATGGAGTGCTTCTTCGCCACCATTTTCATAAAGTGTTTTGAAACGGTAAAAACTGTCGCGTGAATAACCCATAACCTTGCAGGCTTGTGAAACATTTCCCAATTGTTTAGACAGCTCTAGTAAACCTAATTTGGGTTTGATAATCTTTTCGGATACACTGGTCATAATGACACTCCTCGTGTTGGTTGTTTAAGGTTGGTCAATTAAATTTTACTCTAACTGACCAGGAGTGTCAGATCAAGTCTGAAGGTTTACAGGTAAAGCATGAATTAGCATGTGAGTCGCGAACGTCTTGCTGCCGGTCCGCAACAGAGTTTTGAAAATCATTTACTGTCATCGTGCCATCAAAGAGTTTGTCTGTCATTTTAAGCATGGCTTCAATCACAGCTAATCGTTCCGGGTTGGTTCTCCAACGTGATTTATATGAGACTTTAATTTTCCTTACTTTTAAATGCTCTTTTCGCGCTGCTTCGTAGTTTTGAATACCTTCGCTTAATTTTTTGGCGGTTTCTTCGAGGCTCGAGTTCGCATCTTGAGGAAATTCGTTCACAATATCTTGGAGTTTCTTAATGGCTTTTTCAGCGGCTTCGCTAATGTTTTTTGCTTCAGCCTGATAAAAGGTTGCTAAGCTTGTGGCTATTTCCTGTATTTTTGAAAGTGCTTTATATTTAGTATTCAACGCGCGATATTTTTCTTGAAAAAGTGGGTCATCGTATGCGAGATTGAGACAATCTATCGATGCGCGCGATGGAGAGCGAAGCGAAGGGGCGTATTCTGGGGTAGGCTGGGATTTTTTGCCGAGCGTAAGCGACTGCAAAAAATCTTTACGAGGCGTCGAGTCAGTTGAGAGCCCGTGCGTAGTCGAGCCGTGAGGTCGCGGAGCGGGGGTGAGGAGGACGTCCGCGGTTATTTAAGTTGTCGCGTATTGCGAGTCGATTATTGACAGGGATGGCAATAATCTATCACGAGCATCGCGACACGCTTGTGCATCTTTTATAAGTTGCTGAATAGCTGATGAGTTTCCTTCCTTGGTCTTTAGGAGAGATATCAATTTCCTGATCCTTAAGATGGCAGCATGTTCATCCTTAAGGATTTTGTATTTTTCTGTAAAGCTTGGACCATCGCCTGCTAAAGTATCTTTTGCGTTTTGTATGAGTCGCGCAATAGCTGGCGCTGCTATGGGTTCTTCTTCAGCGTTGGCGTTAGCTTGTAATTTTTGCAATTTTGGAATGAGCTTTTGAATATCTGAAAATGCCTGATACTCACGATGAAACCTCTCATATTTTTTTCGGAAGGTTAAGTCGTGGCTTCCTAAACAATTCTTTCCGTACTCTATGAGGCGTGCAATGGCTGGCGCTGTAGCAGGATTTTGGGCCTTATGTTCCCTTTCTAATAGGTCTATCAATCCTAGAATTTGTTTATAGGCGTGAAACTCAGCTTGTAGTCCTTCGTATTTTTTTTGTGGGTTTAGATTCCACGTTGTTTTTAAATAGTTAGCTGTATTTTTGAGCTGCGCAGTAGCTTCCGCAAAAGCGCCCGGTTCGAATTCTAGTGCATTTGTTTGGATCAAACAGATATTGATATAGGATTTCACTAGGAACTCTTTCCATGGGATCGGAGCATTGAGAGGCTATTATTGATTCGACACCGGCTGGCCCACTTGCAGCGAGTGCTGTAAGTTTCGGAGTAGGAATTTTTTTTATGACCTTGGAGTTATGCGACGCTAATAAATATTTGATACCTCTGTCATTAGTAGCGAATGTTGCAATATTCGCGTCGGGAATTTCTTCTATGGCCTTGGGGCATCGGGAGGATAATAGAGCTTCGGTACCGGAGATATTAGTAGCGAGTGCTGCAAGGTTCGCAGCAGGAATTTTTCGAATGGCCTCGCGGCACTGGGAGGATAATATTTTTTCGACGCGACGTTGCTGTTCTTGTTCGTCCCTTGAAACATCTGATAAATAACTTGGAATTTGATTAACATAGAATTGAATGCATTCTGTGCACTGTCTGCCTAATGCACTCTCTAATTCTTGAAAGACATCGTCTCGCATGATATTTCCTCCTTAATCATGTGTGTTAGTTTAATTTCCTTACAATTAAGTTAATCGTTATAATCTTAAGGATTTATTAGGACAGAGAAGATTCTATATGTAATTTTATGTACTGGAGATTGTTTGCTTAGCCCTACACTTTCAATTCAGCCATAGCGCTCTATTCTTTCCAATAAAGATTTTGGATGATCAACGCAAGGGCTGCAATGGCGCCAATAATTAGAGAGGAAGTCGTGAGGTCTTTCACTCCAAGGAGTAAAGAGATGCCAATTGCCAACATCGGGGTCAAACTGGCAATGGCAGAATGTCGCTCGGCCCCTGCATTCTTAATGCCGGCTTGGTTTAAATAAATAGGAATGATAAAGCTGATTAAAGGGATCACAATTAATGCATAAGGAGATGGCCACACCATGGTAATCTGTGAATGATAAATGAAATAGGCGCCTAAAGAGACTGCCAGTAAACCGTAATTACGAAGGCATAATATATCCAATCGGGTGTAATTTTCTTTTTTCATCACGATATAGGTATATTTACGATAAATGTAGGCTAAAACTCCGACCGCTAAGGCACAATAAACCCCTATTGGATTTTTCATGGTGTAAATTACTAAGCCGCATAACGTTAGATTAAAGCATAAGCTCAAGATATGCGATTTCCCGCGTCGGATTAAAACAATATTTGATATGATCAGGGGCATGGTAAACGCAACTAATAAAAAATTGAATGGCACTGAGAATTTTGCCCCATAAAACGTCGCTGTCCATTGTATGGCTATAATGATGTTAACTACTATAATAAATTTTAGCTGCCTAAGAGAGGGAGTATACAAAGCAGCTAATCGTCGATAATTAATGCCATTGAACCAAATGATGGCGAGCAGCGCACTAGCGCTCAGTAATAATAAGGGAACGCTGCCTTGCGTAAAAATATGTATTAAAGCGATAGATAACGCAGTGACAACGGCGTAAGCCAAGCTCGATAGGTATACGCTTTTACTGTAATCCATAGTTTCTATTCAATAAATCATTTATCAATTGCGTATCCCGATTTAATTGACGCTCATCTTCGTTGTATAAGCCAATATAAAGAATACAGTCTGATAAACTTTTTGCGGGCGGCATTGAGCTTCCACTGATAATATTCTGTCTAAAAAGCACCACACTTTCTATTTTATGAAACGCTTCAGGTGAAAAGGTAGGCACAGTATAGGGTATTCTATTACTGAGAAATAAAATCCTCGCTTTACCCTGGGGATGTAAATTATGGTGAGCAACCTCATTTTTCTTTATTAGTTTATTCAATATCGTTACTTGGTCATCACCATAAGCGCTTTTTTCTAAATTACAAAGAAAGCCGAACACACCTGGCAGCCTAAAATTTACTTCGACCATGACAGGTTTATTCTGATGCCAAAAAAATTCAATGTGCGAGAATCCATATTGCCACTCTAGCGCATTTAATGAGTCATCAACAAAAGCCTGAATTGTTTGCCGCATAGAGGGAGCTAAATTAACTAGGTTTGCCTCTACATAACACGGTATATCGCCATCATGATAGCTCTTTTCATACAGCCATACTCCTGTTATATAATGCTTTCCTGCGTAACTCACGGCATTCAGGGAATATTCAGGTGCATCAATAAATTCTTGTACAATAGCAGTTTTAACGGTTTCGTTGGACAAACCATATTGTTTTGACCTTAAGTCCAAAATAGCTCTATCTAATTCAGCAAGGTTATTACAACGTTTAATGCCAAAACTTCCTCCTGCCGAACACGGTTTGATAAAAAGAGGGAAGCGAAGTGTTGTGGCTATGCGTTGCACAGTTTGCGCTATTTTCTCGTCATGCAAATTAATATATTCCGAAGCAGGCATCCCTATATTTTCAGCCCCAAGATGTTTCAATATACTTGATTTATTTTTTCTTAGAGGGAGAGTAATGAGGGGGTTGCCATATTTTAAGCCTAGCTGAGTTGAAAGCGTTTCAGCCTCTTCGATGACATATTCGGTTCCTGCTATGAGCATGTCGATGTCTAAACTGACTAGATGCCTTATCAGGTCATCTTGTTTGTAGTTTTCAAGATAGACAAGATGGGTAAAACTTGCAGGATTTAATCGCCCCGATAGCTGCATCTTTTCTGCAACTGAGGTATTAGTTAGTATGGCAATAGAATTGATTTGATGCTCACTCAAGGTTTGAGCCAGATATCTGCCACTAATATAAGGATCTACAATAGCAATATTCATTATCTCTACCACAAACACTGAGATTGTTTCGTAGTGCAGAAATAGTATCATTTTTGACGAATTGGGGCAAGAAAAAGACCATCGATGCGCGCGATGGAGAGCGAAGCGAAGGGGCGTATTCTGGGGTAGGCTGGGATTTTTTGCCGAGCGTAAGCGACTGCAAAAAATCTTTACGAGGCGTCGAGTCAGTTGAGAGCCCGTGCGTAGTCGAGCCGTGAGGTCGCGGAGCGGGGGTGAGGAGGACGTCCGCGGTTATTTAAGTTGTCGCGTATTGCGAGTCGATTATTGACAGGGATGGCAATAATCTATCACGAGCATCGCGACACGCTTGTTTTTGACCAGTAAATAAGGGGCCTCTACGTTGCAGGCTACTGATTCAGAGCATATAAAATAGGATTTTAAAAAATGAATAGGCAAATTTACCTATACGGCACTTGGAAATCACCCATCACCGCTGATTTATTGGCTTCATCATCGCGACGACTGGGCCAACTTAACAGGGATGCTCATGCGCTTTACTGGTTAGAAAGTCGCCCTGAAGAGGCGGGTCGCCAAGTGATTATGCGGCGCAATGCAAATGGCGCTATTAAAACGATGACGCCGCCCGGATTTAGCGTGCGTAATCGTGTGCATGAATATGGCGGGGGAGACTATTTAATTCATGACGATACGATTTATTTTTCAAACGATAAAGACCAGCGGCTCTATCGTCAAAACAATAACGAACAGCCGACTGCCATTACACCGAATCCAACACAAACGATGGCGTTGCGTTATGCCGATGGTGTGATCACGCGAGCGGGGGATTACATTATTTGTGTGCGCGAAGCGCATCATAGTGTAACAGAAGTAGTCAATGAATTAGTAGCGATTCCATGCAATGGTCAGCGTGAGCCAAAAGTAATTGCGACAGGTCATGATTTTTATGCAGCTCCCCGTATCAGTCCTAATGGACAACAAATAGCGTGGATATGCTGGAGTCAATCGCAAATGCCTTGGGATGGTTGTGAGTTATGGGTTGGAGATTTAGACGAAAATGCCAGAATAAATAATCCGCGTTTAGTGGCTGGCGGCGAGGCAGAAGCTATTTACCAGCCTGCTTGGAGTGATAAAAATGAATTATATTTTGTGTCTGATCGATCGGGTTGGTGGAACATTTACAAAGTTAACAATAAAACTATAACAGCCGTTGCGCCGATGGCGGCTGAGTGCGGCTATCCGCAGTGGATTTTTGGCACGAGTATGTATGCGTTTATCGATGATAAAACGATAGTGGCGATCGTTAACAGCAACGGCAGACAAACACTTGGATTAATTCGTGACGAAAAATTTCAAGCATTTGATTTACCTTACGATCAATTAGAGCCTTACCTAGTTGTTGATGGTAATACCGTTTTTTTTCTCGGTGCAAGTCCAACAGAAGCGCCGGCAATAATTCAGTATGACGTTAAAAAAAATAAACATGAGGTCGTGTATAAAAGTGCAAATACACCGATCGAAAAAAAATATGTATCGCAACCACAATCCATTGAATTTCCAACCGACAACAATAAAACCGCGTATGCTTTTTATTATCCGCCCTACAATGAAAATTATGCAGCACCGAAAGGCGAGCTCCCTCCTTTGCTGGTGATCAGTCATGGTGGACCAACGGCTGCAACCGGAACTGCATTAAATTTAAAAATTCAATACTGGACTAGCCGTGGTATTGCTGTGGTGGATGTGAATTATGGTGGCAGCACGGGGTATGGTCGCGAATATCGCAAACGCTTAAACGGGGAGTGGGGAGTTGTTGATGTGGCTGACTGTGTGAACGCCGCAAAATATTTAATAAAGCAAGGTAAAGCAGATCCAAAGCGATTAATCATTCGCGGTGGTAGTGCCGGTGGATTCACAACGCTCTGTGCATTAGTGTTCTATGATTTATTTGCAGTGGGGGCGAGTTACTACGGTGTTGCTGATTTAGAGGGAATAACAGCCGATAGTGAAAAATTTGAAATGCGTTACACAGATTCTCTGATTGGCCCGTATCCAGAACAGAAAGCCATATATAAAAAACGGTCGCCTGTTAATTTTGCGGATCAAATTTCATGTCCGGTTATATTTTTTCAAGGACTAGAAGACAAAGTTGTGCCGCCCTCACAAACCGAGGGGATGATTGAGGCTCTCACTCAAAAAGGGTTGCCCTATGCCTACGTGGCTTTTGAGAACGAGCAGCATGGTTTTCGCGATGCCAATAACATCAAAAAGTCTTTGGAAGCAGAGCTGCAATTTTATGGAAAAGTTCTGGGCTTCAAGCCAGCGGATGTTTTGGCGGATGTCATTATTCATTATCCCCGTACTTGAGGCGAGCTAAGCAGGCAAGTATACTTGAACTCCTTTTAGTGACGATGATACGACGATGGCACAGCAAATATTTCATTTTATAGCAAAACATTGGTACTGGGTGGCAGCACTCATCATTGCTCTTTTGCTCTTGATCTATGAAGAATCTAAAACCAAGGGGGCTGGTGGTTCACGGCTGACTCCGCCCATGGCAACGCGCATGATTAATAGCGAAAATGCGGTGGTGCTCGATATTCGAGAGACGAATGCGTTTGCACAAGGTCACATTGTAGGGGCTGTCAATGTGCCTCTGTCAGACCTCGAGCGCAACGTGAAGCAGGTGGAAAAATATAAACAGCGGCCTATCATTTTGGTATGCGCATCAGGGCAAAAATCAACCAGCGTTATGAATAAACTAAACAA
Organism: Candidiatus Paracoxiella cheracis; assembly: GCF_049348705.1. GTDB lineage: Bacteria > Pseudomonadota > Gammaproteobacteria > Coxiellales > Coxiellaceae > Paracoxiella > Paracoxiella cheracis. Next base: position 1,925,581 of record NZ_CP186485.1, on the reverse strand, counting down.
GCAAGGATTTGCTAAAGTCTACACTCTGGCTGGTGGTATTGGTGCTTGGAAAACGGCGAACATGCCTTTGATTAAGGGCTGAATTTCTATGGCAAAGGTAGAAATATATACCACTGATCACTGTGTTTATTGTGATCGTGCAAAAATGGTGCTTAAACAAAAGGGAGTCCAATTCACAGAATATGATGTGGAAAAAGATCCCCAAAAGTTTGAAGAAATGATAGAGCGCAGTGGAAATCGAAGCGTGCCGCAGATTTTTATTAACGACCATAAAATTGGTGGTTTTAATGATCTGTGGGCATTAGAAAAGCAGAAGAAACTCGATGAGTTACTCAAGTAATTTACTAATTGGAGAAATCGAATGGCAGAAGTACGAAAACAAGCAAAAAATGAATCACAAGGGCAAGGCAGTGAACCGGAGTTCGGTATTCAACGAATCTATATCAAAGATTTATCCTTTGAAGCGCCAAATAGTCCGCAAGTTTTTTTAGAAGATTGGCAACCTGAATTAAATATGGATTTGGGAACAAAAACCGACGCCTTGGGTGATGATAATCACGAGGTTGTTTTAACGGTCACAGTGACGGTTAAAATGAAAGAGAAGACCATATTTTTGGTTGAAATCAAGCAAGCTGGAATTTTCACAATTAAAAACTTTCCTGAAGATCAATTGCGCCCGATGTTAGGCAGTTTTTGCCCGAATATTTTATATCCTTATGCGCGTGAGGCGGTGACCGATGCCGTTGTCCGCGGTGGATTTCCGCAGTTGTATTTGACGCCGGTAAATTTTGATGCCTTGTATCAACAGCACGAGCAGTCTCAGCAAGGTGGCAGCGATGAAGAAGGTACGGTTCATTAGAAGAGGAATAAGTGAAACAGGTTGATTCTCCAATAGCTGTTTTAGGCGCGGGTTCCTGGGGGACAGCGCTCGCTCTTTTGTTAGCGCGCAATAATCAAACCGTACGCCTTTGGGATATCGATGCTGAACTGGTTACACAAATCCAGGCGGATCGAGTTAATTCTCGTTACATTCCCGATCATCCTTTTCCTGAAAACATTTCGGTGTATCACGATTTAGGTGAAGTCTTAGAGAGTGTGACTGATATTTTAGTGGTGGTGCCGAGCCATGCTTTTGGTAAATGTATTGCGAATGTGAAATCTCATCGAAATGGCAAAGCCACACGACTTGCGTGGGCGACAAAAGGTTTGGATCCATCTAATAAACTTCTGCACGAAGTGGTTGAAGCTGTTTTTGGAAAATCATTACCGATCGCTGTCATCGCGGGCCCGAGCTATGCCAAAGAAGTGGCGGCTGGATTACCGACCGCAGTGAGTTTGGCCAGCAACGACGAAATTTTTGCGCAGGATTTGATTGAGCGTTTTCATAACAAACGTTTTCGCATTTATCGCAATAAGGACATGATCGGTATCGAGTTATGTGGCGCTATTAAAAATGTGTTAGCTATTGCAGCGGGCATTAATGATGGCATGAAACTGGGTGTTAACTCACGATGTGCAATGATCACACGAGGCTTAGCAGAAATGAGTCGTTTATGTATTGCGCTTGGTGGTCAGCAAGAAACCGTAGTGGGTTTGGCGGGTGTTGGTGATTTGATTTTAACATGCTCGGATAATCAGTCGCGTAATCGTCGTTTTGGTTTGGCGTTGGGTGAAGGTATTGATTTTAAGAGCGCAGAAAAAGCAATCGGGCAAGCGGTTGAGGGTCTTTATAACGCTAAGCAGGTTTATGAACTATCCCAAAAATATGGCGTTGAAATGCCTATCGTCACTCAAGTTTACCGCATTTTGCACGATCATTTAAATCCGCGCGTTGCCGTGAAAGAGTTATTAGAACGCACTCCAAAATCCGAATCGTAATTAATGAATTTCAATTAGGAACTACTTGAAATTCTGTTGTCGCCAGGCTTCATATAAAATGATGGCGGTTGCGTTCGATAGATTTAAGCTACGCGTGGTGGATCGCATCGGGATGCGGATTTTTTGAGATTCAGAAAACTCAGCTAACATATCGTCCGGCAAACCCCGTGTTTCAGGCCCCAATAACAAAACGTCACCGGGTGCATAATTTACGTTTGCGTAATTTTGTTGGCCTTTAGTCGTGCAGGCAAAAATTTTTCTTGGCTTCAGGCGTTCTAAAAAATCATGATAACTTTGATATTCTTTTACATCGGCAAGATCGTGATAATCCAATCCAGCTCGTTTTACTTGTTTTTCATCTAAATTAAAGCCCAAGGGATGAATCAAATGTAGCTTGGCGCCAGTATTTGCGCACAAACGTATAATGTTACCAGTATTTGGGGGAATTTCAGGTTGATATAACACAATGTGAAACATTATTTTTTCACAGTTTTTTGCGTATCGTTGTTACTATTATTGCTATTGGCGGATTTATTATCGCTGTTAGTGGATTCATTTAACGGAGCTGCATGTGCATGTTCGCTAATTGTAATCCAACTTTCCTGATAGGGCTTTGCCTTGCCGGGCTCATAATCATGCTCGTTATTATGAATCATCTGCATGCGACGCTGCATATAAGCGCTGCGCATGAATGCATACGGATCAAACGCGGTGTCGATTAATTTATTAGCGGGCATTAATCCTGCACGAATATTCAACCACTTCAACCCGAGCATGCTATAACGGAAACTATCTGGGTGCATATAGGGCCAAGGACCGGTGTAATAATCAAGAGGTTGTGTGATAGCTGAGCGCAATGTGATGGGTCCAATGAAGGGTAATACGAAATAAGGCGATGTTTTTTTATCGCTATAATAAGCAAGTGTCATGCCAAAATCTTCGTAATGTTTGAGTAAACCCATTCGTGTTGCAACATCAAATAAGCCACCTAAACCAATCGTGGAATTAATGACAAAACGCCAAAAATCCATGAACATATATTTGAATTTGCCTTGCAAAAGGTCGTTAGGGATGGTGGTTAACTCCCCGAGATTAGAGAAAACATTGGAGACGCCTCGCTGTAAGGGAGGGGGAACGATGGTGGTGTATACTTTCGTGACGGGACGATAAATCATATGATCCACACCCATGTTGAAAGCAAACATCGCACGGTTAAACGGCTCAAGAGGATCGTTTGGATCTGTCGGGTGCCTTGTGCAACCCGCGAGCACCCCGCTCAAGAGTAAACAAAGGCAAAATTTAAGAAACAGTCTCATGCTGCCGAGTTTAGCTTATATCCTTTGGTAGCGCTAGAGAAGGTAAGTCCTCACTCTACAAGAAATATGCTATACTGCCCCGCCTAAAATAGTGAGCAGAGGATCGATCTGTGAAATTTAATGACAAGTGCGTGTTTATTACGGGCGCCTCAAGTGGTATTGGTCGATCATGCGCCGAGGAATTTGCCAAGATCGGTGCAAGACTACTCCTCTGTGCGCGTCGTGAAGATAAATTGACTGAAGTGGGAAATGATTTACAACGGCGATATGGCGTTGATATTCATCTAGTTACGTTAGATGTCAGCGATGCCGATGCCGTTGAGCACGCACTAAGCCAATTGCCCTCACAGTGGCAGGTGATCGACGTGCTAGTGAACAATGCGGGGTTGGCATTGGGGCTTGATAAAATTCAAACTGGCAAGCTCGATGATTGGGAAACCATGATTGATATCAATGTAAAGGGTCTGCTTTACGTCACACGATTGGTGTTGCAAACTATGCTGAAGCGTAATCAAGGACATATTATAAACATTGGCTCGATTTCGTCTCATCAAGTTTATCAGGGGGGTGCTGTTTACTGTGCCACAAAATTTGCTGTAAAAGCGATAAGTGAAGGATTAAAAATGGATATTTATGACTCGCCTATACGAGTGAGTTCGGTGGATCCTGGCATGGTTCGTACAGAATTTTCTAACGTTCGTTTTAGTGGTGATCAAGAAAAGTCTGACGCCGTTTACAAAGGTTTAACACCGTTGTCGCCCGAGGATGTGGCTGAAGCGGTTGTATTTTGTGCGACTCGTCCACCACACGTGGACGTGCGTGAAATTAAGATTTATCCGACTGCGCAAACACATGCGTTAATGAGTTATCGAGAGAAATAATGAACATCATCAATATCGCTGCTTATAAATTCGTAACCTTAACTGAAAATGACTTGCCCAAGTTGCGTATCGCGTTGCGTGAAGAAGCGATGCAATGCAATTTAAAGGGTACGATATTGCTAAGCCTGGAAGGGATTAATTTAATCTTGGCGGGATTGCATGACGATATCGAAGCGTATAAAGCATATTTAGAATCTTTTGAGTCTTTTCAAGGTCTTGTGTACAAAGAAAGCGTTTCAGACTATAAACCATTCACCCGTATGTTAGTCCGAGTAAAGAAAGAAATTATTTCCATGGGTCGAGAGGAAATCAAACCCGAACATGAAACAGCTCCAAGAATATCACCGGAAGAATTTAAACGTTGGTATGAAGAAAAGCGCGACATGGTTGTACTCGATACACGAAATGATTACGAAGTGGCGTTAGGTACTTTCGATGAGGCCATTGATTTAAATCTAGAAACGTTCCGTGGCTTCCCCGATGCAGTTGATTTATTGCCCGCTTGGATGAAAGAAAAGCCAATTGTAACGTTTTGCACGGGGGGGGTCCGGTGTGAAAAAGGAGCTGAATTAATGCGTAAAAAAGGATTTAAAAACGTCTATCAGCTCGACGGCGGTATTCTAAGTTACTTTGAGAAATGCGGTGGTGAGCATTATCATGGTGAATGTTTTGTTTTTGATCATCGTGTTGCTGTCGATACAAAATTAAATGAAACCGCTACTACACAATGTTATGCGTGTCGGAGTCCATTAACGGTTGAAGAACAAACCAGCAAGATATGTCCTTATTGTCAGCATATCCGCGACTCACGCAAACCGCGTCACGAACAATCCATATCAGAAAGTAAATAACGAATTAAATTCATGAGTATTTTTGCGCATAGTTCGCTGCTTGCTGTCTATATATCTGAATAAATTAAAAAAATCCTCTAATATTGGTATCGGCTAATATTGTCTCAGTAAGAATTTTTTACGCTGTGATTAAAATATTAGCCCCCTCCATTTGTTAAGTATGAATATTTTTATTCCTTGTGAGTGTACATATTTGCAACGTGTAGGTATACTAATTTAATACGTATTTATACGTAGATTGTCAGTTTGTCATGATAATTAATCGGATGAAATGTATGAAGGCAAAAGATTTTTATATAGCCAATTCGGCAGAAAGCATGCTCGATCTAACCCCTCGTGTTCAAGAGTTATGCCGACCGTTGTTCGCGAATTTTAGGATTACTTTTTATAAATATGTCGAAATAGATCAAAATGGAGAAAGTGTGCTGTTAATGAGCGATAAAAATGTTTATCGAGATGCTATCGATTTTGATTTATTGGGATATGACAAGACAAATTTGAGTTTTATTACTTTTCCAAAACCTGGCTGCTATCTTCACGACCTCATGATAATAAATCGCCCTGATCTTCAGTGTCTTAACGAATCCCTTGAAAATAATGGGCACGGCCATTTATTTACGATATTAGAGATAAAGTACGACAAAATAATGCCTAAATTACACCGACATACGTTTGGAGTACAGTTGTCTGATAACATCAAGAGCAATCAACATTATCTGAAAGAGTTTAACATACTTAAAATGTTCGGTAATTACTTTATAAATAATATCAGTAAGATCAAGGAAAGAATAAAACCATTTAAATCCACACTCGATATGAAATCAAAGGATAAAGTGGTTAGAAAAGTCAATAATATGTTCAAAATGAATAAATGTGGTAATCCTTTCGAGCATGATTCTGGTTCTATATCTACGAAATTAATTAAGTTGTCGAAAAGACAGTCGGAAATATTATATTGGTATATCAATGGTAAAACAGCGAGTGAAACAGGAAAATTGCTTAATTTATCTCAGCGCACAGTTGAGAACCATTTTTTTGTGCTCAAAAATAAATTTTCATGCTCAACGAAACATCAGCTTCTGATCAAATTATTTGAGAACGGCCTAATACACCTATAAAAAACAATTGCAGCAAAGAGAACAGGTTCTTAGACCCAAATTGCAATTATACCCATGACGACGATACCCGAAAGGGTAGCGAGAACCTTGTAATAGCGGTTTCGTGTGTCCATTTGGCTTTGTTGCCTAACTAAAACATGAACAATCTATGTAATTTTTGCTGTCTATATTATAATCAGCACCCCAGGGTTTTCAAGCAGAAGGCGGTTCATATGCCAAATAAATATCCAAACAAAAAAGGCTGGACGATTCCCAAGCAGAAATACAAGGTGAGCAATTGGCGTGAATATAATAATGCATTACGCAATCGTGCCAATATTGAAATCTGGATATCCGATGATATTATTCATTCGTGGTATGAAAAAGATCGTGTGTATGATGGCAAAGGCGCACCCCAAAAGTTCACGGATCTTGCGATCATTACGTGCCATGAAATTCGGCAAGTTTTTCGTTTAGCGTTGAGGCAATGTCAAGGGTTTATGAATTCAATTTTCAAGATGAAAGCCCTTAATATAAAATCACCGGATTACAGTTGCTTGTCAAAACGGTTAGCGCTTTTAACTATTCAGTCGCCTCGTTACAGGAAAACGGAATCGGCAGATAAAAGCGTTGTGGCTATCGCCCTTGACTCCACTGGGTTAAAACGGTTTGGCAGAGGTGAATGGCATCAGGAAACATATACATTATCAGCCAAACGGAGTTGGCGTAAATTGCATATAGCCGTTGATAATAAACATATTATTCATGGTAATGATTTAACGGATCGCTTTACGGCGGATTGCCAAAGCGTTGCAACGTTATCAAAGCAACTTACTTGCAAAGTGGGCCATGTCAGCGCCGATGGTGCCTACGATAAGAATCCTGTTTATGAAATATTATCAAATTACTTTAAAGGAGCCGCTATAATAATGCCGCCTGATAGTGATGCTGTTTATGATAAAAATAATCATACACAACGTAATGGTAATGTTAAGCAACTAAAAGCATTGGGCCGAATGGCTTGGCAACGAATAAGACAATACGGTTATCGGAATTATTCAGAGTTGGCGATTCAACGCTACAAAAGAATATTGGGTAGTACGTTACATGCTCGAGATTTTGTACGGCAAAAAATCGAATCAATGATCGGTTGTGGTGTGTTAAATAAAATGACACGGCTAGGAATGCCGGCGAGTTATCGTTGCGCCTAAATTTTGCGACACAGACAAAGCCGTGAGGTTAGGCAACAAAGCCCCTTGAAATTGCCAATCTGTTAGCCCTGGGCGACTAGAGATGTCTCATGCTGGCAAGAAACTGAACCCCATCACGAGGAGCACACTCTAAGAAGAGCAAGCAATTTGAATCATTTGCTGTATAATGCCCTCCATGACAAACAAAAACCGAAAACCACTAAGCTACCAAGACGCCGGTGTTGATATCGAACAGGCGAATGAGTTTGTTGAGAACATCAAAGATACGGTGAAACGCACGCATCGCCCCGGCGTTATCGGCAACCTCGGCGGATTCGGCGGACTCTTTGAAATTCCCAATCATTATAAAAACCCTATTTTAGTATCTGGGACCGACGGTGTTGGCACTAAATTAAAACTAGCCGTTGCCCTGAATCATCATGACACCATCGGCATTGACCTCGTTGCCATGTGTGCAAACGACATCGTAACTTCTGGTGCTGAGCCTTTATTCTTTTTGGATTATTTTTCCACTGGCAAGCTCGATCTTAAACAAGCACAGTCGATCATCAAAGGTATTGGCAAAGGTTGTGAGCTCGCTGGTGCTGCATTAATTGGTGGTGAAACAGCAGAAATGCCAGGAATTTATAGAACTAACGAATATGACCTCGCGGGATTTTGTGTTGGGGCTCTTGAGAAAACAGAAATTATAGATGGCAGTAAGGTGCGGGTTAATGATGCACTGATCGGGATCGCATCCTCTGGGCCACATTCCAACGGCTATTCATTAATTCGAAAAATAATCGATCGACATAAAATAAACTTATCAGAACCCTTCGAAAATACTACGCTTGGGAAAAAACTATTAACCTCTACACGAATTTATGTTAAGCCTATTCTAAAACTCATTAAGACAATTGATGTGCATGCTATCGCCCACATCACTGGTGGCGGTCTCATTGAAAATATTCCTCGCGTGCTGCCACCCAAAACAAAAGCCATTATCAATGTCGATAGTTGGGAATATCCAAAGATTTTTGAGTGGATACAGCAAGAGGGAAATGTCGCACCAGAAGAAATGGTGCGCACATTCAACGTGGGTGTTGGGATGGTCATTTGTATCAATCCAAATGATGTCGATAGAACACTCGAATTATTAGCGACTCTCGGAGAAAAAGCGTGGAGAATGGGTCACATTGCACCTTCTGACAATGAGAAACCCAGCGTCTTGATGGATTAAACCATGAGCCAATTACCCATCGTCATTTTGATTTCTGGACAAGGCACAAACCTACAGGCCATCATCGATGCCACGAAAAAGGGGCTGCCTGTCGACATTCGTGCGGTAATTAGCAACCGCGCCAATGCCTACGGATTAACCCGAGCTAGAGAGGCGGGCATTCCAACCCAAATCATTTCGCATCAAGACTATTCCAGCCGAGCAGACTTTGAAGAGGCACTACAAGCAGGGATTGATCAATACACCCCAAAGGTCGTGGTACTCGCGGGATTCATGCGAAAGCTGGGCAGCGATTTTGTGAAGCACTATCAAGGCCGCATGATCAATATCCATCCTTCACTGCTGCCAAAATATCCTGGGCTTGAAACCCACAGGCGGGTACTGGAGGCAGGAGACAAAGAGCACGGCGTGAGCATTCATTTCGTCACCGAGGAGGTGGATGGAGGGCCTATCATCTGCCAAGCCCGCCTAACAGTCACCCCTGATGATCACGAGGAAAGCTTGAGTCAGCGTGTTCATAAGCTCGAACACACAGTTTATCCACAGGTTTTGCAGTGGTTATCCGATGGGATACTCACACTACGGGGCCAGGAAGTTTATCTGGACAGCCAGAAACTCCCTAGAACGGGCAAGCATTTATGCGTATCATTCCCGCTATCACATTAGCTAAGAATTATAAAAATCAACAATATAGGGGTGACCTCGGGCTAGAAAGTTTGTATAATGTCTATCCAAATTGAATCAATAACATAGGGCGATAGGTATATGGTTAAGTCAGAGTTGATCAATCGAATTGCGGGCCGCCAAGAGAATTTATCTCTTAAAGATGTTGAGCTCAGCGTAAATCACATTCTTGAACGAATGAGCAACAGTCTTGGTAGTGGTGATCGAATTGAAATACGTGGGTTTGGTAGTTTCTCTTTGCACTATCGTCCACCACGAAAAGCACACAATCCAAAAACGGGTGATCGTGTTTTTACAAGCGCAAAATATACACCGCACTTCAAACCTGGAAAAGATTTACGCGAACGCGTGAACAACAACCGAATGACTCACGAAATTCGTGAAAGCAATTTTGTTGAAGAGGCGCTTGAAGAGCAATAAAATAATTAACTCTCAAAAAACGCTCGATTCATCGGGCGTTTTTTTGTATCTCTAAGGCCAATGAATATAGAGGCTTTCGGCTTTCACCAGTAATCTGTATCGCTAATGAAACTGCCTGTTTCAGCGGTAGCTCAGCTAATAAAATCTCAAGTAACCGCTTATTTTCTTCCTGTGACTTCTCAATTTTTTTACTCGCACCCTGCACTATGACGACAAACTCCCCCTTTGACTGATTAGAATCTTCTTCAAACCACGTTTTTAAATCCGATAATTTAGATTGATGAATCGTTTCAAACGTTTTTGTCAGTTCACGAGCAACCGTTGCAAGTCTGTCGCCACCAAACACGTCGTTCAATAGCGCAATTAAATTTACTATGCGGTGAACGGATTCGTAAAAAATCAGGGTGCGTGATTCGTTTATAAATTCTTCCAAACGCTTTTTTCGCACGGCACCTTTGGCGGGAAGGAACCCTGCAAAAACGAATTGATCGGTTGGCAACCCGGAGGCAACTAATCCCGCGATCGCTGCACAAGCGCCTGGAATCGGGATAACTTGGATACTCGCCCGATGCGCGGCTTCTACTAATCGATAGCCTGGATCACTGATCAAAGGGGTCCCGGCATCGGAAATCAATGCAATATCGGTACCCGCCTGTAACCTTTTGATTAATTCTGCAGAGCGAGCCTTTTCATTAAACTCATGCAAGGAAAGTGTAGACGTTGTAATATCATAATATCTAAGCAATTTTTGGCTGTGCCGGGTATCTTCAGCAGCAATGAGGTCGACCTCTTTCAGCACCGCGACTGCACGGTATGTCATATCGTCTAAGTTACCGATGGGGGTAGCAACGAGATATAAGCGCCCAGGCTGTTTCACTCTACTGACTCCTTAAATAACCATTGCCATCTTGTTGGCAGCCCTAGTCTACGATAGACTTTGCCCATGAAGCAAAGACCCTCCCGATGGCTGGTTACCTTACTATTCTGTAGCGTTGCCCTTTTAGCGAGCTGTGCACACGTCGGTCCGCGATATGGCGCAGCGAACAATCAACCTACACTCTCAGCTAATGATTATATTCAATTAGCGGCCCAATCACAGGGCGCAAAGAAACAGGAATATTTATTGCTAGCCGCCGATCGTTTAACCCAAGATCGCAAAATTCAAGCTGCAGAAAATTTATTAAATGACATGAGTGATAGCGTGCTTACACCAGCGCAGCAGGTGGAAAAACAAATCTTGCAAGCACAATTACAATTATCTAAGCACCAACCCGATCAAGCATTCG